>NZ_JAQGMM010000219.1 GCF_028292365.1 Caballeronia sp.
ATGAACCACAGCCACAACTGCTGGCGCATCAACTTCAAGTGCGTCATCGCGCGGCCAGTAAGATGCGGCCAGAGGTCATAGGCAATCGCGAAATACATGATGACGATCGCGCCCCCGAAGATCAGATGGAAGTGCCCTGTGATCCACTGCGTGTTGTGAATGGTCGAGTCAAGCTGGTAGCTCATGTTAATGATGCCGCCCGCCCCGCCGAAGCCAAGCATCACGAACGAAAACGCCAGCGCGAGCATCAGCGGATTGTCCCAGGGCAACGCCTTGATCCAGCCGAAGCTGCCCCGGCCGCCGCGCAAACGGGCCGCTATTTCAACCGACGCGCAGATGGTGAACACCGTCAGCAAGGTCGGCACCGCGACCAGCGCAGTGAACACCGAATGCATGAACTTGAAACCCGAACCGACTTGCGGATCGGCGAACAGGTGGTGAATGCCGATCGGCATCGAAACCACCAGGAACAGGATGAACGAGATACGCGCCATCGAATCGCTGTACAGGCGGCCACCGATCGCGCGCGGCAGGATCGTGTAATACGCTATATAAGCGGGCATCAGCCAGAAATAGACGATTGCATGTAGCGACCACGAGAAGAACACGCGGGCGAGTCCAGCGTCGATCGTCGTCTTGAAGCCCAGCGCGACTGGCAGGATCTGGAACAGGATCTCGATCGCCGCACCGACCGCTGTCCAGCCCCATAAATAGGCTCCGGCCAGGGTGGCGAACATCGCTAGAGGCACCGGCACCCCCTTATGCTCGCGCTTCCACACGGCAAGGTTGATCGACATCAGCGCGACCCAGATCCAGGAACCGACCACCACCAGCACAATGCCGATGTAGTAGAACGCGTTGCCGATCATCGGCGGATAGAAAGTGTAGAGGACCGAGGCCAGGCCCATCGCGACGGGGACCATTGCGGTGACCGTCCCCACGGCCACCAGGATGAAACCGACCCATGCCCAGCGTGCGCCGACCAGCGGTTTCTTCAGCGCCAGTTCGGTGACCGCGTAACCGAAGCCCATTGCGATCAGCGTGGGAAATACATAGGCCATGGCCGAACCATGCGCCGTGACCGAGCGATAGTAGAGCTCCGGATTCTTCAGCCACGGATGCAGCGGACTGCGCACCCACATCTGCCACGCGCCGAGCAGCAACGCGCCGCCGAAGCTGATGAAACCAAGCCAGAAATGCGCGAGAACGAGTCGCTTGCTATTTAACACAGCTGAGTCTCCGCGAACCGTTAGCGTTTGCCATCTTGAGGAAAGCCGTTTTATCGATCACCTTGACGTGCGCCCACATGCCCTGATGTCCCGTGCCGCAAAACTCATGGCATGGCATCAGATGCTCTCCGGGCTGCGTGAAGGTGCTCTTGAAGGTGGAGATATAGCCGGGCTCAAGCATCGAATTGATATTCGTGTTCGTGATCAGGAATCCATGCACGACATCCGCGCTGGTGGCACGAAAGGTGATGGGTGTATCAGTTGGTATGAGCAGGCATTGCGGCGTGAACGAATATTGCTGCGCGACAATTCGTACGGTAACCGAACCATCTGCTTCAACCGCGCTGCCCAGGTTGCTCTCGATGAATTCACCGCTAACGTTGAGCGTTTCAGGCCGCACCGTCTCCACTCTGGACGGCGGCATCATGGCCCAGTGCAGTCCGGTGAAGATCGTCATGGCGACCAGCACGCAGAGAATGATGACTACCAGAAGCGCCCACTTGCGCTCGATGCGCGCTGCAATATCGGCAGACGCATGCGACGGGTGTTCAGTGCTCATTGGATAACGCCGCGGGGTAAGAAAACGAAGAAATAAAACGCAAACCACAAGCCGATCACAATGGCCGTTGACACGCCCGCCAAAGCAATGGCGCCATGCGGGCCGTCTCGCACGATCTCATCGACGGCGGCATCTTCTTTCTCGGAATCAGTCATGACGTCCTCAATAAAGTGGGGCTGAGCGCAACGTGTTGACTTCCTTTTCACCAATCGGCGTGCCGTGATTTCCCCAGGCCGTGCGGATATAAGTGACCACCGCCGCGACCTCGACATCGGAGAGCGACTGAGCGAACGGCGGCATGCCATACGGCATCGGGTTCTTCTTCGTACCCGGCGCATAACCGCCATTCAGCACCATGCGAATGGGATTCACCGCCGACGTCATCTGGATCGACTGATTGTTCGCCAGCGGCGGGAAATGCGGCAGCTTGCCCTGCCCTTGCGACGCGTGGCATAGCGCGCATTGGGCGTCATAGATTTTCTTGCCCAGCGGCGAAAGACTGGTCTGCTGTTCGGCAACAGCGGCGGTGACCGGCGCAGGCTTGTCGCCGGCACGCGCAGGCAGCGTCTTCAGATAGACCGCCACGGCGCGAATATCTTCGTCCGTCAAATACTGGAAGCTGTCATACACGACCTCGGCCATGGGCCCATACACGGCGCCACGGTTCGACACACCCGACTGCAGCAGGTCCGAGATGTCCTCGATGCTCCAGTCGCCCAGCCCCGCTTCCTTATTCGACGTAAGCGAAGGCGCATACCAGTTCTGCACCGGGATCAAGCCGCCTTCGAAGCGCTTGGAGGGTGAATTGCCGCCTAGCGCATTGATTGCGGTATGGCACATCGTGCAATGGCCGAGCCCTTCAACCAGATAAGCGCCCCGATTCCATTCCACCGATTGTGTAGTGTCAGGCTGGTATTCACCGGGCTTCATGTACAGCATGCGCCAGCCATACAGCAATGAGCGCTGGTTGAACGGAAACCGCAATTCATGCGCACGATTAGGCTGATGAATGGGCGGCGTGGACAACAGGTATGTGTAGATTGCGTCCGAGTCGGCGCGCGTGACCTTGGTATAGGAGGCAAACGGCATGGCCGGATAAAGCAGCTCGCCGTCGCGCGACTTGCCGGTATGCATCATGGTGTAGAACTCAGCCGAGGTCCACTTGCCGATGCCAGTCTGCTTGTCTGAAGAAATGTTCGGCGTATAGAGCGTGCCGAACGGTGTTTCCATCCCGCGGCCACCACCGAATAGTTTGCCCGCGGGAACGGTATGGCACGCAATGCAATCACCGGCGCGAGCGAGATATTCGCCACGGGCAATCACCGCCGGATCGGCGGCTCGCGCATTCAACGTCACGACACAGGCGCAAAAAAGCATAAGGGCACGGAAACTGAGCACGTCTATTTCCTCGCCTATTGATTAGGTACGGTGCCGCACGCAAGCGGCATCTTGAGCGAGCCTGCCGCAACGGGCGCCGGATTCTCCGGCGCCGGCAGCGAAGCCAGGTACGCCGCGATAGCGGTGATGTCACGGTCGGCTAGTTTTGTAGCGATGCCATGCATGCAGTCGGGAGCAAGCGTGGTGCGCGTGCCGTAACGCCATGCGCCCAACTGTGCACTGATGTAGTCGGAGTGCAGACCCAGCAAGCCGGGAATGGCTGGCTCCATGCCGGTCAGCGCCGCACCGTGGCACGCGACGCATGCAGGAATCTTGCGCGACGCGGCACCCGTATTGACCAGGGTCTTGCCTAGCGCGAGCGTCGCCGTATCGGCAGTCACTGGCGCAGGCGCAGGAAATGGCGGATGCTCAGCGGCGAAGTATTCCGCAATTTTCATAAGATACGGGTCAGGCAAATACGCCAATAAATAATTCATTGGCGGGTACTTGCGACGACCGTCTCTAAAGGCGAGTAATTGGTTGTAGAGATAACCCGCGGGTTTGCCTGAGAGCCGCGGGTAATAGTCATTGCTTGTGCCTTCACCCTGCGCGCCATGGCACGCCGCGCACCCAAGCACGCGCGCCTGCATGGTGTCAGGCGCTTTTTCGGCCGGCGCCTCGCCAGCGGCGAGTGCATGCAGGCTTGAACCTGCGAGCAGCACTAGTGTTATGAGGACGCTGCGTATGCCCACCGTTGTATCCCTCGATCGGTTTTTTGTGTCTGCAGTATTTCGCTACAGCTAATTTTTTATAACCAACGCGACTGCTCTGGACAGTGAGCTTAAAGCACTTAAGCCAATTTGCCGAGCACTAAGATTCACATGATTTCATGCATTATTAATCATTATTGAGATGATTCAACATGCCGAAATACTGAGCTTGACCGTTCAATGATCCAAGTCAAGGAACGCGCACTATTTCCCGGACTTTGGCTTTTTCTTTAAGTGTTTCGCTAGGGAGAGGATGGCTGGCTGACGGATAGGCGAACCCCTGTTGGGTCGGCTGTCACTATAGAACAACCAAGCTTGGAGGTTTCGTCACTGGTTACCTGGAATTACGCAAAATCGGCTATTCATAAGGTCCAGTAAAGCGCCTATTCTTGTGCATGTCGCGTCGTATTGCGCACCCATCTAAATCGAAGGAGCCGTCGTGCAAACTCGTCTGGATTTCTACAAAGCCAAGCCGTCCGCCATCAAGACCCTGGTTGCGGTGGAAGAGTACATCGGTAAGTCATCGCTGGAAAAATCGCTAGCGGAACTGGTGCGCCTGCGCGCATCGCAGATCAATGGCTGCGCATTTTGTGTCGACATGCACACGACCGATGCGCGCAAGGGCGGCGAGACGGATCGCCGGTTGGCGGCCGTGGTGGTATGGCGTGAGACGCCGTTCTTCACGGACCGCGAACGCGCGGCGCTGGAATGGACCGAAGCGCTGACGCTGGTCTCGCACGGCCATGTACCCGATGCCGTCTGGGAAGCCGTGCAACCCCATTTCACTGAAGAAGAGATCGTGGACCTGACACTGCTGGTGACATCGATCAACAGTTGGAATCGCTTTGCGATCGCGTTCCGCAAGATGCCGGCCTGATCAAACGAGCATGGGGCAGACGATGAATCGGTCTGCCCCATGCTCACCACGCTGGGTCGTGGCTCGGTCATAACGTGCGGCTCGTGCGGCTCACGATCCCGCATAGATGTTGCAGAAGCTGACAGGGCCAACGCACGTTTCAGGGCTTTGCGTACCACTCATCCTCGCGCGCGGCGCGCTGGTGTTCGAGCCGGCGGCAACGCCGCCATACGCGCTCGCATTTTTCCGCTGATTCTCCGCCTGGTTCTGAAACACCGGCGGGACATCCGGGTACGATGAATTCGACACGTACTCCGAACCATTTTGCTGCGCTTCCACCAGTTGCTGATGGACTTCTGAACGGGTCAGTCCTTGCGCGAAAGCGCTTGATGAAACCAGGACGGCGGCGGACAACGAAAGCCAGGCAAGTGTCTTCATTTTCGACTCCAATAGGTTTAACGGGTTGGTATAAAGGCAAACCCATTTCCTGCCGGATTTATTCCTGAGTTATCAAAAATAATCAGACACACGTCTGCGCGGCACCATCAGCACTTCAAACAAACATGGCCATACCCAAGAAAAAACCGCAGGAGCATTGAATCACGCCCATTCCTGAGCTATCCGACGTAATTGCTCGTTGTGTCCATCGCGCAGTTCGGCCTGCGCCATATCGATTGCGCCTTGGTGATGCGGAATCATCATCACGGTGAAATCTCGATCGATGTCGCCGCTCGGCTTGATCAACATGCTGTCCATCTCCGTTGGCCGTCTGCTGCATGGGCCGGGGAGCGGGCTGAACCTAGCGCAATAGCGGCAACCAGGATCCCAGCGGCAGCGATGCATCGGGCGCGCAGAACTGTAATGAAATTGGAAGGCACGGAGATTCGCCTTGAAGAACGGGCGTCGTGGACATCAATGCCTGCGCCAACCCTTTCCACAACGCTTTATTCCACGATTTTTCTCAGTCGGCAAAAAAGCACCGGCAACGCGCAGCCAAGGCCTACAGGCGATTCAGCACGATTCAGCACGAATCGTCGTAATCTTGTATAAGGTTTCCGATTAAGAGCGACTATAAAAATCCCCCACGACAACTGGAGTTGCAGATGACGACGCTTTCCATCAACGGCGAATCTCACACGGTCGACGCCCCTCCCGACATGCCGCTTCTCTGGGTGCTGCGCGATCTGGTCGGTCTCACGGGCACCAAATTTGGCTGTGGTATCGCGCAATGCGGCGCTTGCACAGTCCATCTTGACGGTCAGGCCGTGCGCTCCTGCGTGCTGCCGATTGCAGCGGTGGGAACACGCAAGGTGACGACCATCGAGGCTGTCAGCACCACACCCGCGGGCAAGAAAGTACAGGAGGCATGGGTCGCGCTCGACGTGGTGCAGTGCGGGTACTGTCAGTCGGGTCAGGTGATGTCGGCGGCTTCGCTAATCGCCTCGAACCCTAACCCATCGGATGCCGATATCGACGCTGCAATGGCGGGCAACATCTGCCGCTGCGGTACGTACAACCGCATCCGTGCCGCGGTCAAGCACGCCGCCAAGGGGGCGTGACATGTCGCGAGGATTACTCGAAGCACAGAACCGCCGCGTACCCGACGGCCTGAATCGGCGCACATTTCTAAAGCTGGGGATATCGGTCGGCGCAGCAGTTGGCGGCGGCCTGATGCTGGGTTTCAGCCTGCCCGCGGCAAGCCAGGGCGAAGCGCCCAACGCTAAGTCGGTGATCGGCGGCGACGCCAACGAAGCGCCGCAAAGCGGTGTTTTCGAGCCCAACGCATTTGTGCAGATCGACGCAACGGGCAAGGTGACGCTGGTGATCCCGAAGGTCGAAATGGGCCAGGGAATCTACACGTCCATCCCCATGCTGATCGCGGAAGAACTGGAAGTGCCGCTGGACAGCGTGGTCATCGATCACGCGCCGCCCAATGAAAAGCTCTTCATGGACCCGCTGCTCGGCGGCCAGTTGACGGGCGGATCGACGTCGATCCGCTACGCATGGGAGCCCATGCGAAAAGCCGGCGCCACCGCTCGCGTGATGCTTATTTCTGCGGCGGCGCAGCAATGGCAGGTCGACCCGGCGTCGTGCCACGCGGAGAAAGGCGAAGTGGTGCATGCCGCGAGCGATCGCCGCATCGGCTATGGACAACTCGTCGATGCCGCCGCGAAACTGCCCGCTCCGCAGAACGTGCCGCTCAAAGACCCGAAGGATTTCAAGCTGATCGGGACCGCTGCCAAGCGTCTCGACTCGCCGGAAAAAGTGGACGGCACAGCAATGTTCGGACTCGATGTCCGGGTGCCGGGCATGGTGTACGCCGCCCTTGTGAATAGCCCGGTTTTCGGCGGTACGCTTGCCTCCGTCGACGACACCAACGCGAAGAAGATTCCCGGCGTTCGCCAGGTGATCCGGATCGACAACGGCGTGGCTGTGATCGGCGACCATACGTGGGCTGCCAAGCGCGGCGCGGCAGCCCTCGACATCAAATGGAACGAGGGCCGCGGTGCGGACTTTTCCACGGCCAAGGTAGTGCAGCAACTCGCCGACGCATCGAAGCGCGATGGCGCCGTGGCGCGCAAGGACGGCGACGTCAAGAAGGGCTTTAACGATGCCAAGACACGCGTTGACGCCGTGTACCAGCAGCCCTTCCTCGCGCACGCCACCATGGAGCCCGTGAACTGCACGGTGTCCGTGCGTAGCGATGGCTGCGATATCTGGGTCGGTACCCAAGTGCCCACGCGCGCGGTGGATACCGCCGTGAAAATCACCGGCCTCACCGCCGACAAGATCACCGTGCACAACCACTTGCTCGGCGGCGGCTTCGGGCGCCGGTTGGAAACCGATTTCATTGCCCAGGCGCTGAAGGTCGGCAAGCAAGTCGGCACGCCCGTGAAGGTCACCTACACGCGCGAAGAAGACGTCCAGCACGACATGTATCGCCCGTATTACTACGACGTCATCTCCGCCGGCCTCGATGCGAATGGCAAGCCAGTCGCGTGGCAACATCGCATAGTGGGGTCGTCCATCATGGCGCGGTTCGCCCCTCCTGCGTTCAAGAACGGCCTTGATCCTGATGCGGTGGAAGTTTCCGCGGACCTCCCCTACGATCTCCCGAATCAATTCATCGACTATGTGCGCGAGGAGCCCATGGACGTGCCCACCGCGTTCTGGCGCGGCGTAGGTCCGACTCGCGGAACCTTCGTGGTCGAAAGTTTCATGGATGAGCTGGCTGTGCAGGCGAAGGTCGATCCGGTGAAGTACCGCCACGACCTGCTGGGCAAGACCCCGCGCGCACAGAACGTGCTCGACGTCGCAGCCCGTGAAGCCGGCTGGGGCAACACCTTGCCCAAGGGCCAGGGACGCGGGGTATCGGTGATGCACGCGTTCGGCAGCTTCTTCGGCATGGTGGTGGACGTCACCGTGAACGGCGACGGCGAAGTGGCCGTGAACCGCGTGGTCTGCGCGGTGGATTGCGGCATGGTGGTCAATCCGAACACCATCGAGGCGCAGATCCAGGGCGGAATTATCTTTGGCATCACGGCAGCGCTTTACAGCGAGATCACAATCAAGGACGGCCGCGTCGAGCAATCCAACTTCACCGATTACCGGATGCTGCGGATCGATCAGACGCCGCCTATCGAGGTGCATATCGTCAAGAGCAGCGAGGCACCTGGGGGCATTGGCGAACCGGGTACGGCAGCACTTGCGCCCGCGCTGACCAACGCGATTTTTGCCGCTACCGGCAAGCGCTTGCGGCAGTTGCCCGTCGGCCGTCAACTGCAAAGCGCATGAGGGCACACACAATGATCAAACATCTTGTTGCCTCCCTCGCGCTCACGTTCAGCCTGCCCTTGCTGGCCCATGCCGCGGCGAACGACGATCCGTTGGTTGCCCGCGGCGCCTACCTCGCGAAGGTGGGTGATTGCGTCGCCTGTCACTCCGCGCCCAAAGGCAAGCCATTTGCCGGCGGCCTGCCGATGACCACGCCCATGGGAAAAATTTATACGACCAACATCACGCCCGACCCCGATACAGGCATTGGCAAATGGAGCGAGGAGGACTTCGAAAAGGCGTTGCGCCAGGGCGTGGCGAAGGACGGTCACAACCTTTATCCGGCAATGCCCTACACGTCCTATGCAAAGGTCCGCGACGACGACGTGAAGGCGCTCTATGCGTACTTCATGAAGGGGGTTGCGCCGGTGAACCAGGCGAACCGTACATCGGATATTCCGTTCCCGCTGAACATGCGCTGGCCGCTCAAGTTCTGGAACATGGTGTTCCTCGATAAAGGCGTTTATCGCGACAAGGACGGCAAGGATGTCGGGTGGAATCGCGGCGCTTACCTGATTCAGGGTCTGGGCCATTGCAGTGCGTGCCATACGCCTCGCGGCATTGCGTTCCAGGAAAAGGCGCTCGATGAAAGCGGCAGCGCGTGGCTCACGGGCGGTGTGCTCGACGGCTGGTTTGCGTCCAACCTGACGGGCGAGCAGAACGTTGGACTGGGGCGCTGGTCGGATGCTGACTTGACCACGTTCCTGAAGACGGGAGCGAACGCGCATGCGTCTGCATTCGGGTCCATGACGGATGTGATCAACCACAGCACGCAGGGTATGAACGATCAGGACCTGGCTGCCATGACGGCGTATTTGAAGTCGTTGCCGGCGGCGGGCGGTACGAACGCGCCGGCATACGCCTACGACCCGAAGGCCACCACGGCGCTGCTGCAACATCCGGCCAACGATGCAGGCGCGAAGGTTTATACCGCGTACTGCATGCATTGCCACGGGGTGGATGGCCACGCGTTCGCACCGCTGCTCGCGCCGTTGGCGGGCAATCCAAACGTGATGGAGAAGGATGCGTCGTCGCTGATCAACGTCACGCTGAACGGCACGCAGGACCTCGTGATACAAGGCATCCCCGCCGCGTATCCGATGCCGAAATACGCACCGGTGCTCAACGATCAGCAAATCGCCGATGTGCTCACGTTCATTCGCGCTGGATGGAACAATGGTGCACCAGCGGTCGGGGCGGCTGATGTCGCGAAACTGCGCAAGAGCACGCAGGCATCGCAGTAAGTTGTTACAGGCCTTGTCTAGAGCGGCGGTGGATTTTCAAGTCCACCGCCGCTTTGCGTAAACACATTGTTAGCCCGGCGTTCGCGGTCATAATAAGATTCCTCGAAGAACAGGGAGACGGCCATGCATCAAGACGTTGAAGTTGGCGACTATCTTCTGACTATAAACGTCGAGCCAAAATACGACCCGCCTGACGAAGAAAAGGTTATTGGTTATGGCGCCCGTGTGATGGTGACCCGGCATGATGGAACGCCGGTTCGAGGTTCGACGCACGCGGAAGATTCTGGCGACTTGACTGGTAATCACGGGCCTTACGTCACGGTCGCGGAAGCCGTTGCTCACGGCGAAGCATGGGGCAGGCACTTCGTCGCCCGCGTTTTGGGCGGAGCGGTCTAGCTTCTACTGTTTAACGCCGTTCCCTGAAGGCGGAGGTTTCCATGTGGGAAAGAATTGACTACAAAGGCTTTGAGATCTGGGTGCTGCCGATCCTTGCGTACGGACCTCCCACGCCAGACACCCCCTACCACTACAACGGGTACGTATGTCGACCCGGGGCCGACGTGCATCATGCCGGGCAACGCAC
>NZ_JAQGMM010000233.1 GCF_028292365.1 Caballeronia sp.
CGGACCACCCTTCGGGCCGAGATAACGCAATACCACGATATCCCCCGCCTTGATCTGCCCCGCGACAATCGCGGTCATCGCGCTTTGCTCGTCTTCGAACACGCGAGCCGGGCCGGTAATGACCGGGATCTTCAGGCCGGTGATCTTTGCCACGGCGCCGTCCGGTGCCAGGTTGCCCTTCAGGATCGCGAGGTGGCCTTCGTCGTAAAGCGCCTTGTTAATCGGGAAAATCACGTCCTGGTCGGCGCGCGGCTTCGACGGCACGTCCTTCAGTTCTTCGGCAATAGTCTTGCCCGTGATCGTGATGCAATCGCCGTGCAGCATGCCTGCGTCGAGCAAGATCTTCAGCACTTGCGGAATTCCGCCGGCCTTGTGCAGGTCGGTCGCCACGTACTGGCCCGACGGCTTCAGGTTGCAGATCACCGGCACTTTCTTGCGCATGCGCTCGAAGTCGTCGATGCTCCATTCCACTTCCGCCGCGTGCGCGATGGCGAGGTAATGCAGCACGGCGTTGGTCGAGCCGCCCGTCGCCATGATCAGCGCGACGGCGTTTTCGATCGATTTCTTCGTGATGATGTCGCGTGGCTTGAGATCGGCCTTTACCGCTTCGACCAGCACGCGCGCCGATTCCGCAGCGGATGTGACTTTCTCTTCGTCGGGATTCGCCATTGTCGATGAATACATCAGCGACATGCCGAGCGCCTCGAACGACGAGCTCATCGTGTTGGCCGTGTACATGCCGCCGCACGAACCGCTCGACGGGCAGGCGTTTTTCTCGATACCGTCGAAATCTTCCTTCGACATCCGCCCAGCGCTGAACTCGCCCACCGCTTCGAATGACGACACGATGGTCAGGTCCTTGCCCTTCCAGTTGCCCGGACGGATCGTGCCGCCATAGACATAGATGCCCGGCACGTTCATGCGCGCCAGACCGATCATGCCGCCGGGCATGTTCTTGTCGCAGCCGCCGATCACGACCACGCCGTCCATCCATTGGCCTTGTACGGCCGTTTCAATGCAGTCCGCGATCACTTCGCGCGACACGAGCGAGTACTTCATGCCTTCGGTGCCCATCGACATGCCGTCGGAGATGGTCGGCGTGCCGAAAATCTGCGGATTCGCGTCCGATTTACGGATGGACTCGACTGCGGCGTCGGCCAGCTTTTGCAGGCCCGAATTGCATGGCGTGATGGTGGAATGACCGTTGGCGATGCCGATCATCGGCTTGTCGAAGTCTTCTTCCTTGTAGCCAAGGGCGTAATACATCGAGCGATTCGGGGAACGCGCGATGCCTTGCGTGATGTTTTTCGAGCGGCGATTGAAGGCCATGTGGGGCTCCTTGAGGATTTTATTGTCTGGTCGCGAAAGGATGAAGCTTGCGAGAACGCGTGTCCAATATATTATTCAGGGTCTATTAGGTCGTGGAAGATATCAATGGATGCGCGGAACATTGAACTCAGATTGTTGCGGTATTTTGTGACGGTTGCGGAAGAAATGCACTTCGGGCGCGCCGCAGGGCGCCTCGCGATGACGCAGCCGCCATTGTCGCAGGCCATCCGGGCGTTGGAAGACATGCTCGGCGTGGCGCTGTTTGTGCGGACGAAGCGTTCCGTCGAACTGACGCCCGTGGGCAAGGACCTGCTGCCGGAAGTGCGGCGGCTGCTCGCGGGCGCGGAAGCGCTAAGACCGCTCGCCCAGTCGCTCGCGCGGGGCGAGGCAGGGGTTCTGTCGCTTGCGTTCGTTTCCACCGCCGATTACGGCCTCCTGCCGCTGCTGCTGCGCGATTTCGGCGCCCGCTACCCCGGCGTGCGCCTGCAACTCGTGGAAGCGACCAGCGACGTCCAGGTGGAAGAACTGGTGGCGGGCCGCATTGACGCCGGGCTCGTGATTCCCCCGTTGCCGCCGCGCCACGCCGTTGCGCTGTCGTATTTGCCGATCGCGCGCGAGCCGTTGGTCATCGCTATGTCGAGCGACGCCGCGGCTGAGCTCGGGCAGGGCGCCGACGAGTGGTCGGAGACGCCTGTCAGCCTGCATCAACTCGCCGATGCCCCGCTCGTCGTCTTTCCACGGCGTCTCGCGCCCGGATTCTATGACATCATTATGGGTTGCTACGGCGCGGCTGGCCTGATGCCGCGTGTCGGCCAGGAGGCCATCCAGATGCAGACCATTGTCAGTCTGGTATCGGCCGGCATGGGTGTCGCACTCGTGCCGCAATCGCTGCGTCATCTGCGCAGGACCGGAGTGGTGTATCGTCCGTTGCTCGAATCCGGGCCGGTGGTTGAGACCGGACTCGTGTGGCGCGCGGCGGAGGTTAGTCCGGTGCTCGCCGGTTTTATCGATATAGTGCGCGCTCATGCGGCTACCGTGCCTGCGTTGCCGTGACCCCAACACGTAAATAGAAACATGCTCATTCACCCGAATTTCGATCCCATCGCGCTTCATCTCGGTCCGCTCGCTGTGCGCTGGTACGGCCTCATGTATTTGCTGGCGTTCATCCAGTGCATTGTCATCGGCCGTTTGCGGCTGCGCTTGCCGTACGTCGCGGCGCAAGGGTGGACGACGAAGGATATCGACGACATCCTGTTCTACGGTGTGCTCGGTACCATCCTGGGCGGCCGGCTTGGCTATGTGGTGTTCTACAAGTCGAGTTTCTACCTTGCGAATCCGCTCGATATCTTCAAGGTCTGGGAAGGCGGCATGTCGTTCCACGGCGGCATGATCGGCGTGACGCTTGCGATGGTCGTGTTCGCGTGGCAAAGAAAGCGGACCTGGCTGCAAGTCACCGATTTCGTCGCGCCACTGGTCCCGCTCGGGCTGGCGGCGGGGCGCTTTGGTAACTTCATCAACGGCGAGTTGTGGGGCCGCGTGACCAATCCGAACGCGCCGTGGGCCATGCTGTTCCAGAACGCATCCCCCGATGACGCCATCTGGTTGCGCACCCATCCGCAACAGGCCGAGCAATGGAATCTGAACGAGATTTTCGAGCGTTACCAGATGCTGCCGCGTCATCCGTCACAGTTGTATGAAATCGCGCTGGAAGGGTTCGCACTGTTCATCGTGATGTGGCTGATGTCGCGCAAGCAACGGCCGGTCGGCGCTATTTCAGCGGTGTTTCTGATCGGTTACGGCCTCGCGCGCTTCACGGTTGAATTCGCGCGTGAACCCGATGATTATCTTGGTCTGCTGGCGATGAACCTGTCGATGGGCCAATGGCTTTCGCTGCCCATGATCATTGGCGGAATTGGACTGCTTATCTGGTCGTATCGACGTGGACGTGCCGTGTCTTCAGAGTCCGCGAAGCTCTCCTGAACGAGAGATCAGCCATTGTTGATGCCATGAAAAAGCCTCGCACGCAGCGAGGCTTTTTTACAGTGCGAGACTTGAACTGAATGTCTATCGGTTCATCTGTACCGAACCCGACACGTTCACGGTCACAGTCGAGGTGCCCCCTTCCAGCGCCATGGGTGCAGACATCTTTGCATCCGCGCCCATGCTGCGTGCGGCCATCATCATGACCGGACGCGGCGACGACCCGTTATGGCCGATGTTCACTTCACGGATCGCATATCCGCTATAGCCGAACGCCTGTGCCGAACTCTGTGCCTGCTGCTTGAACGAAGCAATAGCCTGCGTCGACAGTTTCTGTTCCGCCGCGCGCTGCGCTTCCGGCGAGAGCGAGAACGTCACGCTGCCCACTTGCATGGAATCGCTCATCTTGCCGGCTAGCTTGGACGCAGCGGCGAAGTCCTTCGATTCCAGCACGACTTCCGTGCGGCCACGCCAGGCAGAGATGCGGCCATCGCGATCCGTGGACGGGTAGACGGTGAACGAACCACTGTGCGCGGTGACGTTATCGACACCCTTCGCCTGGCGCAGCGCAGCGTCCGCGCGTTGATTGAGCACCGATGTCAACGAGGCCGGATCTTGCGCTTCCTGCTCATAGAACAGCGTGATGTCGACCACGTCCTGCGGCACGTCTGCGCTGGCCTGTGCTGCGAGCGACAGCACGCCCGACGGCTGGGCCTGAATGACGCTTTGCGCAAACGCGCTCTGTGCCATGGCAGCGCCTGCAAGCAGCACGGCGGCTGCCAGCGCGGAAGTGGTGTTTTTCTTTGTCATCGTGTAACTCCGTAAGCATGAGTGCGCGTCATGTGACGCGAAGCTTAGGCGCAACTCATACACGCGAAGTTCCCTTCAATGAGGTTACAGAAGGTGTTCGGTGATAAAGCGCCATTGCGCTTCGGTGACCGGCGTGATGGAAAGCCGATTGCCTCGGGCGAGCACTTGCATGTCGGCAAGCTCTGCGTGATCGCGCAGCGAGGCAAGGGGAATGAGCGGCGTTTTCTTCACGAAGTGGACATCGACGAGCAACCAGCGCGGCTTTTCCGGCGATGACTTCGGATCGTAGTAGTGACTGGTGGAATCGAATTGAGTGGGATCGGGATAAGCGGCCGACGAAACCTTCGCAATGCCTGCGATGCCCGGTTGCGGACAGCTCGAGTGATAGAACAGCACCCCGTCGCCAATCTGCATGCCGTCGCGCATGAAGTTGCGTGCCTGGTAATTACGCACGCCGGTCCAGGGCAGGGTTTTTTTTGGAGCGTGAGCGAGATGGTCGATGCTCGCTTCATTCGGTTCCGACTTCATCAGCCAGTAGTGCATGAATGTCTTCCATGGAGAAAGGTGCCGTGCAAAGAAGCATGCACGATGCAGGATTCACAATGCAAAAGAAAACGGCGCCGGAGAAGCTCCAGCGCCGTTAGTCCATTCAATCAACTCAACCGCTTGCAAATATGCGCATAGATGCGCATAGATCACGCATGCCGCTAAAAGAGGTCCCCGCCTAAGCCGCTAGGCCGGCATCCTGAACCTGGGTTCAAGATTGGTCGCAGTAAGCAACACTTTGGGCTCATCAGACAGAGTGACGCGCTCGCCAGTGCTACAAGGTCCCACAACCGTGCACAATGGCATTGGTTCAAGGAATATATGACCTTGGCAAACCAGGCAGGGAGCAATCACTTTACACCAATCAACGAGACGATGCAGCAATGATCCAGGAAAACTTTATGGTGACCGGTGAATTTGTTAAATGCATGAAGACGATGCACGAGACGCGCACGTAGACATGGAATTGTGCTCGGATTCCGGCAACAAAATAACATCCGGATGTTAGTCTGCGCGTCAAGCATTTAAAGCAAATTCCAGCTGCTACGCACTTACTGTTGCGGTATCTATTGCAACAACTACCTCAGCCACTACTGCGCTTCGTATTGTGAAATCACGACACCCAGTTGCTCGTTCATTTGATGCATGGTGCGGCGAATTTCTTCGGCCGGGAATGCTTCGCCGTGACGCACGCTGTTTTGGAGCTTGAGCAATTCTGAGGCCAGCGACAACGCCGCCATTACCGCGATCCGGTCCGTCCCGCGCACGCTGCTTGCGTTTCGCACTTTTGACATTTCCGCATCCACGCGTGCTACCGCTTCGCGCAACGCGCCTTCAGTTTCCGGCGAACATGCGAGCCGATAAGGCGCGCCGAGAATGGATACCTCGATCTGTTTCGTCGTCATGCCTTTTCTCCGTGATGGTGTGATTCTTCATGCAACGCACCGTGCGCCGCGTCGGCGGTATCCGGTTCGATGCCATCGGGAGGCAAAAGGGCAAGCTGGTTATCCGGCTCCGGTGCAGCTTTCGCACGCGGCAATTTTTCGAGAATTGCGTTGAGCCGAATCTGCGCGTCGTCGATCTTGGCCGACAGCGAGTCGCGCTCCGCCACCAGTGCGTCGCGTTCTTCGCGCATGGCCGCAAGTTCGCCCTGCGTGTTGGCATAGTCGGCGCGCAACTGTTCGAGTTGCTGGGCCAACGCATTGTGAGCTTGATGATGGCGTTCGCTGATCTTGATCAGCCGGCCGATATTCTGTGACAGTGATTCGAGTTCGTTGAGCATGTGCTGCGTCCTCTTAAGACCTCGCATTTTAGCGCGCTTCTCCGGCGCTTCAGAAATTTGGTTCGTTTCCAGACGTAACAGCAGTCAGTCTTCAAAGCATGGGCGCGGCCCTTTATTTGTAAGGGGAAACGTTTCACAGGGAGTCATTGTCCCATTCATTCAGGCGTGCGAGCGTTTGTCGAAATATCGCGCGGGAGCCTATAAAAACAGGGGTAAATCGAATAATCGAACCACGGCACAGACGGTCTGTACGCCTGCATTGTCCTGCTTTCTTGACGGGCCATTGTGCCGCTTTTACACTCCCGCCACCCTGGTGCTCGCAGGGCCTGCCAGCGAGCATTAAAGCAGGAAGCAGGGAGCCGACGCCGCCCGGACGAGCCAACCTGCGCTGCCCCCGCAACGGTAAGCGACTACAACGCAAGTTGCAAGCCGGTCCTGGTGTGCGTTGTCCGACCCATTTCATTACTCGAAAAATGACGTGCGGTCGCGCGCGGTATTTCACTGCTTGTCGTTCGCGCGGGACCGGGCCGGCGTGTGGCCAGCCCGGTCGTTTTTGCGGATCAATGGCGTGAAGGCGAAAATCTGCGGGAAGTGGTGCAGCGCAACCCTCGAAACGGATACTCGCTTATGTTTATGTAGAAGCGGTAACGGCAATGTGTCGGCGCTGGTTGGATAGAACCTGGTTGGCGGCGTGGTTCAGGTCTTCACCAGGAGCGGCTGCGGTCATCCGTCGTGCTTCAACCCTCGACGATCTGTACTATCCGTTCAGCAGCAACCGTTCGATCGCCCCGGGCGTCTGCATTCCGTGGGTCAGTGCGCTTATCGGCCATCTCGACGAACTCTTCAACAAGGACTATCAGTTTGCGCACTTGTACAACCCGCCGGGTCGCGGCGCCGCGTTTCTGCCCGGCCAACACCCGCCGTGAACGTTAGGCGCATGAACGCTCAGCGCGCTTTCATGGTCTGGGCCGTGCTGGGTCTGGCCGCGCTCGCTGTGTTCGTGGCGTCGCTGGCGCTGGGGAGTATCGCCGTCTCGCCGCTGCGGGTGATGCAGGCGCTTGTGTCCCGGTCGACCGACGTGATCGATGAAATCGTGCTCAGCCTGCGCTTGCCGCGCGCGCTCGGCGGCTTTGCGGCGGGCGCCTTGCTCGGCATGGCCGGCACGCTACTGCAGGTCTTGCTGCGCAATCCGCTGGCTGAACCGTATGTGCTTGGCGTATCGGGTGGCGCTGCCGCATTCGCGCTCGCCGCGATGTTGTTCTCACTGTCGTGGTGGAGCGTCGATGTTGCGGCCTTCACAGGCGCGTTCTTATCGATACTGCTTGTGCTCGGCCTGGCGCGGCGCGAGTTGTGGCGCGGGGAACCGCAGGATACATCGCCGAGATTGCTGCTCACCGGCGCGGTGATCGCGGCGGGGTGGGGCGCGTTGATCACGCTCATGCTTGCGGTGGCGCCGGAGAATCGTTTGCGCGGCATGGTGTTCTGGCTGACCGGCGACCTGAATGGCGTGGCGATGCCATGGACCGCCTTGATCGCGCTAGTGATCGCGCTGGTCGCCATCGTGCCGGCCGCGCCCCAGCTCAACGTATTGCTACGTGGCGATGCAGCGGCCGAGGCGCTTGGCGTGCGTGTCGTGCGGTTGAGATTGCGCGTGTATCTGGTTGCGTCGCTGGCGGCGGCCGCTGCGGTGACGACGGCCGGGACCATTGGTTTTATCGGGCTCGTGGTGCCGCATGTGTTGCGGCTCGCGTTCGGCAACGATCAGCGCATGCTGCTGCCTGCGTCGGCGCTTGCTGGCGGGCTGGCTGTGATGGGAGCAGACCTGATTGCGCGCACGGTGATCGCGCCGGCGCAGTTGCCGGTGGGCGTCATTACCGCGCTGATCGGCGTGCCGGTGTTCCTGTGGATGCTCCTCAGGCGCGCGCCATGAACGGACTTCAGCTGACCCATCTCACGTTGCGCGCAGGAACTCGTGCGGGAACTCGCGCAGCAGCCCGCGTGTTGATCGCGGATCTCACGCTGACGTTCGCGCCCGGCGAACTGTGGTGCGTCGCCGGGCCGAACGGTGCAGGCAAGACGACGTTGATTGCGGCGATGGCGGGGGTATCGAAGACAGCATCGAATGCGATTTCACTCGATGGACGCGCGTTGAGCGCCTGGGGCGCGAGCGAACTCGCCCGCCGCCGTGCGTTGATGCCGCAAGCCACGCACGATGCGTTCAGCGCCACCGTTCTGGACACCGTCATGCTCAACCGCTTTCCGCATCTGACCGGCTGGGGTTGGGAAAGCGACGCGGACCGCGCGGCTGCGCACGCGGCGCTGGAGATGCTGGGCCTCGCCGAGTTTGCTTCGCGCGATGTCCTCTCGTTGTCAGGCGGCGAACGTCAGCGCGTGGCGCTCGCGGCAACCTTGTGCCAGGACGCATCGCTTTTATTGCTCGATGAACCGCTGGCGCATCTCGACCTGCATCACCAGATCGATTGCCTTGAAGCGTTGAGCAGATGGGTCCGGTCGAAACAACGCAGCGTGATTTTCTCGTGTCACGATCTGAACCTTGCCCGGCGTTTCGCCACGCACGCTTTGTTGCTCGATGGCGCCGGCCACGCGCATGCCGGCCCCGTCCGCGATGTCCTCACGCCCGAGCGTGCCGGCGCCGCGTTTGGTTATCCGCTTACTCTCATCCAGCAGGACGGTCACGAGGCGCTTGTGCCCGTGATGCGTTCAAAACCACCATGAACAACACTATGAACGACACACTTCCCCGTCCTGAACCGCTCGATCGATCGAGCGCGGCCGAGCTGCAACATGTAATCGATACAAAGACAAAACCGCCCGGCAGTCTTGGGCGGCTTGAATCGCTCGGGCTCCAGATCGGGCTGATCCAGCGGACTTTAAAGCCAAGTATCGAGCGTCCGGCGATCATTGTTTTTGCTGGCGATCACGGCATTGCGGCCGAAGGCGTGAGTCCGTTCCCGCAGGAAGTCACCGTGCAGATGGTCGCGAATTTCATCGCGGGCGGGGCGGCGATCAATGCGTTGTCGAAGGCGGCGGGTATGACGCTCGAAGTGGTGGACGCGGGTGTGGCGAGCGCTTCGCCGCCAGCGGCCGGGTTCGTCGATGCAGCGATCCGGCGCGGCGGCACGCGTAATTTCGCGCACGAACCGGCGATGACGCGGGACGAAGTGTTGCAAGCCATCGAGCGTGGCGCTGCGCGCGTGCGTTTTCACGCGGCGCTCGGGACCAACGTGATCGGCTTCGGCGAGATGGGGATCGCGAATACATCGGCGGCGGCGTGTTTGATGAGCCGGATTTGCAACGTCGAGATCGATGCGTGCGTGGGACGTGGCACGGGGCTCGACGACGCCGGCTTGAAGCACAAGCGCGATGTGCTTGCGGCGGCGTTGGAGAAGCACGCTGCGTCGGTCGATCCGCTCGATACGCTGGCCACTTTCGGCGGCTTTGAAATCGCGATGATCGTGGGTGCTTTCCTCGCGGCGGCTGAAGCGCGCATGACGATTCTCGTCGATGGTTTTATCGTGACGTCGGCATTGCTTGTGGCTCATGCACTCAACCGGGCCGTGCTCGACTACTGCGTGTTCGCACATGCATCGGATGAGACCGGGCATCGGCGCATGCTGGAGCATTTCAACGCGGCGCCGTTGTTGCAGCTCGGATTGCGTCTCGGCGAAGGCACTGGCGCCGCGCTCGCATTGCCTTTGTTGCGCGCTGCCGTGGCGTTCATCAACGAAATGGCGAGCTTCGAATCAGCCGGTGTCTCCGACAAGGCCGTGTGATTCCGTCATGAACCGGCCATCGCAGGAACTCCGCTACTTCTTCACCGCGCTCGGGTATTTCACTCGCGTGCCGGTACCGCGTTGGGTTGGTTTCGAAGCACATTATCTGAATGCGGCGGCGCGTTACTTTCCGTTGATCGGCGCGCTGGTCGGCGGGCTCGGCGCGATCGTTTATCTCGCTGCGTTGCAGGTGTTTCCGGCGGGCGTGGCTGTGTTGTTGTCGATGGCGGCAACGCTGCTGGTCACCGGCGCGTTTCACGAAGATGGCCTCGCCGATTGCGCCGATGCCTTCGGCGGCGCCTACACGCGCGAGGATGCGTTGCGCATCATGCACGACTCGCGGATCGGCGCTTTCGGTGCGATTGCGTTGATCGTCGCGCTTGCGCTGAAGTGGCAGACATTGGCCACAATGTTGCCGCTGCGCACCGCATGGATGATCGTCGCGGCGCATGCGGCGAGCCGCACGTTTGCCATCAGCTATCTCTGCACGCTCGACTACGTACGGGCCGAAGGCAAGGCAAAACCGGTCGCGCAAAAGATGAGCGCGGGCGCGTTTCTGTTGGCTGCCTTGTTCGGATTGCCGTGGCTTTTCTGGCCCGACTGGCGGCTTGGTTGCGTGATGATCGTGGCGCTCGGTATCTTGCGTTTTGCCATGGGACGCTACTTCGTCAAACGTATTGGCGGTTATACCGGTGACTGCCTCGGGTTTGCGCAGCAAATTTTCGAACTGGCTATCTACCTGATTGGACTCGGATGGATCTCGTCCTGATTCGCCATCCTGCTGTTGGTATCGACACGGGGATTTGTTATGGCCGCACCGATGTCCCGCTTCTAGGCGATGCGGCCGATTCTGCGCGTGTGCTCAACGAGCGGTTGGCGCTGCTAAAAGTGCCTGCGGTTGAAGGTATCTGGCACACAAGTCCGTTAAACCGATGCCGCTTGCTGGCCGAAGCGCTCGGTCCCATTCAAACCGATGACCGTTTGCAGGAACTCGATTTCGGCACATGGGAAGGGCAGCGCTGGGACGGCCTTGATCGGTTGATGCTCGATGCCTGGGCAGAAGATCTTGAGCACGCTCGGGAGCATGGCGGCGAGAGCGTCGCGCAGTTCGCCGGGCGGGTGATTGGTTGGTTCGATTCCGTTTGTCCGGGCAATACCATCGGCCCGGTTCACGCCGTAACGCATGCCGGCGTCATGCGCGTACTGACTGCCCATTTGCTCGGCGTCCCGCGCGCAAACGCGATCCAATGGCCGCTGGATTTCGGCGCGATCGTCTGGCTGAAACGCGTGCGCAATGAATGGTTGCTGGTGCGCTGGAACGCCTGACGCTTTACTTCGGGCGTCGTGTTCTGGCGACTTCAAGATCCTCACACAACGCAGCAGCTCCGAGCGCGAGACGCGGTGTCGGCCGGTTGATCAGGTCACCGTCGATACCAAACAGATTGTTGCGCGCGACGGCTTTTATCGACGGCCATTTGCGCCACGCATCCAGCGACGGCAACGCGTGTTCCGAACTCGTCGCACCCGGCGTGGCCGTCACGATTGCTTCGGGGTCGACTGCGAGCACGGCTTCAGTCGAGATGGTGGGCACCAGCGGTTTAAGGTCGGTGAACACGTTGTGGCCGCCACACAAATCGATCACTTCGCTAATGATGTGCGTCCCGTTGAGCGTCATCAGCGGATCGTCCCAGACCTGATAAAACACGCTCACTGGCGGCCGGCTCGCATAACGCGTCCGCAAGCTGGCGATGTCGTGACGGAATGCGTTGGACGCCTTATTCGCCTCAGCCGATGTCCCCAGCAGGATGCCGAGTTTATCGATGGTGACGGGGATATCGTCCAGCCTGTGCGGCTCGCTGAAAAACAGTGGCACATGCAGTTCGCGCAACCTGTCGATCTGCCGCATCGCGTTGCCGTGACGCCAGACGACGATCAGATCGGGCTTCATCGCGACGATGCGTTCGAGGTCCAGCGATTTGTTATCGCCAACACGCGGGATGGTTTTGGCTTGCGG
Source organism: Caballeronia sp. (assembly GCF_028292365.1). Taxonomy (GTDB): domain Bacteria; phylum Pseudomonadota; class Gammaproteobacteria; order Burkholderiales; family Burkholderiaceae; genus Caballeronia. The sequence goes on from NZ_JAQGMM010000233.1 coordinate 11,756, forward strand.
CGGGTAGTCGCTATAGCTGACCGCACCGACCACACGTGCGCCGCCGCCTGCCGCGAACAGGAGTTCGGTGACGTGCGGTGCAAGGCTCACGACGCGATGTGCGGGGGCGGTGAGGGTGACGGTGGCGCCGGTATCGTCGGTGACCGTGAGAGCGTCGGCTCGGGTTTGGGCCGATGCAAACATCGCAGAAGCGATGAAGGTCAGGGTGAAGAAGTGGCGCAAAGTCATGAGGTGGGTTGGTTCGGATGCGTCATGGTTGGCGAGCGCTGCGTAAAAAGCACGGGTACGCACGCGTTCATTTTGTTTGGGCAGATGGTCGGCGAACCAACGAAAATGAAAGGCTCAATCGCTCAGCGGATCGCTTTCACAGCTGCATCAAACGCCTCCTCAAACCTCGCCCATTCCCCGTCCGACCCCGTCAACCCAATCCGCAAACTCGGCAACGCGCCATGCTCGAAGAGCCGCGTCCAGATCCCGCGCGTGGCCAAAGCGTGTTGCAGTGCCACCGCTCTACTGGTCTCGAACCACACAAAAAGCGGCGTCGCGTGAGGATCGAAACCTTGATTGCGGACTAACGCTGCCAGCCTTGCACTATCGCGAGCCAGCGTGGCGCGAGTCTCTGCTTGCCATGAAAGATCATTGAACGCGGCCTGTACCGCGTGTCGAGCTGGCCCACTTACTGTCCACGCACCGAGCGCTTCTGAAAGCGCATTGCGCAAGGGCGCTGCCGCGAGCACAAACCCCGCGCGAATCCCGGCCAGCCCATAAAACTTGCCGACCGAGCGCAGCACGACCAGCCCCTCCCGCCCACTCTCCGATGCCATCGACGTGGCCGCATCGCCGTAGGCATCGGCGAACGCTTCATCAACGATCAACGTGCCGCCGCGCATCGCCAATTGCTCATGCCAATGAAGCAGCACATCACGCCCGATACGGTCGGTCGTCGGATTGTTAGGATTCGAAACGATTACATAATCGATGTCATCCGTGAGCGCTGCCGATGCAATATCGAGCGTCACGATCCGATGCCCCGCGCGCTCAAACGCGGGCGCGTATTCGCCATAGGTCAACGGCGCAACGGCCGCAATGCCGCGCTTCAACGCGCCCGGCAGCGCACGAATTGCCGCCTGACTACCCGCGACCGGCAGCGCCCCCGGCGCGCCATAGTGACGCGCTGCGAGCTCGGCAAGACCATCGCCGTCTTCGGGCAAACGGCGCCATGCGTCCATTGGCATAGGCGGCACCGGATACGCACGAGGATTGATCCCCGTCGATAAATCCAGCCAGTCTCCCAGCGCAATGGCGTACCGACGCGCAGCTTCCCGCAAATTCCCGCCATGACGGATGGGTTCAGCCATGGAACCCCACGCCCGTGAAAGCCAGCACCAGCAGCACCGCGAGCCAGAGCAGCGTCGTGCGTTCGACCAGCCGAAGCGCTGCTACCACGTGCCGGGGCGAGGCGGTCATGCCAAACCCGAGCACGGGCCGCGTTTCCAGCGCGCCGTTATAGATGGCCGGGCCGCCGAGCAATACGTTCAGGCTCCCCGCGCCTGCGGCCATCACCGGCCCCGCGTTCGGGCTGTCCCACAGCGGCGCCTGCGTGCGCCAGCAGCGCCACGCCGTGCGGGTGTCGCCCATCAGGGCGTAGCTCGCTGCAGTGAGCCGCGCGGGCACGAAGTTCAGGACATCGTCGAAACGGGCGGCCGCCCAACCGAAACGCAAGTAACGCGGTGTCCGATAACCCCACATTGCGTCGAGGGTGTTGGCGAGGCGGAACATCAGCGCGCCCGGCCCGCCTGCGATGACGAACCAGAACAGCGCGCCGAAAATCGCGTCGTTGCCATTCTCGAGCGCGGATTCCACGGCGGCACGGGACAGCGCGGCTTCATCGGCGTTGGTGGTGTCACGCGAGACGATCCGCGCCGTCAGCTTTCGCGCAGCGGCCAGGTCGCCTAGCCCGAGAGCGCGGGCGATCGGCGCGATGTGATCGCGCAGGCTCTTGGCACCGAGCGAGAACCACAGCAGCGCGACATGCACTGCGCACGCGGCGGCGAACGGCAGCACGCTGACGAGAATCCAGCTCACCAACACCGGCGGCACGACGGCCAGCAGCCACGCGAGAATTCCCGCCGGCCGAGCCCGGAAACCCGTGTTCATTTTTGCTTCGATGCGCGTTGCAAGCCGCCCGAACGCGACCAGCGGATGCCGCGTAGCCGGTTCGCCGAAGATCCGGTCGATCACGACGCCGGCAATGGCGAGCATCGCCGTGACGTAGAAGGAGAGCAGCAGCATGTCAGCCTTTCAGTACGAGCGGCAGGCCGGCGACCATCATGGTCACGTGCGTGCTCGCGGCGGCGACGCGCTGGTTGAGCCGGCCGAGTTCATCGACGTAAAGGCGCGTCACCGATCCCATCGGCACCACGCCCAGTCCAATCTCGTTGCTCACCACGATCACCTTGCCGCGCACGTTTGAAAGTGCTGCGTCGAAGTCGCTGAACGCTTGCAGCGGCGGGCCGTCGGGTGTGCTGCCATCGGCGGGGAACAGCAGGTTGGCGAGCCATAACGTCAGGCAGTCGATCAGCACCACATGACCTTCGTGATCCAGTTCGCGCAACACGCCGGCCAGATCGAGCGGCGCTTCGACCAGCGCCCAATGCGCGGGCCGGCGTTCGCGATGCTGTTCCACGCGCGCGGCGAATTCGGTATCGCCTTCGGTATCGTCGGTACGCGCCGTCGCCACGTACGTGACGGGCAAACCGCTGTCGACGGCGAGCCGCTCGGCGTAAGCGCTCTTGCCCGAGCGTGCGCCGCCGAGAATGAAGGTGAGGTCGGGTGAAGTCATCGCAATATTGTACCGGCGGGCGCTACCATAGCGGCTTCCCAGAGAACCGATGGAACCGATGGCGACGGAAACCCCCATGCAATTTGCACCGCGCGGCACGCTGATGATCCAGGGCACGACCTCCGATGCAGGCAAGAGCACGCTGGTCGCGGGCCTTTGCCGGCTCGCGCGGCGCGGCGGCATGCGGGTAGCGCCCTTCAAGCCGCAGAACATGGCGCTGAACAGCGCGGTGACGGTGGACGGCGGAGAGATTGGCCGCGCGCAGGCGCTGCAGGCGATCGCTGCGGGCGTCGATGCGGAAATCGACTTCAATCCCGTGCTGCTCAAGCCGACCAGCGATCGCGGCGCGCAGGTGATCATCCACGGCCACGCGCATGCCACTCTGGATGCACGGGCGTATCACGAGTACAAAACCGTTGCCTTCGACGCCGTTCTCGCCTCGTACGCCCGGCTTCAGCAGCGTTTTGACGCGATCATCGTGGAAGGGGCGGGAAGCCCGGCCGAGGTGAACCTGCGAGATCGCGATATCGCCAACATGGGGTTTGCCGAGCGCGTGGATTGCCCGGTGGTGCTGGTGGCGGATATCGACCGCGGTGGCGTGTTCGCGCATTTGCTGGGGACGCTCGCGTGTTTATCGGAGACCGAAAGGGCGCGGATTCGTGGCTTCGTGATCAACCGTTTTCGTGGCGATATCAGCCTGTTGCAGCCCGGTCTCGACTGGCTGGAAGCGCAGACCGGCAAGCCGGTGCTGGGTGTGGTGCCCTATCTGCACGGCCTGACGCTGGATGCCGAGGACATGTTGCCGAGCCAGTTGCATACGCGTGGCGACGCCGGCGGCGAGGTGTTGAGGGTGATCGTGCCGGCGTTGCCGCGTATCAGCAATCACACGGATTTCGATGCGTTGCGCGCGCACGCGCAGGTGGACTTCTCCTATGTGCGTGCAGGGACGGCGCCGCCGCCGGCCGATCTGATCGTGTTGCCGGGGTCAAAAAGCGTGCAACGCGACCTGGCGTGGCTGCGCGAAAACGGCTGGGATCGTGCGATCGAGCGGCATCTGCGATACGGCGGCAAGGTGCTGGGCATTTGCGGCGGCATGCAGATGCTGGGCCGCACGGTGGATGACCCAGAGGGGTTCGAAGGGCCGGCTGGCTGCGTGAATGGCCTGGGCCTGCTCGATCTCGATACCACGCTGACAGCGGACAAGCTGCTCGACAACGTGACCGGGCGACTGACCTTGGGCACGGCCGCTAGCCCAGCGCCGGTGCGAGGCTACGAGATCCACATGGGCCGCACAACGGGTACAGCGCTCGCCCGACCGGCCGTCATGCTTGACGGCGAGCGTCCGGACGGCGCGATTTCCGCCGATAACCAGATCGCCGCAACCTATCTGCACGGCATCTTCGATACGCCGGAAGCCTGCGCGGCGCTGCTCGAATGGGCGGGTCTGCGCAATGCCCAGGCGCTCGATTACCCGGCGTTGCGGGAGGCTTCGCTTGACCGTCTCGCCGATACGCTCGGGCAGGCGCTGGATCTTGATGCTATCGGCAGGATGTTCGCCTGAACGAAGCGTCCGATTACCCCAGCGCTACTTCAAGCTACTTCAATACAGGATCATCTGCGTGCATCGAAATAACGCGATGTTTTTACCCTCGCCATTTGTCACGATCGCGTCCCACACATGCGTGCTGCGGCCCAGATGAACCGCTGTCGCCTTCGCCGTGATGAGCCCGTCGCGCGCCGTGCCTACGTGGTTGCTCTTCAGTTCGACGGTTGTAAAATTCTTCGCACCCTCGGGCAAATGGGCGATGCAGGCGTAGCCGCAACAGGTGTCGGCGAGGCCGATTACCGTCGCTGCATGCAGGAAGCCGTTCGGCGCGAGCAATTCGGGGCGGATGGTCAGTTTGCCGGTGAGCGTGCCGCTTTCCAGCGATACGACTTCCACGCCGAGCAGATCCGGCAGGCAGCCGCGCTGGCGTTCGCGCAGGGAGTCAAGGGTGATGTCTGGGCGCAGTGTGGCCATGTTGCGGAGTCCTTGAAGTTGAGTGGCGTTGTTGACGCGCATGGATTGAAATTGGCAAATCCGATAGTATCAACGGCTCGAACTTTTCACTTAATGCAGCGCTTACAGCACGCCGGGATTGTCGGGCGTCGGGCGCGGCCGACAACGCGTGGATTGAACCTATGACGGTGATCGTGGTGGCGAATCCGAAGGGCGGCGTGGGCAAGAGCACGCTGTCCACGAATCTGGCTGGATATTTTGCGGCAAACGGCGAGTGGGTCGCGCTCGCGGACCTGGACAAACAGCAGTCAGCCCACGGCTGGCTGGGCTTGCGCCCGGACACGCTGCCGAAGATAGAAGAGTGGAAAACAAACGTTGACGCGCCGTCGAAGCCGCCCAAAGGCTTGGAGAAGGCGGTTATCGACACGCCTGCCGGGATTCACGGCACCCGTCTCGCGTTGGCGCTTGAACTGGCGGACAAGGTGATCGTGCCGTTACAGCCGTCCATGTTCGATATTCTCGCCACGCAGGAATTCCTCGAACGGCTGCAGAAAGAGAAGGCAATACGCAAGGGGACGATCGAGGTCGGCGTGGTGGGTATGCGGGTGGACGCCCGGACGAAATCAGCGGATCAACTGCATCGGTTCGTGGAAGGGCTTGACCTGCCGGTGCTGGGTTTTATCCGCGATACGCAGAACTACGTGCAGGTCGCGGCGCACGGGCTGACCATCTGGGACGTCGCCAAAAGCCGGGTGGAAAAGGATATCGAGCAGTGGCAGCCGATTATTGAATGGGTGTCGAAGAAGTAGAAGAGGATGTAGACGACCTTCGAGCCATAAAAAAACGCCGGTTGGCTTCCATGCTATGAAGCCGACCGGCGTTTTTGCGTCTTGCCCTGCGCAGAGCCCGATTCAGGTCCAGTTCTGCGTCGGTACGTGGTCGCGGTTTCCCTTGATACGGTTCTTTTCGTCGACGAACACGAGATCCGGCTTCCAGCCCGCCTTCAGTTCTGCCTCTTCGACCAGCGCGAACGCGGCAATGATCACCAGGTCGCCCAGTTGTGCCCGTCGTGCCGCCGATCCATTCAGCGAAATCATCCCGCTGCCGCGCTCGCCCTTGATGGCGTAGGTCGTGAGGCGCTCACCGTTGTTCACGTTCCAAATGTCGATCTGCTCGTTTTCAACCAGGTTCGCGGCTTCCAGCAAATCTTCGTCGATGGCGCACGAGCCTTCGTAGTGCAATTCGCAATGCGTCACCGTGGCGCGGTGAATCTTCGATTTCAAAAGCGTTCGCTGCATGCGTTTCTCTCTCAAACTTCGTTCAAATTTCCAGGTTATCGATCAAGCGCGTCGTGCCCAGCTTGGCGGCGGCCAGCACGACGAGCGGGGTCGCGGTATCGGCCGGGCCGGGCGGCAGCAGGTCCACGCGCCTTCTCACCGCGATGTAATCAGGCTGCCAGCCACGCTGCGCAAGGGATTCCACGGCTTCTTTTTCTATCGATGCAAAGTCGCGATTGCCCGCCAGCACTGCGTCGCGTACGCGATTCAGCGCTTTCGCGAGGATTGGCGCCTCGGCGCGCTCGGCCGCTTGCAGGAATCGATTGCGCGAGCTGAGCGCCAGGCCGTCGGCGTCGCGCACGGTTTCAGCAGCGATGATTTCCGTGGGCAATGCAAACTGGTGGCACATCTGCCGCACGATCATCAGCTGTTGATAATCCTTCTTGCCGAAGACGGCCACGCGCGGCTGCACGCAAGACATCAGCTTCATCACGACGGTACACACGCCCTGGAAGAAACCCGGGCGGAATTCGCCTTCTAGGATGTCGCCCAGATTGGTTGGCGGATGAACCCGGTATTGCTG
>NZ_JAQGMM010000237.1 GCF_028292365.1 Caballeronia sp.
CGCTGGAGAACGCGCTGTTGCTCGCGTATCCGCTGTTCGCCGGTTTTGCCGTCGACTCGATCATTCGCGGCGACGCCCGCAGCGCGTTGTTCTACGCGGTCATCGTGCTGGCGTTCTGGGCAGTCGGCGCCGCGCGCCGCGCCGTGGATACACGCACCTTCACGCGTATTTACGCCGATCTGGCGGTACCGGTGATCCTCAACCAGCGCCTGCAGAACCAAAGTACGTCGACGGCTGCGGCGCGCGTGGTATTGGCCCGGGAGTTTGTCGACTTCTTCGAAAAACACGTGCCGACGATGGTCACCGCGTTGGTATCGATCATCGGCGCCGTGGTGATGTTGCTGGCGATCGAACCCTGGATTGGCGTTGCCAGTCTGGGCGGGTTGCTGCTGTGCCTGGCGCTGCTGCCGCGCTTTGCACGGCGCAACCAGGGCTTGCATCAACGCTTGAATGACCGGCTGGAGAAGGAAATCGGCCTGGTCGCGAAAGTGGGAACGCTCACCCTGAAACGGCACTATCGCGTGCTGTCCAAGCTCCGGATTCACCTCTCGAACCGTGAAGCCGCGGCGTTTTTGTTCGTCGGCTGCGTGGCAGCGGTGCTGTTTGTCATCGCCATCAGTCAGTTGGCGATGGCGCCGGCGGTCAAGGCCGGGCATGTCTATGCCGTGATGACGTATCTCTGGACCTTTGTCAGCAGCCTCGACGAAGCGCCGTCGATGGTCGATCAACTCGCGCGCTTACGCGATATCGGCAAGCGCGTGGATCCGGGGCTCAGCAAGGATTAAGCGCCGCCGCCGTTTGACAAGCTGAATTCGGTCGCGTAAATTCGCCGCACGCGTCGGGAGAGAGCGCTGGCTTCGGTTGTTCGCATCGAGAACGACTTAAACGAAGCAGGCGCCGCCGAAGGGGCACACCCACAAACTCTCAGGCAAAAGGACCGGCCGCGTCGAAGTTCCGTCCATGAATCGCGCTTTTAACCGGGCGCCAAAAACGGAAAATCGAACTCTGGAGAGCGGCATCGGCTGATCAGAAGTACCAGCCAGATGCCCACCGAAGGGGCGCGCGCTGGACGTCGGAGCATCGGCGAACAGCGCGCAATCTCTCAGGTACCGAGGACAGAGGGGTCATGTACCGAATCGCTACGCGGTTTGGGCTTTGCATGTTGCATGGGTCATTCAATGCAGCAAGAAAAAGCCGAAACCCCGAGCGGGTTCGACGCATGGCCTTTTTTGTTTTCGCGCACGCCCGAGGCCCGCTCCATGTCTGATCTTCAACACACGCCCTTGCACGCCACTCACCTTGCGCTCAACGCACGCATGGTCGATTTCGGCGGCTGGGACATGCCCGTCAATTACGGTTCGCAGATCGACGAACACCACGCGGTGCGCACCGACGCCGGCATGTTCGACGTGTCGCACATGCGCGTCGTCGATTTCACCGGCGACAAAGCGCGCGAGTTCTTCAAGCACGCGATCGCCAACAACGTCGACAAACTCACCGTTCCCGGCAAGGCTCTGTATTCGTGCCTGCTAAACCCGGAAGGCGGCGTGATCGATGACCTGATCGTCTATTACTTCGCCGATGACAACTACCGCGTCGTCGTGAACGCGGGCACGGCCGAAAAAGACATTGCGTGGTTCGGCCATCTGAACGCGGAAGGCGGTTTTGGACTGACCATCACGCCGCGCCGCGATTTTTCGATCGTCGCCGTGCAAGGACCTAACGCCCGCGAAAAAGTCTGGCAAGTGCTGCCGGAAACGCGCGACGCCACTACAGAACTCAAACCCTTCAACGCCGTGCAATTCCCCGCCAGCTCATTGGGCGACGTGATGCTCGCGCGCACCGGCTACACGGGCGAGGACGGTTTTGAAATCATCGTTCCTTCTACGCACGTTGAGGCGTTCTGGAACGCATTGATCGCGCAGGGTGTTAAACCCGCCGGCCTCGGCGCACGCGACACGCTGCGCCTGGAAGCTGGCATGAATCTGTACGGCCAGGACATGGACGACACGGTCTCGCCGCTCGACGCTGGTCTCGCGTGGACCGTCGACTTGAAGGATGCGAATCGCGCATTCGTCGGCCGTGCCGCGCTGGAAAAGAATGGCTCGAAGGCGCGCTTTGTCGGCTTGATTCTGCAGAAGGAAAACGGCCGCGCTGGTGGCGTGCTTCGTGCCCACCAAAAAGTCGTCACGGCCGATGGCGAAGGCGAGATCACGAGCGGCACTTTCTCGCCGTCGATGCAGGAATCCATCGCGTTCGCACGGGTGCCGGCGAGCGTGAAACCGGGCGACAAAGTGCACGTCGTGATCCGCGACAAACAACTGCCGGCAAGCGTGGTAAAACTGCCTTTCGTGCGCAACGGCAAGGTTTTGGCGGCGCTTTAAACAGCCGCCAAGCGCCTGCTGAAAAAGCGGCGCACGTCCACCCTCGAATACAACTGGAGCATTCGCATGAGCATCCCGGCAGACCTCAAATACACCGAATCGCACGAATGGGTGCGCACCGAATCCGACGGCACGCTGACCATCGGCATTACGGATCACGCGCAGGAAGCACTGGGCGATGTCGTGTTCATCGAACTGCCGCCGGTAGGTAAGACGGTGGCCGCCGGCGACGCCATCGCGGTGATCGAATCGGTGAAAGCAGCATCCGATATCTACGCACCTGTGTCCGGCGAAATTGTCGGCGCGAACGATGCGCTGACC
>NZ_JAQGMM010000243.1 GCF_028292365.1 Caballeronia sp.
CCGGCCACAGGATCAGCGAAAGCGTCACGCCGAATAGCGGCGCGACTGAAAAGTAAGCGCCCGTGCGCGCGGTGCCGAGGTTGCGCAACGCAACGACGAACAAGACCAGGCTGACGCCGTATCCAGCCAGGCCGGTGAACATGGCCGCCGTTGTTTTCGCCAAACCGGGAAGGTGCGCGCCGAGCACAAGGGCGATGCAAAGATTCACCGATCCGGCGATCAGCCCCTTCAGGCAGGCGATGACCATGGCGTCATTCGTCGAGACTTTGCGCGTCAGGTTGTTATCGATCGCCCAGCACACACAGGCGGCGGCAACCAGCAGCGCGCCGGTGGATACACTGGCCGCGCCCGGTTGCCACGAGAGCGCCACGCCACCGGCGACTATTGCCACCATGCCGAGAAAAATCTGCCTATCCACATTCTCACGAAATACGACCCGCGCGATCACCGCCGTGAATACGCCTTCAAGATTCAGCAATAGCGAACTCGTCGCGGCTGGCGTGGTGCTCAGGCCGAACATCAGCAGCACTGGTCCCGCGATACCTCCGGCGGCAATTGCGCCGAGCAACCAGGGCACTTCAGCCAACTGAATCCGGCTTTCGTTAGCGCGCTCGTTTTTGGTCCGCCTGACGCGCTGGAAAGCGATTGCAACAGCCAAGCCAACGCCACTGCCTAAATAGAACAAACCTGCGAGCATGAACGGCGACATTGTGCCAAGAAGGGTCTTGGCAAGCGGGGTCGTCGCGCCAAAGAGCGCGGCCGCGAGAAGCGCTGTGAACGCAGCGTTGTAGCGTACAGACATGGATGTTCCCGACTCTGGTTTAACTACGATTCTAAAGAAGGTTGTGAGACTCCGTACGCGCGCGGTAACGTCCTGGCGCCAGGATATTGGCCACGAGCAAAACCATCAGAGCTTTGTATCACTCTGCCAGTCGCAACCGAGCGCTTACGGTCGGCCAGAACCGCTTGCGCTCGACAACGTCCTCAGCTCGCAGCTTATTGCTTTTGCATTGTCACGATAGTCATCGTGCCACCCACGTTCTCAACGCGCACTTTCACTTTATCCCCTTCGTGAGCCTGTTTCAGCATCGCAGCGTCGCTGGCTTTGAAAGCCATGGTCATCGGCGGCATACCGACGTTTTCCAGCGCACCGTGCTTGAGCGTCACCATGCCGGACGCTGGATCAACCTTCCTGATTTCCGCGTCAGTCAAAGCGGATTTCGACGCCGCCGGACTCATTGCCCCGGGACTCATTTTCATTCCAGCCATATCGTCGGCGACTGCTGACTGCTGAACAGCAAATGCACCAAGCGCGGCACCTGTTGCCAACACGATATAAGTCAGTTTCTTCATTTCACTTCTCCAGAGTAAGTAGAAGGCACATGCGTGCCGGGAGGACCATCAAATCCGCTACGCGCTTGCACCGCGCGCCGCACTTGGCGGCGCTTGAGCAATAACCACGCAGCGGGGATAACGAACATGGACAACAGCGGTGCTGTGACCATGCCGCCGACCATCGGAGCCGCGATGCGCTGCATCACTTCCGACCCCGCGCCATGACCGAGCATGATCGGGATAAGACCCGCAAGGACCACGGCGACGGTCATCGCTTTCGGCCGTACGCGCAGCACCGCGCCTTCGCGGATCGCGTCGAAGAGAAGCGCCTCTGTCAGCACTGCGCCGGCATCGAGGCGATGCTCGAGCGCACGTTTCAAGTACAGCAACATCACCACACCGAACTCCGCCGCCACACCAGCAAGCGCGATGAATCCAACCGCCGTTGCGACAGACACCGCGTGACCCAGCGCCCATATCAGCCAGAATCCGCCGACCAGGGCGAACGGAACCGTCGACATCAGCAGCAGCGCATCAGCAGCCGAATTGAAGGTCAGGAACAGCAGCACGAAGATGATCACGAGCGTGACCGGAATCACGGTACGAAGCGTCGCCGATGCGCGTTCCAGATACTCGAACTGGCCCGACCATGCAATGGAGTAACCCGGCGGAAGAATCACTTTCGCAGCAACAGCCCGCCGCATTGCCGTCACCGCCGACTGCAGGTCCGTGTCGCGGATATCGACATACACGTAGCCCGCAAGCCGCGCGTTCTCGCTGCGAATCATCGGAGGTCCATCGGCAATCTTCAGCGTGGCGATATCGCCGAGCATGATCTGTGCGCCCCGCTCCGTGACAACCGGCAAGCGCCTTAGATTTTCGAGCGAGTCGCGAACGTCACGCGGATATCGGACATTAATTGGAAAGCGCTGACGCCCGTCGATGACTTCGCCCACGTTCTCCCCGCCCACCGCCGATGAAACAACCGACTGGATATCTGCGATAGCGAGTCCGTACCTGGCAGCTTTCATGCGATCAATATCGACGTCGATATAACGCCCGCCGTTCAAGCGCTCGGCGAGCGCAGAGGAGACGCCGGGCACCGTCTTGACCACGGCTTCCACTTGCGTTGCAATGGAGTCAATCACGCTCAGGTCCGCGCCCGAAATCTTCACGCCAACCGGTGTCTTGATACCTGTCGACAACATGTCCAGCCGGTTGCGTATTGGCGGCACCCAGACATTCGACAAGCCCGGTACCTTCACCGTCCGGTCCAGTTCATCGACCAGCTTTTGCGGCGTCATGCCGGGCCGCCATTGATCGCGTGGCTTGAACTGGATGGTGGTCTCGAACATCTCCAGCGGCGCGGGGTCGGTGGCGGTATCGGCTCTTCCGGATTTGCCGAATACGGTTGCTACTTCAGGCACCGCCTTGATGAGCCGGTCCGTCTGCTGCAACAGCTCGGACGCCTTTTCTGCCGAGATACCCGGCAGCGCAGTGGGCATGTAGAGAAGATCGCCTTCATCGAGCGGTGGCAGGAATTCACCGCCCAGCCGCGATAACGGAATCAGCGTAACCCCGAGCGCAATGATCGCTATGCCGATCGCGGCCCACGGCCGACGCAACGTTGCTTCAAGCAATGGCCGATACATCCTGATCAGCACGCGGTTGATCGGATTGGCATTCTCGTTCGGAATACGGCCCCTGATGAAATAGCCCATGAGCACCGGCACCAGCGTGACTGAAAGCAACGCAGCCGCGGCGATCGTGTAGCTCTTGGTGAACGCCAGCGGCGAGAACAATTTCCCCTCTTGGCCCTCAAGTGAGAACACGGGGATGAACGACATCGTGATGATGAGCAGCGAGAAGAACAGGGCGGGCCCAACCTCCGCTGCCGATGTCGCTATCAGCTCCCATCGCTGAGATGCGGTGATCGGTTGATCCGGATGCGCATGGTCAAACGCTTCCAGATGCTTATGCGCGTTTTCGATCATCACGATGGCGGCATCGATCATCGCGCCGATCGCAATCGCAATGCCGCCGAGCGACATCAGGTTCGCGTTGACGCCCTGATAACGCATCACAATAAATGCCGCGAGCACACCCAGCGGCAGCGACAGGATCGCGACAAAAGCGCTTCGCAGATGGAACAAAAACAGCGCACAGACCAGGCCGACGATGACAAACTCTTCGATCAGCTTGTCTCGCAGATTGTCGACAGCGCGTTCGATCAGCTTCGATCTGTCGTAGGTGGTGACGATCTCAACGCCGGGCGGCAGCGACTGCTTGAGCGTATCCAGTTTCGCTTTCACGGCTTCGATTGTCGTCAGCGCATTCTTGCCTGAGCGCATCACGATCACGCTGCCCGCCACCTCGCCTTCGCCGTTCAGTTCGGCAATGCCACGACGCATCTCGGGTCCGATCTGAATACGCGCAACGTCGCCGAGCAGCACGGGGGTTCCTGCATCGTTCGTGCGCAAGACAACGCTGCGGAAGTCATCGAGTGAATGCAGATATCCCGACGAACGCACCATGTAGTCGGACTCCGCCAGTTCGATAACAGAACCGCCCGACTCCTGATTCGCTTTCTTCAGCGCATCCGTCACCGTGGCCTGCGTGATGCCGTAGGCGCGCAGCTTGTCCGGGTCGAGCACGACCTGATACTGACGCACCATTCCGCCGATAGACGCTACCTCCGATACGTCGGGAACGGCCTTCAGTTCGAACTTGAGAAACCAGTCGTTCAACGCACGAAGCTGACCAAGATCGTGCTTGCCAGTGCGGTCCACCAGCGCATATTCATAGACCCAGCCGACGCCGGTTGCATCAGGACCAAGCGAGACGCTTGCGCCCTGAGGGAGCCTGCTCTGCACCTGGTTCAGGTATTCAAGTACGCGCGAACGCGCCCAGTATTGATCGGTCTTGTCGTCGAAGAGAACGTAGACGAATGCATCGCCGAACGATGAATAAGCGCGGATGGTTTTAGCGCCCGGTACACCGAGCAGCGTTGTCGTCAGCGGATACGTCACCTGATCTTCAACAACCTGCGGTGCCTGACCCGGATACGATGCCTTGATGATGACCTGCGTATCCGAGAGATCGGGAAGCGCATCGAGCGGTGTTTGCGTCAGCGAATAAACGCCCCAGCCCGTGATCAGGACGGTTGCAAGCAGGACCAGGAAACGGTTCTGGATGGACCAGCGAATGAGTCGCGCGATCATTTGCCAGCCTCCATTGGTTCGACCTTCGTCAGTTCATAGCCGTCGTCGGATTGCTTGAACGCGAAGTGCGCCGTTTCACCGGTCTTTACGTCGGGGAACGCGGTGGCGGAAGGCTTGCCGAACGCCATCGTCATCGCACCCCAGCCCAAGGCCGGCACAGGCTGATGCGAGAAGGTGATGTCGTGGCTTGTGACGGCTTCCACCTTGCCCGTCGTCTCGTAGGTTGGAGGTGCGGCAGTGGCAACCGCATCGCTGGCTGGACCCGCCTGAAGTCTTGGAAGCACAGACTTCAAGCTCGCTTCGGAGTCGATCAGGAACTGACCCGACGCGACCACCTGCTCCCCTTCGCTCAAGCCGCTCAGCACTTCGGTATCGCTGGCCGAGTCATTGCCGGTCGTCACGGTGACCGGTTGGAGCCGACCATCGGCTTGCTTCACGATCACGATCGAGCGCTTGCCGGTCGTGATCACCGCTTCGGATGGCACGACCAGACGCGACGCCGTCGTTGCACCACCAATGCGTGCACGCATCAGCATGCCGGGCGTGAGCAAGAGATTCTTGTTATCGATGGCAAGACGCGCTTGCAAGGTGCGGCTGTCGGCACTGATCCCCGGCAGGACTTCGCGAATGCGGCCGGTGAAATGCTGCGAGGCATCTGCGGCAAATACGGCATCCACACTCATGCCCGCCTTGACTTGCAACGCCAGCGCTTCGGGCACGTCGATCACGAGCCATAACGTGCTCAGGCCCGCGACCTTGGCGAGCGTCTGGCCGGGCGCAACCATCGCGCCATCACGGACGTTCAACTCGGTGATCACGCCGGCCGCCGGTGCCGATAACGTGACATGCGTCTGAGCGCGCCCGGTACGCTCAAGGTCGGCCACGACTGCATCCGGTATCGACAAAACGCGCATGCGTTCGCGTGATGCGGCTAACAGGGTGTTGTCCATGCCGCCGCGCCTGAGCGCCAGGTATTCCTCTTGAGGCGCCAGCCAGTCCGGCACGAACAACGACGCAATCGGCGCGCCTTTAGACACCCGTTGCATCGGGGCATTCGCATACAAGCGGTCGATATAGCCCGTCACTCGCGACTGGACCACGTCGGCGAGCGATTCGTCGAACTGCGTTGTACCGACTACCTCGAAACTGGTTGCTACATCGACATGGCGTGCAGTGGCGTATCGAATGCCGAGGTTCTGCTGAAGACCCGGATCGATCTTCACGCCGCTCGACGCGCCTTCGTCCGCGAACACGGGCACCAGTTGCATGTCCATGAAGGGCGACTTGCCGGGTTTATCGAAGTGCTGGTTCGGCATCATGGGATCGTGCCAATAGAGCACCTTTTGGCTGGCCGCTTTCGCATTGCCCGTCGACGCCGTCGTGGTATTCGCATGCCATGTACCGGCCACATACCCCGACGCAAGCAACGCCACGGCCGTGATGACAGCGAGCGTCATAAGTTTCTTGTTCATCGTGTTCTCACTGTCAGTAGGTCATGGAAGGTGGCACGACCTGGTACTCGAGTTGAGCCCAGGTGAGCGATACGTCGCGTTGGAGATCGAGCACTTGCAGGCGCGCGTCGAGCACGGCGCGCCGGGCGGCAAAGGTATCGGCCAGCGATCCGGTGCCGGCTCTGTACGCCGCAGTCGATAGCTGCAAGCGCTGATCTGCTGCGGGCAACAGGTACGCGTTGAGGTTCTTGACGCGCTCGCGTCCGCTAGCAAGCGTGGCGGCCAGATTGCGGATATCGGCATCGACTTGACGCTGCGCGTCTTCGTACATCAAACGCGCCTTCGTACCCAACTCGGCTTTCTCGGCGGTATCGCGGTCTTGCCGATCCCTTCTGTTCAACGGGATGGGAATGCTGACGCCGACCGACACCATGTTTGAGTACTGACCACCCCGTTGCTGGTACGCGACTTCCCAGGTCCAGTTCGGGCTGCGATTGCTATGAGCGACGGCGGTGTCGGCGTCGGCGACCGCTATCTCCGACGACGCATTGATCAGCGCAGGCTCAACCCGCTGAAGCTCCTCAGGCGGCAGCGAAGCAACCACCGATTGCGGCGCAGGCGGCTCGCCGGAGATATCGGCGACAGGTGCGGCCGTCCATCGCGACAAGCCGATGAGCGCCGTCTGAAGCGTTTGATTGGCCTTGAGCAACTGGTCCTGCGTCTGCGCCAGCATGAGCTGCGCCTGGGTCACATCGGCGGCACTGGCTTTAGCGCCGCGATAAGACGCTTGCGTCGCCGACAGCTCATGCGCCATGTGATCCGCCAGTTCCTGCTGCAGTGATAGCGCCTTTTTCGCGTATGCCGCGTTGAGCCACGAGCTTGCGGTCTGCTCGCGCACGTTGACTAGCTGAGCGAGATAACCCGCGCGTTCACGGTCGACTTCCTGATTGGCCAGCTCAGTGCGCAGACGCCGCTTTTCCGGCGACACCCATTCCTGTTCGATGCCGATGCGCCGCATCGTCATGAAATCCTGGCCAATGGTGAATCCCTGCGACCCGTTGATGGGCAGGTTATCCACGCCCGCCTTGAGCGTCGGATCAGGTAACTGGCCAGCTCTAATAGCCGCCTGTGAGCTTGCGCGAACGGACGATTGCGCTGCCTGCATGGAGGCGGAACGATCGGTCGCGGATTGCAGAGCGGCGTCCAACGTCAAGGCGCTTTCTTGCGCTTCAACCGCTGCACCGCCGCCAAGAAGGAATATAAATAAGGCTAGCGCGGACGCACGCGCGCATCCCCGCCGGAATACCGGCGTGGTAATAGATGAATACATTTCTCAACCCCAAACGGTCGAATCCCATAGGGAATCACGTCCTGGATGCAGGACGACCTCGCCGCTTAAGCGGCGAACTGGTGACGAAGGGTTTAGAGCGCGCGAGGAGGTTTCCACAAGCCGTCAGGCTCGCGGACAAACAGTGACTGGATATAGTGAAAGAACATCGGCCGATAAGCGCTGGCGCTGCGTGCAATGCCCGGAGCCGATACCGGAATGCTCATGCAACCCATTTGGCACTGCACGGTCATCTTGCAAGGCGAGTCTTTCGACTTGCTGTCCTGACCAGCAGGCATTGCCATCGATTCGCAATCCGTCATGGCCAAGGACATCATGCTGCCCGAGTCGTGAGTCATGGATTGCATCGGACATTGCCCGGCCGAGCCGCTAGCTGCCAGCCCCGTTAAGGGCAGCACCGCACAAAGCCACAAGACGAACAAGGTACGCAGGATTTTCACGATGGCAAGTATAGCTCAGCGCTTGATTTCAGATAAAGCCCTAAGTTAACGGGCGATTCTTAGCGTTAGCGAAGCGACCGGGCTAGTCTTTAATAGCGATTGAGCGGTGGAAGCGGCGACCGTGCATTGCGTTTTTTACGAGCATGCTTAGCCGCCTTGCGCAGCGCGACCTCTGCTTTGTTCCAATCAAGCTTGGCGTCGGGACTATCCGAGTAATGTGTCGCGATTGTGTCTGCCAAGTCCTTAAGCCCGGGGTTGTCAGAAACGTCCAGGTCATCGATCCGCGCGGGATGTTTGAAATCCAGACTCTTGCCCATCCATCGATATAGCGCCGGAATAACACGCTGCAAAGGACCCTTGCGCGCAGCCGCACGCAAACCACGCCACGCAAGCGTTTCTCCTGCCGCGTAACGCTGCCGTGCAGCGATCAAAGCGCGCTTGGCCTGCTTGTAGCGAATCGTCAGTCTGGGATAGGCCCAAACCAGTGAGAACAGGAAGGCCAAAACCAAGCACGCAATTAGCGCTCGCGAGCGGTCGATAACAA
>NZ_JAQGMM010000246.1 GCF_028292365.1 Caballeronia sp.
ATGAATAGAAACTGCACGCTGTGGACACTTAGGGTAGCGTGTTTTAAAAGCGTTTTCTTTGCTTCGTTTCTTTGTCGCTTTGGACAAAGAAATGACGCGCCGCCACGCGCAGTGGCTAATAGTGATAAAGAGAATAGCCAACCCAAGCAGGCCGCTAAAGCCAAAAGCAGCAACCCGGCATTGACCCAAACCGCTAACGCCAGAACCTAGCAACCCGGCACTAACCCCGACCGACCGCTCCCCCCCAAAAAAACGAACACCATGACATTTCTCTACAAGGGCAGTTCCGACCGCGGAACCCAATGGGCTAGGCTCTTCGCCCAAAAAGCCCCAGAAATCCCCTTCCACATATGGCCAGACACCGGCGATCCCGCAAAGGTCCGCTACCTCGCCGCCTGGCAACCACCCGAAGACCCAGCCCGCACCCTACCGAACCTCGAAGTCATATTCTCAGTCGGTGCAGGCGTCGATCAATTCGACCTTTCCGGCGTGCCCGAACACATCCCCGTAGTCCGCATGATCGAACCCGGCATCGTAGAAGGAATGCTCGAATACGTGACCCACGCCGTACTCACCATTCACCGCGACCTCGTCGACTACCAACTCCAGCAGCAACAAAAAACATGGAACCCCCTGCCGGTACGCGCAGCATCATCCCGGCGCATCGGCGTACTCGGCCTCGGCGTACTAGGCACCGCCGTGCTGGAACGGCTGAAACTATTCGGCTTCCCCTGCGCCGGCTGGAGCCGCTCAGGACGAGACATCGAAGGCGTCGAATGCCATGCCGGTGCCAGCACGCTCGACACCTTCCTCGCCCGCACCGACATCCTGATCTGCCTGCTCCCCCTCACCGACGCCACCCGTGCCATGCTGAACGCCGCGCTATTCAACAAGCTGCCACGCGGTGCATCGCTGATTCAAACCGGCCGCGGCCCGCATCTGAACCAGGATGACCTGCTCGCCGCACTCGCGAGCGGCCAGATACAAAACGCCATCCTCGACGTCACCGACCCCGAACCGCTGCCGCAAACACATCCGCTATGGACGCACCCGCGCGTGCGGATCACGCCGCACATCGCCAGCGAAACGCGACCGGACAGCGCCGTGGAAGTCGTGCTCGACAATCTGCGACGCCATCGCAAAGGCCTGCCGATGATCGGACAAATCGATCGCAGCCGCGGTTACTGACTTTGGCCGCTCGCCAGAGCAAATCACGGCAAATCATCGTTTTTACGCGCCCGTGGCAGAAAATGCTGCGGACGCGCTGCAAAACGCGGCATCCGCGCTATTTCACGAATTGTTTAGGACGTCGGACTCCTGCCCTTCTTCTCTAGTATGGAACGGTCATCAGCCCCTTTCCGCGACGAGAAAAATCCCCATGTCGATCCAATCGCTCATTGAAGCCGACCGTAAACATCTGATTCATCCGGTCATCAACTACCGTGCCCACGAAGCTCGCGGTGTCACCGTGCTCGAATCCGCCAGCGGCGCATTCCTGCGCGATGCCGAAGGCAACGAACTCCTCGACGCGTTTTCCGGCCTCTGGTGCGTCAACGTAGGCTACGGCCAGCCAAGCATCGTGAAAGTAGCGGCCGAACAAATGGCCCGCCTGCCCTACGCCACCAGCTATTTCCACTTCGGCAACGCACCCGCGATCGAACTGGCCGAGAAACTGGTCGAGCTGTCACCCGCCTCGCTGCAGCACGTGTATTTCACGCTGGGCGGTTCGGACGCAGTCGACTCCGCCGTGCGTTTCATCACGCATTACTTCAACGCGACTGGCCGGCCTTCGAAGAAACACATCATCGCGCTCGAACGCGGTTACCACGGGTCATCGGCGGTCGGCGCAGGACTCACCGCACTGCCGGCGTTCCATCGCAACTTCGACCTGCCGCTGCCGAACCAGCATCACATCCCGTCGCCGTACGCGTATCGCAACAATTTCGCCGACGACGCCGCGCTGATCACCGCGTCCGTCGCCGCACTGGAAACGAAGGTCGCCTCGCTCGGAGCAGATAACGTAGCCGCGTTCTTCTGCGAACCCATCCAGGGCTCAGGCGGCGTGATCGTGCCGCCATTCGGCTGGCTGAAAGCCATGAGCGAAGCGTGCCGCAAGCTCGACATCCTGTTCGTCGCCGATGAAGTCATCACCGGTTTCGGCCGGACCGGCCCGCTGTTTGCCTGCCAGGCAGAAGACGTCGAACCGGACCTGATGACGGTCGCCAAGGGCCTGACAGCCGGTTATGCACCCATGGGCGCGGTATTGATGTCGGATGCCGTGTACCAGGGCATCGCAAACGGCGACGCCGCCGCGATCGTCGGTCACGGTCATACGTATTCGGCGCACCCGGTCAGTGCCGCCATCGGCCTCGAAGTGCTGCGCCTTTATCACGAGGGCGGCCTGCTTGCGAACGGCATTCGCCATGCCGGGCGTTTCGCACGCGGCCTCGACGCGCTGCTGGCCCATCCGCTGGTCGGCGATTCACGTCATCGCGGATTGCTGGGGGCGCTCGAACTCGTCTCCGATAAGGAAACCAGACAGGGCTTCGATGCAGCGCTTAATTTGTCCGACCGGATTACGGCTGCCGCATATCGGAACCGTCTGGTGTTCCGTGCGTTCGGCGACAACATCCTGGGTTTTGCGCCGGCGCTCAGCTATACGGAAGCCGAGTTTGACCTGATGTTCGAGCGCCTCGAGAAAACGCTCGACGACGTGCTCGCCGAACCCGAGGTCCGCGCCGCGCTGAAGCTTGCAGCGGCGCCAGGCGCCGTAAGCGGCGCCCAAGGCAAGGTGAAAACCCACGTAGCTGCGTGATAAGATCGAATCACAATTTTGAGACGATCCCACGCAACTGGAGCGACACCCTGACGATGAGCAGCGAAGGCAAGCTTGACCGCATAGATCTGCGCATCCTTTCGCAATTGCAGAAGAAAGGCCGCATCACGAATGTCGAGCTGGCCGACGCGGTCGGGCTCTCGCCGAGCCCATGCCTGATTCGCGTGAAGCGGCTGGAGAAGGCGGGGTATATCGTCGGTTATGGCGCGCAGATCCAGTTGGAAAAGCTCGGCGACGTGCAGATTGTCTTCACCGAAGTCACGCTTGCCGATCATCGCCGCGAGGACTTCATCAAGTTCGTCGCGGCGATCAAGGACGTGGATGAAATCGTGGAGTGCCATCTGGCAAGCGGCGGATACGACTACCTGCTCAAGTTCGTCACGCGCAGCGTGAGTCACTATCAAAGCATAATTGAAGGCTTGCTCGAACGCGATATTGGCATTGAGAAGTACTTCAGCTTCATCATCATCAAGTCGCCGTTCGTGAAGAACCACTACCCGCTCGAAAGCCTGTTTTCACAGAATCACAGTTAGTGAATCTTAGGGCGCCGGCAGGTTCCATTGCGCGAACTCGTCGGCGAGAAAGTCCACGCATACCCGCACTTTCGCGGATGACGCCAACCGCGCCGGGTACACCGCCCAGACGTTGGCGGGCTGCGTAACATCGGGCAGTACTTGCTGCAACTGGCCGCTCTCAAGCAACGGGCGCACGTCCCACAGCGAGCGCAGCACAATTCCGCGCCCGGCCAGCGCCCATTGCACCGCGACCTCGCCGTGATTCGTCGACAACGGCCCGGTCACCTTGATCGAAACCGGTTCGCCACGCACATGCAAGCGCCACAAACCGAACGGATGATCGCGCTCCTTTATCGCGAGGCACGCGTGGCTCGCGAGATCGGCCAGTTGCTTCGGCGCGCCATGACGCTCCACGTAATCCGGCGAAGCGCACAACACCCGATGATTCGACGCGAGCCGCTTCGCAATCAAATGCGCCGCGATATCGTCGCCAATGCGGATATCCAGATCGAAACCTTCTCCTGCGACGTCCACCAGCCGGTCAAACAGATCCAGGCGCACGCTCAATTGCGGATGCTGGTCGGAGAGACGCGCCAGCGCGGGCGCCACAATATGCCGTCCGAAGCCAAAGCTGCTGGAAATGCGCAGCGTGCCGCGCGGAATCCGGCGCGTGGTGGACACGTCCTCCACGAGATGATCGACGTCGTCGAGAATTTTTTCGGCCCACGCGTAAACGCGTTCGCCCGCCTCGGTAATGGCGACCCGGCGCGTGGAGCGATGCAGCAGGCGCGTGCCAAGGTCGGTTTCGAGCACGCTCACGCGCTTGCTGACATAAGCCGCCGAGACCGACAGGACTTCGGCCGCCGCGCTGAAGCTGGACTTGCGGGCGACCGTGCAGAAGACGCGCAGATCATCGAGATTCGGAGAAGACGGGATATTCATTATTCACGCTTCGTGCACAGTGGCTTAACCAAAACGCTGATTTTAAGCCTTGCAGAGCGGAATAAAATAATAGCCACAGGCTGGTGCCAGCCCGGGTGCAAACCCTTATGCGACAAACCCTTAACAGGATCCCGAACATGACCAAGACCTACAAAATCGCAATCATTCCCGGCGATGGTATCGGCCGCGAAGTAATGCCCGAAGCCATCCGCGTGCTCGACGCCGCCACCAGGCGCTTTGGCGTTTCGATCGAATACAAGCACATTGAATGGGCGAGCTGCGAGTACTACCTGAAGCACGGCCAGATGATGCCCGACGACTGGAAAGCGCAAGTGCAGGACTGCAACGCCATCCTCTTCGGCGCGGTCGGCTGGCCTGACACCGTCCCCGATCACATCTCGCTGTGGGGCTCGCTCCTTAAATTCCGCCGCGAATTCGACCAGTACATCAACCTGCGCCCTGCGCGTTTGTTCG
>NZ_JAQGMM010000248.1 GCF_028292365.1 Caballeronia sp.
ACCATGTTCTTCCTCGATCCGTCGGGCAATGCCGTGGAGTTCAAGGCATTCGCCAACATGGCGTCGCTGTTCGCCAAATAAACGCGAGTGAAACGCGGCTTCGGCTTAGCGCTTTTAACCCTTGGCCAGCGGCGGCCGGCCCGTCGTGCCGCGCACGATCAGGTCGGTCGGCACGATGTTCTGGGAGCTGACTGGCCGCCCCTCTATGTGCGCGAGCAGGTACTCGGCGCTGCGTGCGCCGATTTCGTCCGCAGCCAGACGCATCGTGGTGAGAGGTGGCGTCGTAAAGCTGGAAAACTCAATGTCATTGATCCCGGCAATCGACAGCTCGCGCGGAACGTCAATGCCAGCTTCGCGCGCTTCGGCAAGCGCGCCCACGGCAAGCAGGTCCGTGCCGCAAATCACGGCGGTCGGCCGGACCGGACCCTGCATCAGCGCGCGCATCGCCATCTGGCCTTCTATGATCTTGTGCGGCATTTCGATCAGGTGCTCGTGACGCAACTCCAGCCCGCGCGCTCGCAAAGCTGCGCGCACGCCCGTGATTCGATCGGCGGCGCGATCGCTGTGCTGGGTCATCTGCGTGATCATGCCGAAATGCACATGCCCGAGATCGAGCAGATACTCCGCGATGCGCCGCCCGACCGCGACGTTATCGAAGCCTACATACGGATGATGTTGATCGACGGTCCAGCCGTTCACCAGCGGAATCCGCTCTTTCTCGAGCAGTTCGTAGAGCGCGGGGGAATGGCTGCGGCCCACTAGCATCAGCCCGGCAATGCCATCGGCGATCAGTGCCCGGACCTGCTTGAGTTCGTCCTCCTGGTCGTAGTACGAGCACGCCAGAAGCAGCGTATAGCCCGCTTCGCCGAGACGTTTTTGCAGCGCGAACACGCCGAGCGCAAAATTCTGGTTTTCAAGCGAAGGAATGACCGCGCCGATGGTCTTCGAGCGTTGCGACGCGAGCGCGCGCGCCGCCGCGTGGGGCGTGTAGCCGAGGTTTTGCGCGATCTCGCGCACCCGGTCCTGCAAGGCCAAAGCGACCGTGGCGTTGCCGTTCAGAACACGCGAGACGGTCGCCGTGGAAACTCCGGCGGCGCGCGCGACGTCCATGACCGACACCGCGTTGGACTTGCGGCGCGGTGCCCTCTTCTTTAGTTCCGTATTCAACGTCAACCTGTTTCTCGTCGTAGGGTCATGAATGATGACATTCACGACCGCATACTACAACGCGAGGCACGCCTCCCGACAATGGACCGTCACATTCAATCGATTCGAAGCGGCTCGCCGTCGAATTCGACCAGACAGCCGAAGCCGCCATGAAACAGCGCTTCGCGCGCGTCTTCGGTGGTGCCCGTTGCAGCGATCTCGGCTGCGTGCAGTTCGGCATCGTCTTCGGGCACGAACCCGAGATAGCGCACGTTGGCGTTGTCCCAGCGATTGCGCGCGTTATTGGACACGCCATAGACGACCGCGAAGTGAAACTCCGGATGGTCAATACAGCGGCGCGCCACCTGCACCATGTCGCGATGACTGATCCAGGTGAAGAGGTGCCGCGGCGCGGTTGGCTGGTCGTCGGGGCGAAACGACCCGATGCGGATGCACGCGACCGACATGCCGTGTTTATCGGCGTACATCCGGCCGAGCGCTTCGCCAAACACCTTCGAGATGCCGTAGCGGCTGTCCGGGCGCGGCTCGACTGTGTTGTCAATCATCCGGTCGCGACGATGAAAACCCACTGCATGGTTCGAACTCGCGAACACCACGCGCTTCACACCCGCTTGCCGCGCTGCTTCGAACACGTTGTAGCAGCCTTCAATGTTCATATCGCGGATGCGTTCCCAGCGATCCTCGTCGGGAATACCGGCAAGATGGACGACCACGTCGACCCCTTCCATGACTGGAAGAAGATCCTCCAGCTTCGTGATGTCCGCGGTCACGATTTCCTCGCCTGCCCGCGCCTCGGCCTGCGGCGCTATGTCGGCCAGACGCAACGCATAGTGGCCCTGGAATCCGGCGCGCAGCACCCGGCCAATGTGGCCGGCCGCGCCGGTGATCAGTACTCGAGTCATTGATACTCTCCCCTTGATTCAGGTAAATGGGATTATTCGTGGGCTTACTGGGAGCTCGTTCGCGCGCTTATTCCGCCGGGCTTTTCTGCGCGGCGTAGCCGACCGAGCGGCGGTGATGCGCTTCAAGATACGCATCGCGCGACGGCACCAGGTGCTCCCGGCATAACTTGATCAACGACTCCCGGTCGCCGGTGCGAAGCGCCTCGATCATCTGGTGATGCTCGGCGCGCGCCTTCTCCAGGTACTGCGGAAACACGATCGACACCGAGCGGATGGCATGCGTGCGGCGTTCATACTCGCGAATCGCTTCCGTCAGGACCTGACTTTCCGAGAGCGCAAAAAACGCGTGATGAAACGCCATGTTCGCGCGGAACACGCGCCGCAGATCGCCGGCTTCGGCCGCTTCGTCGTGCTCTGCCTGAATGGCCTCTAACGCATCGAGCGCGTCACCGCTCACCGGAAAAACGATACGCCTCGCCGCGTCGGCTTCGAGCAGTTCGCGCAGGGCGTAGAGCTCAGTAACTTCGCGCGGCGTGTACGACTTGACCACCGCGCCTATGTTCTTGCGGCGCTCCACCAGCCCGCGCCGCTCCACCTCCGCCAGCACCTGCCGCGCGACGTGGCGCTTCAGGTTGAAACGCTCGCACAAATCGTCTTCCACAAGCCGTTCACGCGGATGCAGAACGCCAAGGACGATTTGCTCCTCGAGTTCGTCGGAGACGCTGCGCATCGTTTCGTCGATATTGCGATCGCGCTCGACCGCCTTCGCGGCAGGTGCATCGGACAGTCTGGACTTGGCAGCGTTGCTCATAAAAGGATCCGCAAAATGATCTAAGCCGCGAGCCTATACGAAAATGTGGCCTTCAAACCTTGTTTCCGTCGCCGGGAACAGTCGCGGTGATTCGGGTCGCCTGGAGAAAATCGAAGTCGCAGCCCTCGTCGGCCTGAGTGATCGTGGTCAGGAAGAGCTTGCGATAACCCCGCTCGTCGGGATCAACCTGGCGCGCGGGCAAGACGGCGAGACGCGCTGCAATTTCCTCGTCGCTGATGGCAAGCTCGATTGACCGTTCTGCGACGCTCAGGCGAATCCGGTCGCCCGTTTGTACGATCGCGAGCGGACCGCCAATGGCCGCTTCCGGCGTCACGTGCAGAACAACCGTACCGGACGCCGTGCCGCTCATGCGGCCATCCGAAATGCGCACCATGTCTTTCACGCCCAGGCGGCCAAGCTTGCGCGGGATCGGAATATAGCCCGCCTCCGGCATCCCGGGTGCACCGACCGGCCCGATCCGCTTGAGCACGAGTATGTCGTGCGCTTCCACGTCCAGTTCCGGATCGTCAATGCGACGAGCCAGATCCTCCGCGTCCTCGAATACGACGGCCCGGCCTTCATGCTCCATCAGCGTGGCGCTTGCCGCCGACTGCTTGATGATCGCGCCGCCCGGTGCCAGATTGCCGCGCAATACCGCAATTCCGCCTTGCGGGAAAATCGGGCGGTCGAACGGGCGCACCACGTCTTGCGGAAAGCTCGCCGGAGCAGCATCCAGCTCCTCGCCGAGCGTGCGGCCCGTCACCGTGAGCGCGTCCAGATGCAGCAGGCCTTTGATCTCGCGCATGACCGTGGTCAAACCGCCGGCACGATGCAGATCCTCCATGTAGTGCTGTCCCGACGGCTTCAAATCGACCAGCACCGGCGTTTCGCGCGCCATTTGATCGAGCCGTGCAAGGTCGATACGAATGCCGAGCCGCCCGGCAATCGCCGTGAGGTGAATGATGCCGTTGGTCGAACCGCCAATCGCGAGCAACACCCGCAACGCGTTTTCAATCGCTTTCGGTGTCAGGATGGCCGCGGGACTCAAGTCTTTCCCGATCATCGCCACCGCTTGCGCGCCGGTGCGCTCGGCGATGCGAATCCGGTCGGCCGTCACGGCAGGCGCCGACGCGCCGCCTGGCAGCATGATTCCCAAGGCTTCCGCGATGCAGGCCATCGTGCTTGCGGTGCCCATCACGGAGCAGGTCCCGACCGTTGCGACGAGCTGATTGTTCACGGCTTCGATCTCGGCCTCGTCAATCTGATCGCCACGAAAACTCGCCCAGAAGCGACGGCAGTCCGTGCATGCCCCAACCCGCTCGCCCCGATGCGAACCCGTGAGCATCGCGCCCGTCACCAGTTGAATGGCGGGAACGCCTGCCGCGGCTGCGCCCATCAGTTGGGCGGGGACAGTTTTGTCGCAACCGCCGATCAGCACCACCGCATCCATCGGCTGGGCACGGATCATCTCCTCCGTATCCATAGACATCAGGTTGCGCAGAAACATGCTTGTCGGATGCGAAAAACTTTCAGCGATCGAGATCGTTGGAAATTCGACCGGCAGGCCGCCCGCCAGCATCACCCCGCGCTTGACCGCTTCAATCAGTTGCGGGGCGTTGCCGTGGCAGGGGTTGTAGGCGCTGCCCGTGTTCGCGATGGCCACGATCGGGCGCGACAAGGCGTCGTCCGTATACCCCGCGCCCTTGATGAAGGCCTTGCGCAGGAACAGCGAGAAACCCTCATCGCCGTAGTTCGTCAGGCCCTGCCGCAAGCCAGTTTTCTTCTCGCTCATGTGCTGCTCCAAAATCGTCGATGAAATTATTGATAATCTTGACGGCAATCTTAACGATATCTATAGTGCTTTCGCAAGCGGTTCTTTTTTATCTGTGATCTGCCGCCTTTCGGCTTTCCTTTCGACTCTCTTTACACCGCATTCATCCCTGAGGTCTTCATGAAGCATGTCGTGGCCTATCGTCAGTTGCCTCCTGCCGTGTCAGGTCTTCTTCGCGAGCACTGTTCCGTCGATGAGGTCGACATTTCTTCCGGCGGCGACCTTGCGCCATTCCGGCGCGCGCTCGCCTCGGCCCACGGGATCATTGGCAACAATCTCAAGATAACCCCTGATCTCCTCAATGCAGCGCCTTTGCTCCAGACCGCCTCCACCATCTCGGCCGGCTTTGACGCCTTCGACGTCCCCGAGCTCTCGCGCCGCGGCATCCTGCTCACCAACACGCCGGACGAAGTC
>NZ_JAQGMM010000249.1 GCF_028292365.1 Caballeronia sp.
TTTTTCTTCGGCTGCCTGGCCGCGTCGCAGTTGCTCGACCGCATCGGGCGCCGTCAGACCATCCTGCTGTTCTCCGTATGCTGCGTGGGCACGGTCATCGTTTATCTGTTCGTGCCGCTCTCCAATCACGCAATGTTGGCGCTCGGCTTCCCACTCGGCTTTTTCGCCGCCGGCATTCCGGCCAGCATGGGCGCGCTGTTCAACGAACTCTATCCACGCGGGACGCGCGGGACGGGCGTAGGCTTTTGCTACAACTTCGGGCGTGTCGTGTCGGCGGGATTCCCCGTGATGGTCGGACATCTGGCCGCACAGTATTCGCTCGGATTCGCGATCGGCGTGGACGCGGTTTTCGCGTATGCAATCGTCGCCGTCAGCGTGATGATGCTGCCGGAAACGCGCGGGCGCACGCTAGCCGAAGACGTGCCGGCGTAACTCGTTATGACTGATAGTTTCGTCACCGCTATAGATTCGCACGCCCACGTTTTCACGCGGGACTTGCCGCTTACACCTGGCCGGCGTTATGCACCGGCCTACGACGCCACGCTCGAGCATTACCTGGCTATGCTCCGCAGTATCGGGATGTCGCACGGCGTGCTGATCCAGCCCAGCTTCCTCGGCTTCGACAACAGCTATCTGCTCGCCTGTCTCGACGCGTACCCGCAGCAGTTGCGCGGGGTCGTCATGGCTGATCCGGTGAACGCCCTGAGTTATATCGACGACTGGCATGCGCGGGGTGTCGTGGGAATCCGCGCGAACCTGATCGGCGCCCAACTTCCCGATTTCACTGATCAACACTGGACCGCGCTTCTGTCGCGCATGGTCGCGCTCGACTGGCACCTTGAAATGCAGATCGACGCCGGCCGCCTGTTCCAGGTGACGCCCGCGCTGCTGGCAAGCGGCGTGCGGATCGTGATCGATCATTTCGGGCGTTTCGATCCCGCGCTGGGCACCAGCGACCCTGGCTTCGGTTACCTGCTCTTGCTGGGGCAGACACGGCGCGTGTGGGTCAAGGTGTCGGCAGGGTATAGGGTGAGTGCGAAACCGGGGGACCCCGAAGCGACCTTCGCCACGAGCGCGACCGCGTGGTCCAAATTGCTGCCCGCTTTCGGCGCCGACCGCTTGCTCTGGGGCAGCGACTGGCCGCATACGCAGTTCGAACATGTCAGCGATCCACAACGCGCGCTGGACGATCTCCGTCGTCTTGTCACTGACGCGTCACATCGGCGGGCGGTGTTGATTGACACGCCCACAGAGCTTTTCCACTTTCGCTAACTCAATCATCAGAAGCCAAGAAAAACCCTCAAGTCTGCCGCTCTCAGTCCGTTAAACATATATATGTTCATATCAATGAGGTCAGCGGACCGTGTTTAAGAATCTTTCGATCAAGACAGGCTTGACCCTTGCGACAAGCGTGTTTGTCCTGTTGGTACTCGTTGTTGGAACCTGTGCATTCGTCTCGCTGGGCCGCGCAAACCAGGCGCTAAGCGGCATGTACGAGCACGACCTGGCGGGAAGCACTGCGCTGACCCGCAGTTCCGAATTGCTGTTGCGTTGCCGCTCTGCGAAGAACCGGTACGAATCCCTGATTGAGGACAACAAAGCCGACGTCGCCGCAAAACAGCTCGCCACAGCCCACGACTATTGCAACGAATCGCAGAAGCAGTGGGATGTGTTCGCCGCGTTGCCTGTATCGGGCGATGCGCAGGCGCTCATTACCGACGCCGCCGCCAAGCATGCCGCGATGATGCAAAAAGGCATCATGCCGGAGTTCGACGCGCTCGAAGCGAAAGACTTTGATGCGTACAAACATATACAGATGCAGTTCAGCAGTCCGCTCTATAACCAGTTCGACCAGCTTTCGCAGCCGTTGCTCCGTTACGTATCGTCGCGTGCCCAGCAGCGTTTCGAAGCAGCGAAAACGACCGCGAACTTCGTGAATACTGTATTGGTCGCCTGTGCACTGCTCGCGCTGGTGATAGGCATCACCGTGAGGATTGCGTTGACACGTCTGGTCGTAAAACCGATCACGGCGATGGCCGCGGACTTCGAGCGCATCGCCGGCGGCGACCTGCGTACGCCGATCATCGTGGAAAGCGACAACGAAATGGGCCAGTTGCAAGGCGCGTTGCGCCGCATGCAAACCGAACTCGCGACGACGGTGCGGCACATTCGCCATTCAGCGGAATCGATTACCGTCGCTGCCGGCGAGATTGCTTCGGGCAACATCGACCTGTCGGCGCGCACCGAGCAGCAAGCTGCATCCCTGCAGGAAACCGCGGCGAGCATGGAGCAGATCAGCGGCACGGTCCAACGCAACGCGGACAACGCCAGTCAGGCGACTACGCTTGCCGCGAGCGCGTCGACTATTGCGAGTCACGGGAGCGCGGTGGTCAACAACGTGATCTCGACCATGGCCGATATCTCGCAGAGTTCGGCCAAGATCGCGGACATCATTACGATCATTGAAGGCATCGCGTTCCAGACCAACATCCTGGCGCTCAACGCAGCCGTGGAAGCCGCGCGGGCCGGCGAGCAAGGCCGAGGTTTTGCGGTCGTGGCCGGCGAAGTGCGGAACCTCGCGCAACGTTCGTCGAGTGCGGCAAAAGAGATCAAGGATTTGATCGATACATCGGCGGCACGCGTGAGCGCGGGCTCTGGGCTCGTGGGAGAAGCAGGCGCGACGATGACCCAGATCACGCAAGCCGTGCAGCGCGTGACTGCCATCATGAGCGAGATCTCAGCGGCGTCTGATGAACAAAGCCGGGGGATCAGCCAGGTCGCTACCGCGGTCACGCAAATGGACGGGGTCACGCAGCAGAACGCGGCGCTGGTGGAAGAGGCCGCGGCGGCCGCGCAATCGCTGGAAGATCAGGCGAAGTCGCTGAAAGACGCGCTCGCGATTTTCAGCGTGAGCCAGTGACGTGAGCGTAATTTGAAAAGCCTTCCGTGCTGGCTGGTTCAGCGGATTTCCGACTGATACAGGAACTGGCTTGCCGGGCCGCGCGAGCGACGCCATTCGAGCGGATGGCGATCGTATCCATAAGCCAGCCGCTCGATCACCACGATAGGCGTGCCCTTCTCTATGGCCAGCAGTTTCGCGTGCTTCACGCTCGCGGCTTCGACCGTGAGCGTTTCCGTAGCCGATGCCACCACCTGATTGCATTTCGCTTCATAGACCGGATAAAGCAGGTCGCCGATGGAGTCGAGCGGCAGGTCGGCGAACGCCGCGAAACGGTCGAGCGGCAGCCAGATGTCCTCGGTCAGCACAGGCGCGTCTTCGATCAGGCGTAGTCGCGCCATCTGGATCACTTTGGCGCCGGGTGCAATCTGCAGCGTGACGGCGACAGCGGCCGGCGCCTCCACCACACTGCGTTTTAGAATCTGGCTCTTCGGAATTCGGCGCTCGCCGGATTTGCTTTGAAAGCGAAAGAACCGGAACAGCGAGCCATCGAAACTCGCGCGCCGGACAAACGTGCCACGCCCTTGGTAGCGCTCCAGCAGTCCTTCCGCGACGAGCAGGTCAATAGCCTTACGCACGGTTCCAACCGCGAGGTCAAAGCTCTGGGCAAGTTCCTGTTCGGTGGGAATGGCCTCGCCGGGTTGCCAGCGGCGCGCGGCGATTTTTGACGCAAGTTCGTCGCGCAGGCGTTGGTATCGGGGGAGTCGGTTGTCGGCTTGCATGCGTAATCTTCGGTGTAATACATGCACAGGATTGTATGACTTCCCCACGTACTCTGTTGCGTCAAATTGCGTTGCTGTGGGGCTGGCGCTGGCCTGTTGCTCTCGCTGCTCAGCCGTTACTCATGTCTCGCTGAGAGCGCAGCAGTATCGAATCTCGGTCAGCCACTTGCCGCCGAGCTGAACGCCTCTGCTCGAGTTATCGCAGACAAAACCGCTTCGTTTATAAAAGGCACGCGCGCGCCGGTTGTCCAGCAAGACCCATAGGGCGACGTCCGTATATCCGGCGGACTGGAGCGCGTGTCGCGCGGCATCGATCAGTCGTTTGCCGATACCCTTGCGCCAGAAAGCCGGCGCTATATAAAGCGTTTCCACTTCTGCCCAGCGATGGTCCTTGTCCCCGTCCCGGGAGTCCCCGAATGCGACCCAGCCGAGAATCGCTGCGTCGGTGTGATCGTCGGCGTCGGAGTGAGCGACCAGCACCCGTGGCCTTCCTGAGACGATGAAGTTATGCCATGCCTCCCTCCGCCGCATCACCGACAGATTGGCCAGATACGTCTCGGGCAAGATTCCGCGATACGCCGCCTGCCATGAGTCCACGTGGATCGTGGCAATCGCCTTTGCGTCTTCGACCGTGGCCTCGCGTATTCCAACAAGCATGCAATATCCCTGGTTGATGTTGGTTGCGATTCCCGCCGCCAGCAGGGGTTATTAGTTGGGCAGCATGGCCGCGCGGTTCTTCTGCTTGCCGGCGTGGGCGTTTGCAAGCGCGTCTTCCATCGGCTTCGCGTGGGTGGCGGAATCATTCCCCGGGAAGCAGCGTCGTGAGGCGCGTAATCGCCATGTCAGGTGTCGTCGCCATTTTGCGTCAACGGTGGGTTCGCCTCGGCGATGGTTGAGCGAACCCCAAGCGCTAAGTACCACGGGGACGGATTTAAGTTTATCCAAATTTCCTGTTCCGACAGGTTTCACCCGCATAGACTCCACGGGGAGTGAACTCCATACTTGCTTAATCCGTCCGGCTTTCGGGATTTCGGGGTCGAAGACAGCTCTGTTGTTGCGACGGTTACGGACAAGCATCGGAAGTCGCACTCCCACGATGAGAGGCCATATGCGAAAAAAGTTGCTTCAATGGGGTTGTATTGGATTTGCGGGGTTGCTGGCGCTGCCCGGAGTAACGTTCGCGCAACAGCAGGCGTACACGAACAGCCCGGTCAACATGCGCGCCGGCCCCGCGGGCGACTATCCGATCGTGACTCAGTTGCCGGGCGGCGTGCCCGTCACGGTCATGGGTTGCATCAGCGGCTACACCTGGTGCGACGTGGTGGTGCCCAACTTGCGCGGCTGGGTCTACGCGGGCCGTCTCAGCTATCCGTATCAAGGTGGCAATGTACCGATCCTGACTTACGGAACCACGATCGGTTTGCCTATCGTGACGTTTTCTATCGGTTCGTACTGGGGCAGTTATTACCGCGGCCGTCCTTGGTATAACCAGCAATCACGCTGGGCGAATCGGCCGCCTCCACGGCCCGGGCCCGGCCGTCCGCCCGGTTATGGCGGACGTCCTCCGCCGGGACCGCCGCCCGGTCATGGTGGCGGCCGTCCTCCCGGACCGCCACCGGGTCACGGCGCAGGTGGCCGGCCTCCAGGGCCGCCTCCAGGCCATGGCGCAGGTGGCCGGCCTCCGGGACCGCCGCCGGGTCAAGGCGCAGGTGGCCGGCCTCCAGGGCCGCCTCCAGGTCAAGGCGGCGGTGGTCGTCCTCCAGGGCAACCTGGCGGCGGGCGACCTTCAGGACCACCACCCAGTCATGGCGGCGGAGGGGGTAACGGCGGTGGTGGTCATGGCGGCGGTGGGGGCGGTGGCGGAGGTAACGGCGGCGGCCACGGCGGTGGGCAAGGTGGTGGCAACAACCAGCAGCAGCACGGTTAGCCGCAACCTTTCCCCTGCCTCGGGCAACCGCGCACCTCTGCGTCGCCGGCAACGGGCGGACGGCGACAGAAGCATCACGCGTTTCGCGTCACTTGCGCCAGCATGACCCGTTCTGAAAAGGCATCGTCCCGCCCAGGCGCCTGCTTCCGCAGACGCCTGAAGCAATCGTTAGCATCGACAAACAAACGCTGCCCGTGCAATGCGGGATCGCAGAACACGCGAGCCAGGAACAATGCTGCAAGCCAACGCGTCATCGCCGCATGCCAGCCTGAAGACTTTCGCCGCCAAGATGGCTTTTGTCCTGCTCTGGTCGGGCGGCTTTCCGATAGCAAAGATTGCGGTCGGCTACGCGCCGCCGCTGACCTTGCTGGCGCTGCGCTATGGCTGCACCGTTTGCCTGCTCATCCCGCTCTTCATCATCACCAAGCCTGCGTTGCCGAAGAGCCGGGCTGCCTGGGGACATGCGTGTGTGGTCGGCTTCCTTGTGCAAGTCGTCTACTTCGGCTTGAGTTACCTCGCCTTCAAAGCGGGGGTGTCAGCGGGCGTGGCAGCGGTCATCGTGTCGCTGCAGCCTGTGCTTGTGGCCGCACTGGCGCCGAGACTCGTCGGCGAACGCTTGGGCGCCCGGCAATGGCTGGGGCTGATGCTCGGGCTTATTGGCGCGACCGGTGTGGTTGTCAGCAGATCGAGTATGTCGGTGCATTCGGTCTGGGGCCTTCTGCTTGTCATAGGCGCGTTGATTGGAATGACAGCCGCATTGCTCTATGAAAAGCGGTTTGGCGTGGCGCAACATCCGGTGACGTCAAACCTGATCCAGTATTCAATTGGCCTTGTGTTCTGCGCACCTTTGGCGCTGCTGCTGGAAGACGTTCATGTTCAGTGGTCCGGGACGTTTATGGCTGCGCTTGGATACCTCGTGGTTGGCAACTCGCTGATCGCGATCACCTTGCTGCTGGCGCTGGTTCGCGCGGGGCAGGCGTCGAAGATCGCGTCATTGTTCTTCTTTATTCCACCGGTTGCGGCAGTGCTCTCGTGGTTGTTGCTCAATGAAGTCATGCCGCCGCTGGCATGGGGAGCGATGGTGTTTACCGTCGCCGGTGTGGCGCTTGCAACCTGGTCGATATCAAGTCCCAAGCCACGAAAAACGTGACGATAAAGCGGATCGTGCTGGCGCGCCGGAGTCCAGTGCTTTCACAGGGTCACGAAGCGAGACGCCCTCCTACTAGGTGTTTAACCCGACGAAACTAGACGGCCGTAACAACCCGCTATTACCCTCTTTTCTGTCAACGTTGCATACTGAAGCGACGCTATGACACGAGTTTCAGCATGACCAAATTCCTTCATCTCATGATTCGCGTTGAATCGCTGGATCGCTCCATTGCGTTCTATCAAAACGCGTTTGGCATGCGCGAGTCGCATCGCCTTGACTTCGAATCCTTCACGCTCGTTTATCTCCGCGATCCCGAGAGCGGCGCCGAGATCGAACTCACGCTGAACAAAGGCACGACCACTCCCTACACGCACGGCACGGGGTACGGTCACGTGGCATTCGCCGTCGACGATATCGAAGCATTCCGCGACCGTTTGCTAAGCCAGGGCATGCAACCCGGCGACCTGAAATCGCTGAGCCACAACGGCGCGATAGCGGCGCGCTTTTTCTTCATCACCGATCCCGACGGCTACAAGATCGAAGTGCTATCCAGGGAGGGTCACTACGTATGAACTGACGTTGGCGCCGTACACAATATAAAAGGAGACAAATCATGCCCAAGGCAATCCCCATTGCCATCGTCGCAGCCGAGACCGGCGACGCGATCCCTGCTATATCGGCTATACCGTCTGCGCGCGTGAGCCGCAGGCACTTCCTCCAAGGTTCCGTCGTGCTGACTGGTTTGCTGGCGGCCGGCACGCCGATCGCCCTGCTCGCGCCTAGCCGCGCCTGGGCAGTGGAACTCAGCCATATCGATCAGAACCAGGCCGACGCGATCATGGTGCTCGCGCGCACCCTCTATCCGCACAAGACGCTGCCGGACGCGGTCTACGCGCTCGCGGTCAAGGACGTGGATGCAAAAGCCACGGACCCGAAGACCGTCGATGTCATCAAGACCGGCGTGGCGAAACTGAACGATGCCGCAGCCGGGAAATGGAACGACACAGCAAGCCTGTCGGACGCGCAGCGAACCGCCATTGTCGAAGCGAATCAGACCGATCCGTTCGTCCTGCTCGTGCGTGGCCAGTGCGTCACCTCGCTCTACAACAATGAAATGGCGTTCGCCCATTTCGGCTACGAAGGCGAAGCGTTCAGCAAGGGCGGCTACGTGTATCGCGGCTTCAACGACCTGACCTGGTTGCCCAATCCGCCCGCCGACGCAAGTCCGCCGGTCGCGTGATAGCAAAAATAAAGGCGCACATCTGATACTGCCGAGGAGGCAAGCATGGCTAAGTTCGACTACAACGACGACTCCGTTGTCGTGATCGTCGGTTCGGGCGCGGGCGGCGGGACGCTGGCGAACGAGTTATGTCAGAAAGGGGTGAAAGTGGTCGTGCTGGAGGCAGGCAAGCGCCAGTCGTCAGCCACCTTCATCAACGACGAATGGAAATCCTTCGGGCAACTCGCCTGGACCGATAAACGCACCACGTCGGGTACCTGGCGCGTTGCCAAGGACTTCCCCGAACTGCCCGCGTGGATCTGCAAGACGGTCGGTGGCACGACCACGCATTGGGCGGGCGCATCGCTGCGTTTTCATGAGCATGAGTTCAAGGCGCGCACGACCTATGGTTCCATCGATCAGGCGAACCTGCTCGACTGGCCGATCACGCTCGCCGATCTCCAACCCTACTACGCACGCGCCGAAGACAAGATGGGCGTCACGCGCACGAATGGCGTTCCGGGTCTGCCGGGCAACAACAACTTCAAGATCCTGTACGACGGCGCGACGAAGGTCGGCTACAAGAATTGCAGTACCGGCCACATGGCGATCAACAGCCGCCCACGCGCCGGACGCGGCCGCTGCATGCAGCTCGGCTTCTGCTTCCAGGGCTGCAAGTCGGGCGCGAAATGGTCAACGCTCTATACGGAGATTCCCGCAGGCGAAGCCACGGGCAGACTCGAATTGCGGCCGGAATCGCATGTGATGCGCATTGAGACGAATGCTGCCGGCAAGGCCAGCAGCGTGGTCTACATGGATGCCGACGGCAAACAGCAGCGTCAGCGCGCACGCGTGGTCTGCGTCGCGGGAAACTCGATAGAAACGCCGCGCCTGCTATTGCTCTCGGAATCATCGAAGCATCCTGACGGCCTCGCTAACAGCTCGGGCCAGGTGGGCCGCAATTACATGCGGCATACCACGGGCTCGGTGTTCGGCGTGTTCAAGGAACCGGTGCATTTTTATCGAGGCACGGTGATGGCCGGTATTGTCACGGACGAAGCCGCGTTCAATCCGAAACGCGGTTTTGCGGGCGGCTATGAAATGGAAACCATCTCGCTCGGTTTGCCGTTCGCCGCCGCCTTCTTCGATCCGGGCGCATGGGGATCGGACTTTACTTACTATATGGATAACTACGCAAATACGGCTGGCATGTGGATTGTCGGTGAGGACATGCCGCGCGAGACCAACCGTGTGACGCTGAATCATGACGTGAAGGATCAGGTCGGGTTGCCGGTGGCAAACGTCCATTACGACGATCATCCGAATGACATCGCCATGCGCAATCATGCGTTCAAGCAAGGTGAAGCCATCTATGCAGCGGCAGGCGCAGTGAAGACGCTGCGCACGCCGCCCTACCCGTCCACGCATAATCTGGGTACCTGCAGGATGAGCGCGAAAGCGAGTGACGGCGTCTGCAACAAGCACGGCCAGACTTTCGACGTGCCGAACCTGTTTATCTCCGACGGCAGTCAGTTCACGACCAGCGCGGCCGAAAATCCGACATTGACAATCGTGTCGCTGGCAATCCGGCAATCGGATTACATCGCGGACCAGATGAAACGCCGTAATATCTAGAAACCAGAGGCTTGCAAAACGAACCGCAGAAGTCACAGGAGCCGCCGCCCGGCGGTTCCTTCTTCATTGTGAGGAGCTGTCCATGTGCAGGATCTACGCTCAAACCGATCCGATTCTCTATGAATGCCGCGCGCGCTCGGTGCGCATCAGCGGCGTGACGACAACCATCCGGCTGGAAAACCTGTTCTGGCAGACGCTGTCCGAACTCGCCGCCGACAACGACATGACGACCAACCAGCTCATCGCGAAGTTGCATGAGGAGGTCACGCAGCATTTGGGCGAAACGACGAATTTTGCGTCGTTCCTGCGCGTCACCTGTCTTCGATATCAAGGGCTGAGGGCGAACGCATCAATGGATTTTCGCAGCCACGTGGCAGCGGCGACGACTGACAAGGTGACAGGCTGACCGATGATAAAACCGATGACCGGACGTGCCTGGGTGAGAAAGTCTTGCTGCGTGTTGTTCGTGGCGTTTGTAATACCGGCGCATGCCGCCCCGGACGCGGCAGCTGCCTTGTCGATCGTGCAGAAGAACAACTGTCTCTCCTGTCATGCCGTGGATTCGCAGGTCGTCGGGCCGGCGTATCGAGAGATCGCGAAGAAGTATCACGGCGACGCTACGGCGCCCGACAAGCTGTTTGCCAAGGTCCGCAATGGCGGGGCTTTCGTTTGGGGAGAAGTCCCCATGCCGGCGAACCCCGGTATTAGCGACGCCGACCTGCGTACCGTCATCGCGTGGATTCTCGCCGGGGCGCCGGAGCACTGAGCCAGTTCATCAAACCCGCGCGCCGCGCCCTTCTTTTCGGGTTGCTCATATTTGTCCCTACATGCCTCGTCCATGGGTGCCTGCACTTTGCTGCGGTGCGTGCGCACCTATTTCTTTTCCGGCAGGGCAACTGGCTGGTACTTGCGCTTCTTATTTTCGTTCAGGCTACGCTCCAGTATTGCGCATTCTGGACACCAATGTCCCCGGAGCACTACCAACGGTTTCGTCGACCACGTATGCCCTTTCTCGCATCGCCACTCCAGATTTCGATGAACGGCAACATAAGTATCCGAAACACATTCCCCACCGCGTGCGTGGGCTAGCGCCTGCATCTCGCCAAGCGAATGACGAGTGCCGCTACAGTAAGAGCACCACTGCCCCCGTTGTGCTGAGGACGAAGACATTTCCCAGGCGTGTCCCTTTGCACATTGCCACTTCAGGCGCGTTGTTGAACTGACGTAGCACTCCGACAAGCACAGGCCTCCATGTTCCGCCGCAATTTCATGCATTCGGTCGATACCCGTGCGGCCGCGTTCGATCGCGCACTGCGGGCACCAGGCTCCCCGGTGAATAAGTCTGGAGGCGGCCTCCCACTCGTGGCCTTTCACGCAGCGCCAACGCAATCGCTGGCGCCCGCTGGTGTACTCGTCCGACAGGCATTGGCCTCCGTGGCTTGCTGCGTAGCTACGCATCTTTTCTATTGGAGCGCGCTGGCGGTCATACCTACATTGCCCGCACCATTTTCCGGACCGGACAGCGGAGGGCCGTGACTCCCAGCGGTGTCCCGCAGAACATTCAAACAGAAGCGGTGACGTGGCGTCGACACGCTTTTCCGACAGGCAGCGTCCGCCGAGTTTCACCGCAGCACTCTGGACATCGGCCAAGGAAAAGCGCCTGCGTTTATACCCACAAATACTGCACCATGTTCCACGTCTCACGTTGCTCGGGTTCGCGAACCAGCGATGGCCTTCAGCGCATTCCCACTCCAAGGGAGTTATTGAGTTCACGTACAGCTCAGACAGGCACCGACCACCCCGTTCGCGGGCGACACGCTGCATATCGGTCAGGGTCAACGCAGGTCCTGTCAAGCAGATCCCACACCAGTTACCGTATTTCACACTGCCCGGAGCGGCTCGCCAGCGGTGTCCCTTGGTACATTCCCATTCCAGGCTTGTGTTCGCGTTAACATATTGCGTCGACAGGCACCGCCCGCCCCG
>NZ_JAQGMM010000298.1 GCF_028292365.1 Caballeronia sp.
GTGACCACGGGAATGGCGGCAAACGGTTTGAATGTCTTGCCGTCAGCCGATGAAAGCACGCTGTTGGTTTTATCGTCGGTGATAAAGATCGTGCCGTCAGCCGGACGGATCGCAATGCCGTTTGCCCTTGCATCGAGGGAGACGCGTTGCGGCGCGCTGACGATTTGCGCCGGGCTGCACCCGGATAGCGCGATGACCGCAGCGGCGGTCAAGCTGCTTGCGAGCGTTAGCGCGTAGCGGATGAGACGCTGGGGCATCGTATTTTCCTTGATCAGGTGCATGGGTCCAAGGCCACCAATATATCGCTTTAGGCGATCAGGGTTAAGGCAGACCTTTAAGGTGGAGCGCCAAGCCTGAACCCGCTAGGACCCTGGCATAAAAGCTCACTTGCCGCCATGGCGCCTGCGAAAACCAGGCGCCTGATTTCCCGGTAAGCAGTTCCTCCGTGCCGTCCTGGCCCGCATATGCGCGAATTTGTATGTTGCCTATTGTTTGCGCACTGACTTGTCCGCTATGACAGCAGCGTAATATTCACGTGGATATAATGCCGGACAAGCCGCCCGAAACCGGCCCCTGGAGGATGAGAAATGAGTGAAGCACATTCCCACGCAGTCGCGCTCGAAACCACCGCGAAAGCTGTCATATCGCTTGAAGGGGATTTCCTGCGACCATTGACTGTTGATCTTGCGGAATTCAGGGAACAACCCAACGTCGTTGCCGATCCGTTCGATCTGCGTTGTTATACGACCGACCGGTTTATCCGCAGCGTTGACACGTATCGTGGGGTGTTGCTGAAAGACTTGATCATGAAAGCCGGATTGCGGCCCGAGCCCAAGGGTGAGTTCAAGCGCACCGTGTTCATCGCGGTCGCGCACGACGGCTACGCGGTCACCTTCTCATGGCACGAATTGTTCAATACGCCCGTGGGTGAGCGTGTCATCGTCGCGCATGAATGCGGAGGCCGATCGCTCACCTCCGAGGACGGTGCGCCTATTCTGTTTTCAGGCGCGGATATTCTTCCCGCTCCCCGTCACGTGAAGCGGCTGGTGCGGATCGTGGCGCGGGTCTTGACGACCTGACTTGACGCTGAGACCTGACGTTCTATTTGGCCGTCAGATACCGGGTGAACTTCTGAAGCACGATGCGGCAAGCACTTTTTGCAGCGCTTGCCGCGTGGAATCCAGAATCAGAACTTGTGACGCAAGCCAATGCGGGCTGCAACCTGATTGTTCGCGCCGGTACCCGAATTACCGAGGAAGCTCGAGCTCGATCCAATTTCAGCTTGCACCGGAACGTTCCGGCCATTGACCGTATTGCTGCCCGAAGCCTTCTGGTAAATCACGAGTGCGTAGACGTCGGTCCGCTTGGACAGCGCATAGTCGAGCATGCTGCTGACCTGATGCCATTTGCCCTCGAAATGATCGTCAAGCTTCGAGAACGTGTAGCCCAGGCCTGCGCTCAAGGCGGGCGTAAACGCATACTTGCCACCCAGTTCGTAGTTGTTCAGCTTGGACTCGGCGCCCGTGATCGGATCGAACGTCGTATGGGTCCAGAGACCCCACACCGTGCCCGCGCCAATGGCATAACGCGCACCCACGCCAAAGGTTTCGAGGTCACGCAGTCCGCCAGTATTCACGTTGGCGATGCTGACGCTGAACGCCGGCGTCGCGCCATTGGGGAAGCGAATGTTGGTGTACGCCGTGCCGATACTGAACGGCCCTTGCGCATAGTTCACACCGGCGCTGATTGTGCTCGACGACCCTTGCGTGGTCGTGGTGCCCGCGGTGGTGGTGGGTGAACCGGCAAACGCACCAGCCTGATTCGAGAATCCGTACATTGCGCCGAAAGTCAGGCCTGCGAAGTTGGCGCTGCTGAACTTGACTGCGTTGTTGATTCGGCTGGACGTCAATTGATCCAGGTCGTTGATGTGGTACGCGTAGTTACCGGCGGGCGTCTGGCCGCCCATGGAATAGTTGCCGCCGAGATAGTCAGTGGAGAACGAGTATTGACGGCCGAGCGTGACCGAGCCCATGCCCTTCTTCGCGATACCCACATACACCTGGCGGCCGAACAACGCGCCGCCTTGGCCGAGCGTGCCGTCGCCCGAGCTAAAGCCGCTCTCCAAGGTGAAGATGGCTTGCAGGCCGCCACCCAGGTCTTCCACGCCGCGCAGGCCCCAGCGGCTGCCTTGGGCTACGCCGTCGCCGTAACGGATGAGGTGGTCATGTCCGGTGGGTGTCGCGGCGTTACTGACGTAGCTCACGCCGGCGTCGATCAAGCCGTATAGCGTCACGCTGCTTTGTGCATGTGCAATTACTCCGAAACTGCTCAATGCAGCTGCCGCCACGATCTTCTTTTTCATCGCTATTCCTGTTTTAGTTTGAGTTGTCGCCGTTGGTGATGCACGCCATGCCCCTGTGTTACTCGAAATAAGATGAGCCTTACATGGGACTTGCGAAATAGTGGCAGGAATATAACGACTGATTCGTATTCGGTAAACGTAATAGAGGTAATTTGTAGGCTTGACGAGACACGGGCTTGACTCCGGGCTTTGCGTGGCATACTGGTTTTGCCTTAATCACGTCCCGTGACACCCTCGCTTGGCTGCACCCTCGGGCACTATCCTGGGGCTATTTTCACTACCCGGCCATGACCCATTCGTTCGCGACGCGTGCCCAGTTGCTGGCCGCCTCGGCCACCCCCGATGCCCGCGGCACCGCTTTGTTCGCCACCTTGCTTGCCGCGCACGATGATCCTTCTCTGCTTGGGTTATCGTCGGAACAATTCGCCTTGCTGGCTGGCCGGCACTTTGGCGCCACGCGACCGCCGAGGGCGAGCCTGGTTATCCGTTCAGAAGAGCAGGCCCGATTCGTCAGCGCGCTTGTCGCTTTCCTGCTAAGTCACGTCCGGGCGAGTAGCGCCGCCGACGCGGCCGATGCGGATTGCCTCGCATCGATCATCGCCCATGCGTGCTTGCGGCCGGACCACCTGTGGCGCGATCTCGGACTAGGCGGGCGCGACGAAGTCACTGACATGCTCAGCCAGTATTTTCCGGCGCTGGTGGCGCGCAATGTCGACGGGATGCGCTGGAAAAAATTCCTCGCACGAGAACTCGCGCTGTCGCTCGGACTGACGCCGCAACCGGCGCCAGGGTGTTCGGGCTGCGAAGATTTCAGCTTTTGTTTCGGCGGTGAAGCCTGAGCACTGCGCCCGGGCACTGCGGCGTCCTGAAGCACCGGAACTGTCGTGGAGTGGATGCCTGGGCCTGTCGGCCTCGTGTATGCTTTCGCGCATGGCCAAATCCGTGAAAGATCCAGCGACTTCTTCCTTATCCCGTCAACCCGAGGTGCGTTTTCGCATGCGCATTCGCCAGGCGGATGCCGTGGCAATCGGCCCCGGGAAAATTGATTTGCTCGAGGCCGTGCATGAGCATGGCTCGATCTCGGCTGCCGCGCGCAGCCTGGGCATGTCGTACCGGCGGGCGTGGTTGCTCATCGACGAACTGAACCGCACGCTCAAGGCGCCCGCAACGTCTTCGGAAACGGGTGGCTCAGCCGGCGGCGGCTGCGTGCTGACGCCCGTCGGTGAAAAGATCGTGCGGCTTTATCGCGAGATTGAAGCGGAAGCGGCGAAGACCTGCGCGCCGCAGATTTCCGCGCTGACCAGGCTCATGAAGCGCTGATCCTGGTGAATGCCGCATTGAAAGCCCAGCGCTTAAGCGCTTAGCCGTGCCGCAGGCAAAACCGGGACGCCGGCGGCGTACCGGATTGCGATGATTGCGATGAGGATTGAGATGCTGCCCGGCCGAGCCGGGTCATCAGTTCGACAAAACTCGCGACGCTCGCGGTTCTTACCGGGTGATAGTCCACCTGATGGCGGTCGCATACGCGCTTGAGCAGGTTCATGGAGTCGTGGTCTATGCAGTCGACCGGAAACACGACAATGTCCGCTCGCGGGAGCGCAGCGGCGAACATGCCCTTGCGGTCTTCTATGCCGCCGTCGTGGACGATAAAATCGCCTCCCGCCGATTCAACCAGCTGCCTTAGCGCGGCATTCGACCCGGGCCGGCCACCCACATAAACCACTCGCTTGCCGCTGAGGTTGGTGAGCTCTGCGGTCTTTGAACCCGCTTCACTCCCCTGTTCGCTGCCCTGAGCCACCAGCGCCTGTTCCAGTGCGTTGCATTCGGCCTGGACGACGTTGAGCATCGCAATGGTGTCGTCCAGCCGCTGGCTCAAGCCATGCGCATGGCGCTGCTCATCGAGCGCGCGTTGCTCGGCGGTTTCCCTGCGGCTCGTGTGAATCGCGAGACGTTCGTCGCGTGCAACCAGTGCTTCGCGCAGCGCCTGAACTTCAGCTTCCAGACCTGCCTCGGACGTATCTGGCCTGCGCTCGGCCTTCGCCGACAACTCGGCCACTTGCGTGCTCAATTGGCGCAACGACGCGTCGCGCTCTGTCGTCAACTCGTGCAGTTTGTCTTGCTGCCGCTCGATCTTGTCCTTGAGCGCCGCATTTTCCTCTTCGAGCGCAACCAGGCGGCGGATGTCGGCCCGGTTAGCCGCGCCCACCAGATGGGACAACATATGCAGGTCGCCGAACGCAGCCTGGCGCACGCCCATGATG
Organism: Caballeronia sp.; assembly: GCF_028292365.1. Lineage (GTDB taxonomy): Bacteria > Pseudomonadota > Gammaproteobacteria > Burkholderiales > Burkholderiaceae > Caballeronia. The sequence goes on from NZ_JAQGMM010000298.1 coordinate 4,624, forward strand.
GCTTCCGGATGGGTCATCAACGCCCAGTACGCCGGCGGAATATCGCCGCTCCTGAGCGCCTCTTTCCAGAGCGCCAGCAGGGCTTCAGGATTTTTTGCGGCGTCGAAGCGGCGCACGGCGCCCGAATAACGGGCATCGAGCGCCTTCTGCAGTGCCTTGGCGCCCGCGCCGCCCTCTATGGCGAGTTCCACTGCGGCGTGATGAATCTCCAGATCCGTCGCGTGTTGCCGGTCGAGATCTGTAAACTTCGGCACGAGTTTTCTGAGCTCGTTCGTGCTCAGGCATGTGCCGATGACCGAGCAATGCAAATGCGAATCCAGATCTGACAGCCGCGCCCGGCGGTGCGGACTGCGAAGCTCTGCGTCGGTAGGCGTGCAGCAAGCATCTACCGCGCCGGTGTGAGTGCCGGCATAAGCACCCGCAGCGCTGGTCGATTCAGTGGACGGCGTGCGGGCAAGGCGGAAGGGGGGATCGGATTGCACATTCACCTCGGATCGATCTGGATGTCAAACGGCTGAACAGACAACGGCCTTTAGCCTGCTCGATGAACGGATATCGAAATATACCATTGAATATAACGGTACGAATCTGGACGATTGCTTCGACGAAATCAATGCCGGGTGTTCTGTCGTACAGGACGCTGACGTTCAGGCAGACACGTCGCTGCTCGCACGATCTTTGTAGTGCCGCTCAAGCACGTGCTCAACGCATAAGCCGACGAAGGTGGCGTCCAGACGTTCGAGATTTCGCGCAACCTGCTGAAGACCGGCCGTGCCGCTGCCGGGCGCGGCCAGAAATACCTGATCCCGCTGCTGCTCAGCCGTGCGGGCAGTTTCGATGGCAAACGTCAGGTCGTCGAGTCGGCCGAAGTCGAGCGCGCGAGCGTGATCTTCAAGAGACGACAAAAGGGCATTGAACGGCTGGCCTGTTGTGGATTCCAGGGAGCGGGCATTCCCGCGGATGTCTTCGAGCATGAGGACAAAACGGGCGACACTTGCACGCAGGTTCCGGAATGCGTCGACCACTTCCCTGATCGCTTCTGTGCGCTCAGGATTGTGCGCCGAGTTGAGCGGCGTGATTGCGACCGACAGGTCACGGCGCAGCGGGACGGAAGTGGGAGCGCGGGGTGTGGATGCCTTTAGCCCGGACATGGGTGAATCCTCGAGATGCATGATTGGATCGGGTTTCTTCGCGCCGGCAAGACGGCAAGACGGATGGTCAGGAGCGAAAGAATAGTACCGTGATATTCCATAGAATATAACGAATGCCTGATTCGTGTCTTGACGTTAAACGGCGCTTGGCCGATTTTGAGGGTTTTGGGGCGGGCGCAGATGGCTTGCTTTTGTGTTCAGGCGACAACGCACTGAACGAGGTGAACGGAGCCAGGAGAGGCTCGTTTTTAAGGCTGGCGGATCAGGAGGAGTGGGGTCCTTCACTATCGCGATCAGGAATAAAACCGCGGCGGCGGCGGACTTGTTTCAATGAGAACAAGCCGAAGCCGCCGCGGAAAAATCCGATTCAGAACGTCGGCAAAACCGGCCGGGTTTCAATCGAACGCTTGATCAATGCTTCCACTGCGAGACGTTCGTCGCCGGCAAGCGGCAAGCGCGGCGGCCGAACCGGTTCGGTGCCCAGACCGACCATGGCCTCGGCCAGCTTGATGTTCTGCACGAGCTTGGCCGA
>NZ_JAQGMM010000313.1 GCF_028292365.1 Caballeronia sp.
TGCAATTGTTCGCGAATTTCCGTCCGGCCATTTGTTATCCGCAATTGACGGCGGCTTCGTCGCTTAAAGCCGAAATTGTCGCGGGACTGGATATCCTGATCATCCGCGAACTGAACGGCGATATCTATTTCGGCCAACCGCGGGGCGTGCGGTCATCGCCGGATGGCTTGTTCGAAGGCGCGAAGGAAGGCTTCGACACCATGCGTTATTCGGAGCCGGAAGTGCGTCGTATTGCTCACGTGGCGTTTCAGGCCGCGCAAAAGCGCGCGAAGAAGCTGACGAGCGTCGATAAAGCCAACGTGCTCGAAACGTCGCAATTCTGGCGCGACGTGATGATCGATGTATCGAAGGAATATCCGGACGTCGAGTTGTCGCACATGTACGTCGACAACGCGGCCATGCAGTTGGTGAAAGCGCCGAAGGCGTTCGACGTAGTGGTGACCGGCAACATGTTCGGCGACATTCTCTCCGACGAAGCAGCCATGCTGACGGGTTCTATCGGCATGTTGCCGTCCGCCTCGCTCGATAAAAACAACAAGGGCTTGTACGAGCCGTCGCATGGTTCCGCGCCGGATATCGCGGGCAAGGGCGTGGCGAATCCGCTGGCGACCATCCTCTCGGCCGCCATGATGCTGCGTTACTCGCTCGGCAAGGTCGAGCAGGCTGACCGGATCGAAACGGCGGTGAAGAAGGTGCTCGCTCAGGGCCTGCGTACCGGCGATATCGCGACGCCAGATGGCCGTACGGTCGGCACGAAGGAAATGGGCGACGCAGTGCTCGCAGCGCTTTAAAGCGCGCAGCGCGCTTTTTCATCGGAAGGGTTGGGCACGCGATTTAGTAAAAACTCCCGGTGGAAAAGCGTCTCGCGGCGGACGTCTTTTCAAGATAGTGCCAATCGCGATATTTCATCTCGATTCGACACTTTTAGTGCACGAATCACGTCAAAACGCGTGGAACGCTCGCGCGGAGGGACGAATATGCGGGTTATCGTGTAGACTCTTTTGTTATGGCGAAGATCTCTTCAATCTCTCTGGACTCGATTTCATGCGGCGGTTTTAGCTCAGGCGCCCGCACGACTCGTCTCGCCATTACGCTTTTGAACACGCTTGCCGGTACGGTCCCCGGTACGGTTGCGGTGTCCAAACGCATTACGAAAACCATTTCCCTCAAAACGATCACGTTCCGCTGATCGCCTGTCGTGCCCGCTCATCTTCCCCGCGCGGTCACGCCGGCGGAGGGTCTGGCCCAAGCGGGGAAATGTCCACAAAAAAGGTTAGTCATGAACGTAGGTCTCGTTGGTTGGCGCGGCATGGTCGGCAGCGTCCTGATGCAGCGTATGCAGCAGGAAGGCGATTTCGACCTGATCGAACCGGTGTTTTTCAGCACCAGCAATGCGGGTGGCAATGCGCCGTCGTTCGCGAAAAACGAGACGAAACTCAAAGATGCGGCAAGCATCGACGACCTGAAAAAGTGCGACGTCATCATTACGTGCCAGGGCGGCGATTACACCAATGAGGTGTTCCCCAAGCTGCGCGCGGCCGGCTGGAAGGGTTACTGGATCGACGCGGCTTCGTCGCTGCGCATGAAGGACGACGCTGTCATCATTCTCGACCCGGTAAACCTGAGTGTTATCAAGGATTCGCTGGTCAAGGGTGGCCGGAATTTTATCGGTGGAAATTGCACGGTCAGCCTGATGCTGATGGCGTTGGGCGGCCTGTTTAACCAAAACCTGGTCGAATGGACGACCGCCATGACGTATCAGGCAGCTTCCGGCGCGGGCGCGCAGAACATGCGCGAACTGTTGCAGCAAATGGGCGTGCTGTACGGCGCGGCCAAGGAAGATCTGGCGGACCCGTCGTCGGCTATTCTCGATATCGACAAGCGTGTGCAGGCAGCCATGTCCAGCGAACGTATGCCGATCGACAATTTCGGCGTGCCGCTGGCCGGCTCGCTGATTCCGTGGATCGACAAGGATCTCGGCAACGGCATGTCGAAGGAAGAGTGGAAGGGCGGCGCGGAAACCAACAAGATTTTGGGATTGCCCGCCATGGGCGAGCCGGGTTCGGTTCCTGTGGACGGCCTGTGCGTGCGGATTGGCGCAATGCGTTGCCACTCGCAAGCACTGACCATCAAGCTCAGGAAGGACGTGCCGCTGGACGAATTGCACGGCATTTTGGCATCGGCGAACGACTGGGTGAAGGTTGTCCCGAACGAACGGGAAGCCTCGATGCGCGATTTGTCGCCGGCGGTTGTCACGGGTTCGCTGACGGTGCCGGTCGGCCGCTTGCGTAAGCTCGCCATGGGCGGCGAATATCTGTCGGCGTTCACGGTCGGTGACCAGTTGCTGTGGGGCGCGGCGGAACCGCTGCGCCGGATGCTGCGCATCCTGCTGGACAAGTAAAGTAAACTACGCGCCACGACGCGTAGTAATTCAATGAAGCGTCGCGCTTGCGCGGCGCTTTGTCGTTTTTGAGGCTGGTTTGCTGAACTTCCGCCGCGAGTCCTCGACCGTGTTGAGATGTTGCCCCGTTTTGTTGGTTTCTTGTTCGCTGTCCACTCGCCTGGAGTATCAATGATCGTTCGTCCGAGTCGGCCGCTTCATTCACAGCCTTGCTTCCTCAGCCGCTCGCGGCGCGCGGCGCTGATCGCGGCAAGCGTCGCGAGTGTGCTGCTCGGAACGTTCGTTTCCTCCGATGCCACCGCCCAAGCCAGCAGCGCGTCGGCCGTTTCGGACGCCTCGGCGCCGGCGGCTGCGTCGGCGGCGGGCGCTATCACGCAGTACAGCGTGAAACCCGGGCAGTCGCTCAGCGATATCGCCTCCCAGATCACAGGTTCAACCGACCGCGCCACACGCGAAAAGATGGCGCGCGCGCTCTTCGACGCGAACCCCAACGCGTTCATGGGTCATGACCCAAGCCGGTTGAAGCTCGGATCAGTGTTGAACGTGCCGGTGGTCGAGGATGCGGCGGTGGCTGCTGGGGCTTCCGGGGCTTCTGCTCCGATGGCAGTCTCGGCGCCGGCAGTCGAGGCTAGCGGTTCGGTCGCGGCCGAGGGGACGTCGAATGTTGTCGGCGCGGTGAACGGAGCGGCAACGGCGGCGAGTGGCGCTGTCGCACCGGTTGCGCCCAGCGCATCGAGCGAGCCGAACGCGGCGTTGCCGACATCGGAAGCTCAGTCTGTGACGAGTGCCAGCGCGGCTGCGAGCGCGAGCGAAGTGACGCCAGCATCGGAAGCGGCACCGGCATTGAGCGCATCGAGCGCACCCGTGGCGACTGTCGCACCGGTCAGTACGCCGTCAGCGACGGGCTCCACGGCGATGTCGGTGAACGGGCCGATAGGCTGGCTCATCGGGGCTGTCGTGGTGATTGGCTTGTTGCTGCTCGTGATGCGGGCCAGCAAGCGGCGCCGTATTGCAAGCGCTGCGGCCGCTGTGGCTGCCAATGAAGGTGCGCCGCAAGAACCATCGCCAGTATCGACGCCACCTGAGACAACCGTCGCACACCCTCACGACGGATTGGCGAACCACGCGCACGTTTCCACGGGCGCTGCCGATCTCGACAGCGCATCGATCGAGCGCGGTCAAGGCGAGCTGAACGTGGTGGCTGCAAGCATGGAAAACTACGATGCTGCGCAGTCCTTCGATACCCCGACGGAAGACAAGCCGTTTCTTCCAGCCGAAAGCAATGCAATTGACGACGATGCCGACGGTGCGCGAGTCACGCTGAGCGAGAGCCGCGCGCAGGATGCGGCAAGTCCGGCGCGCGACGCGGACACTAAACGCGCGCCGTTCATGCCCGATGCGCCTGCAGCGCTTCATCGCGATTTCACACCGCCACGCCCGGGTGCGATTGAGGCGGCACTGGCAGCGGAACGGGCTGCGGCTGATCGCGCCGAGGCATTGCGCGCAGAAATGGAAGCTCGCGAGCAAGAGCTTCGCGAGGCGGCCGCGTTAGAACAGGCGACGCGAGAGGCAGAAGCGCAGGAAGCTGCGGCGCGAGAAACTGAAGCTCGTGAAGTCGCGGCGCGGGAGTTGGCGGCGCGTGAGGCGGAAGCACGTGAAGTTGCCGCGAGGGAGGCTGAAGCCCGCGAATCCACAGCCCGTGAAGTTGCGGCGCGCGAAGCGGAAACTCGTGAGGCAGAAGCTCGCGAAGTCGCCGCAAGGGAAGCTGCGGTGCGTGAAACGGAAGCTCGCGAAGCCGAAGCCCGTGAAGTCGCCGCACGCGAAGCAGAAGCCCGCGAGGTCGCTGCTCGCGAGGCTGCCTCTCTCGAAGTGCAAGCGCGTGAAACAGCGGCCCGCGAAACAGAAGCCCGCGAAGCTGCCGCCCGTGAAACGGAAGCTCGCGAAGCAGAGGCGCGCGAGGTCGCCGCACGTGAAGCAGAAGCGCGTGAAACGGAGGCTCGCGAAGCCGCCGCTCTCGAAGCTCAGGCGCGCGAAACAGAAGCCCGTGAAATAGCGGCCCGCGAAGCATCAACGCACGCCTCCAACGCGTACGAAAGCGGGCAACACTCGGCATCGACCCAGCCGGCCGCACCTGAACCAGCGTCGAACCATCGAAACGACGCTGAAGGCGAGTCTGCCTATGACGACGAGCCGTCGCCGGCTTCACGCTTCCCGCAGCCTAAATTCCCGCAAGAGGCTATCGAAGCCCTGAGCGCGCTCGATTTCGGCTTGCCGCCGCGTCAGGAGGCGCCCGCACCGTCCGATGTCCACGTCCAGCCGCCGGTGCCCGCTACCTCCACCGAACCCGCCGCGCAAAACGAAGCCCCCTTGACCCCCGCGCCCGCTACGCCCCAGCCGATCGCCGACCCCGCCGTTTTCGATCGCCAGAACGCGCAGCACAGCCACCCTGAACCAGCCACGCCCCCGCCCTCCGCGAGCGAACAAATCGAATCCGGCACGGCCGGCGCGGCATCCGTAGCGGGCCTTGGCGCATCGCGTTTCGGTCCCCTGAGCCTCGACTTCGACTACAACTCGCCCGCGAGCCAGACCGAGCCGCTACCGGCCTTCACGCCCGAGCAAATCTCGACAATCGCCCGCAACAAGCTCGAGCTGGCTGTCGAATACATTGAACTCGGCGATTTATCCGGTGCCCGCACGCTGCTGCAGGAAGTGATCGAATCAAACGATCCGGCCACGCGCCAACCCGCAGCCACGTTGTTATCGACGCTGGCGCCGCTGTCCTGAGATGCCTGTGAAACGCATTGCATTAGGCATCCAGTACGACGGTTCGGCGTTCAGCGGCTGGCAGACCCAATCGGACGTGCCGACCGTTCAGGATGTTCTCGAACGCGCGTTGGGGAAATTCACGCAGACGCGCGTGCAAACCGTTGTCGCGGGGCGCACGGATACCGGCGTGCACGCGCTCGGCCAGGTCGTCCATTTCGATACCGAACTCGAGCGCACCGACTTCGCCTGGGTGCGCGGCACGAACGCGTTCTTGCCGCAGAGCGTCGCGGTCCAGTGGGCGCGGCCGATGCCTGACGACTTCCACGCCCGCTTCGGCGCCTTCGAGCGTACCTATTTCTACGCGTTGTACGTCCACCCCGTGCGCTCGCCGATGATCACGGGCCGCGCCGGCTGGTGCTACGCGCCGCTCGATGCCAACGCGATGCGCGAAGCCGCCGCCAGCCTGATCGGCAAGCACGATTTCACTGCGTTCCGTTCGTCGGAATGCCAGGCGAAAACGCCGGTCAAATACCTGCATCAAATCGATATTGTCGAGCAGGGCGATTTCATCCACTTCCGCTTTCGGGCGAACGCGTTTTTGCACCACATGGTGCGCAACCTGATGGGATGTTTCGTCGCGATCGGCCGCGGCAAACATCCCGCGTCATGGATGGCGGAATTGCTGGAAGCGCGCGACCGCAAACGCGCGGCGCCCACGTTCATGCCCGACGGCCTGTATTTGGCCGAGGTCGGCTATCCTGAGAACTTCGCAGTCCCCGCGCCGCGCCTCGGGAGCTATCCGTGGAGCGCGGTCTGGCAGGACCACAAGAACGAGACCAAGCATGAATGACGGCATGAACAACGACCTGCGTCGAACGAGAATCAAGCTGTGCGGTTTATCAAAAACGGAAGACGTCGATACCGCTGTCGCGCTCGGCGCCGACGCCGTGGGTTTCGTGTTCTATCCGCCCAGCCCGCGTTCGGTGAGCGTGGGACAGGCTATCGAACTAGCCGAGCACGTGCCGCCGCTCGTCTCGGCGGTCGGCTTGTTCGTCAACGCCACGCCTGAATGGATTCGTGAGGTGACATCGAACGTGCGCCTGTCACTGCTGCAATTCCACGGCGATGAAACCCCGGCCCAATGCGAAGCGCTCGCCGAAGTGGCCGGTTTGCCGTGGTGGCGCGCTGTGCGGGTAGGGCCTGATGCCATTGCACGCGATTTGGTAGAATCATCTCTTAATTATTCAACAGCCAGCGGTTTGCTCCTCGACACCCTCGTCGACGGCTACGGTGGCAGTGGAAAGGTATTCGATTGGTCACTTATCCCAACAGATCTCGGGCATCGGGCCGTTTTGAGTGGTGGGTTGAACGCGCAAAACGTCCTTGACGCCATCCGGCGCGTGCGCCCTTACGCAGTCGATGTCTCCAGCGGCATCGAAGTAGCGGGGGCGAAGGGCGTGAAAGATCACGCCCGAATGGCGGCGTTTGTACGCGCGGTGCGCGAAGCAGACGCCGGATGATCAAGATGGGAAACGACGTGGGCAGGCGCAACGCTGCCACGTATCAAGAGAGTGACACATGTACAACTTACCAGACGATCGGGGCCATTTCGGCCCGTATGGCGGCACATTCGTATCTGAAACGCTGATTCACGCACTCGATGAACTTCGCGATGCCTATGCTGAATGCAGTAAGGATCCGGCATTTATCGCGGAATACGAATACGAGCTGAAGCATTACGTCGGCCGTCCGTCGCCGATCTATCACGCCAAACGCTGGAGCGAGATGCTCGGCGGCGCGCAAATCTTCCTCAAGCGCGAAGATTTGAATCACACCGGCGCGCACAAAGTTAATAACGTAATTGGTCAGGCCTTGCTCGCGCGCAAGATGGGCAAGCCACGTGTGATCGCGGAAACCGGCGCGGGACAGCACGGCGTTGCTACGGCGACCATCGCCGCGCGTTTCGGCATGGAATGCGTGGTCTACATGGGCTCGGAAGACGTGCGGCGCCAGGCAGCGAATGTGTACCGCATGAAGCTGCTCGGCGCGACTGTCGTGCCAGTCGAATCCGGCTCGAAGACGCTGAAAGACGCGCTCAACGAAGCCATGCGGGACTGGGTGACGAACGTGGAGAACACGTTCTACATTATCGGCACGGTGGCGGGGCCGCATCCTTACCCCATGATGGTGCGCGACTTCCAGCGCGTGATCGGCGATGAATGCAAGGTGCAAATGCCCGAAATGACGGGTCGCCAGCCGGATGCGGTGATCGCGTGTGTTGGCGGCGGATCGAATGCGATGGGCATCTTTTATCCGTATATCGAAGATAAAGACGTGAAGCTGATCGGCGTGGAAGCGGCTGGCGATGGTATCAGCACCGGGCGCCACGCCGCGTCGCTAATTGGCGGAAGTCCGGGCGTCCTGCATGGCAACCGCACCTATCTGCTTCAGGACGAGAACGGCCAGATCATCGAGACGCATTCGGTGTCAGCCGGGCTGGATTATCCTGGCGTCGGCCCAGAACACGCGTGGTTGAAGGATGCGGGCCGGGCCGAATACGTGGGCATTACCGATGAAGAAGCGCTGAAGGGATTCCATGATTGCTGCCGGATCGAAGGGATCATTCCCGCGCTCGAATCGAGCCACGCACTCGCTTACGCCGCGAAGCTCGCGCCCACGTTGCCCAAGGACAAGCTGCTGCTCGTCAATCTGTCGGGCCGTGGCGACAAGGACATGCATACGGTCGCCGAGCGCACCGGCATCACGTTCTGAGCCCGCAACCGATGCGCGATGAAATCGATCATGCAAGCGCGCACGGCGCCGCCGGCGGTGACGTCTCCAATGACGTCCACGGCAGCACCGAACGCGGTATCCACTTGCATCACCGCGATTTCTTAACCGATGCAGCGAACCTCCCGGACGGCTCGATCGACCTGATCGTGGCCGATCCGCCGTACGGTCTGGGCAAGGATTACGGCAACGACTCGGACATGCGTTCGGGCGATGCCTTCCTCGACTGGACCTACGGCTGGCTTGAACTCGCCATTCCGAAGCTCAAGCCAAGCGGTTCGCTTTACATTTTTTGCACGTGGCAATATGCGCCGGAGATCTTCGTGTTCCTCAAGCGCCGCCTCACGATGGTCAACGAGATCGTGTGGGATCGGCGCGTGCCGAGCATGGGCGGAACGGTACGCAGATATACGTCAGTGCACGACAACATCGGTTATTTCGCGGTATCGAAGGATTATTTCTTCGATCTCGATCCCATCCGCATCCCCTACGACGCAGTGACGAAGAAGGCGCGTTCGCGCAAATTGTTCGAAGGCAGCAAGTGGCTGGAGCTGGGTTACAACCCGAAGGACGTATGGTCGGTCTCGCGGTTGCACAGGCAACACGCCGAGCGCGTGGATCATCCGACGCAAAAACCGCTTGAGATTATTGAGCGGATGGTCCTGGCGAGCTGTCCGCGAGGTGGGCGCGTGCTTGATCCGTTCATGGGCAGCGGCACGACCGCGGTCGCCTGTGCGCGTCATGGGCGCGAGTTCGTCGGCTACGAGATCAACGCTGACTATCACGCGATTGCCGAAAAACGAGTCGCTGAGACGCGCTCCGTCGGGGTCCGGGTTGAACCCGATGCCGTGGATGCAGACACCGCCGTTGATCAAGCGAACGCCGCTTAACACACCACAAAGTCACTGCTAAAAACGCTAAAAGGCGCGGATTTCGCGCAAAGAGATTAACTCATGTCCCGTATTAAAAGCACATTTGCGGCGTTGGCCGAGCAGGGCAAGAAAGGTCTGATCCCGTTCATTACGGCCGGCGATCCGAATCCTGAGCAAACCGTCGAACTCATGCACGCACTCGCCAAGGGCGGCGCGGACGTCATCGAACTGGGCGTGCCGTTTTCCGATCCGATGGCCGATGGTCCCGTGATCCAGCGCTCGTCCGAACGCGCATTGGCCAAGGGCGTCTCGCTGAAGCGTGTCCTCGCTGATGTAAAACGCTTCCGCGAAACCAACTCCACCACGCCGGTGGTCCTGATGGGCTATGCGAATCCGATTGAACGGATGGGCACCGAAACCTTCGCCAAAGCGGCGAAGGACGCCGGCGTGGATGGCGTTCTGGTCGTCGATTACCCGCCGGAAGAGTCGGTGGAATTTAGCGAGTCAATGCGCGCTGCCGGCATCGATCCTATCTTCCTGCTCGCGCCCACATCGACTGATGAGCGCATTGCCGCGGTCGGCAAAGTGGCGAGCGGATATGTGTATTACGTGTCGCTGAAAGGCGTGACGGGTTCGGCAAATCTGGACGTGGCCAGCATCGCGAGTAAAATCCCGGCCATCAAGGCGCATGTCGCGTTGCCGGTGGGGGTGGGTTTTGGCATCCGCGACGCTGCGTCAGCGAGGCTGGTGGCCGATGTATCGGATGCCGTGGTGATTGGCAGCCGTCTCGTGCAATTGCTCGAAGAAGCGCCGCCGGAGAAGGCGGCCGAGATGCTGACGAGCTTTATCGCTGAAATTCGCTCTGCGCTCGATTCTGCAAAATAACCCGTTATTGCGGCCCGGAGGGTTCAAACCCGCTCCAAATGGGCCGCAAAACACGTGAAAACAGGAAGGACATACGATGAGCTGGCTCGACAAACTGTTACCGCCGAAGATCAAGCAAACTGATCCGAAAAGCCGCAAGGGCATTCCGGAAGGGCTGTGGATCAAGTGCCCTTCGTGCGAAGCGGTGTTGTACCGCAATGACGTCGAGGCGAATCTGCATGTCTGCCCGAAGTGTAGCCATCACATGCGGATTGGCGCGCGCGAACGGCTGGACGGGCTACTCGATCCGGAAGGCCGTTACGAAATCGGCCAGGAGATCCTGCCAGTCGATGCACTGAAGTTCAAGGACAGCCGGAAGTATCCGGATCGCCTGAAAGAGGCGATGGAAGATACGGACGAAACCGACGCCATGGTCGTCATGGGCGGAGCGATCCACACCATTCCCGTTGTGACCGCTTGCTTCGAGTTCTCGTTCATGGGCGGCTCGATGGGCTCGGTGGTCGGCGAACGATTTGCCCGCGGCGCGCGTAACGCGCTGGAGCAGCGCACGCCGTTCATCTGCTTCACGGCATCGGGCGGCGCGCGGATGCAGGAAAGCCTGTTGTCGCTGATGCAGATGGCCAAGACCACGGCCATGCTCACGAAGCTGGCCGAAGCCAAACTGCCGTTCATCTCTGTTCTCACCGATCCGACCATGGGCGGCGTGTCCGCCAGTTTCGCGTTCCTGGGCGACGTGGTGATTGCTGAACCGAAGGCGCTGATCGGCTTTGCGGGTCCACGCGTGATCGAACAAACGGTGCGCGAGAAGCTGCCGGAAGGGTTCCAGCGGTCGGAGTTCCTGATCCAGAAGGGTGCGATCGACATGATTGTGGATCGCCGCAAGATGCGCGAAGAAATTGCGCGCCTGATTGCACTGCTGACGCTGCAACCGGCTGATGCGGTCGCCTGAGGCACGGTTTTCAAGCGCCTTTCGTGCGTCCAAAGCGTCGCCCGAAAGGCGTTAAAGATTTGACGGCCCAGGCGCCGCGCGCGAACCCGGCGAGGGTCGCGTGCGGCGTTTTTGTTTTGGCGCTTTTTTCACTATTTTGCGGGCTTTAGCCGGCGAGCACGATCATTCATGGCGACCTCATCGTTCACCTGTCCTACCCTCAGCGCGTGGCTTGAACACCTGGAAACGGCGCATCCTGTCGGTATCGACATGGGCCTGACACGCATCAGCCAAGTGCGCGATGCGCTTGGACTGAAATTCACGTGCCCTGTGATTACGGTCGGCGGGACCAACGGCAAGGGTTCGACTTGCGCGATCATCGAAACCATTTTAGTGCGCGCGGGGTATCGCGTGGGCTGTCATACGTCGCCGCATCTGCTCGACTTCAATGAGCGCGCGCGAATCAATGGCGTCGATGCCACGGACGACGAGCTGATCGAGCATTTCGAAGCAGTCGAACAAGCGCGCATGAGTCTCGCCGAGCCAGTCTCGCTGACGTACTTCGAGTTCACCACGCTGGCGATCATGCGACTGTTCGCATCGCGGAATCTGGACGCAGTGATTCTCGAAGTAGGGTTGGGCGGCCGTCTGGACGCCGTCAATATCATCGATACCGATTGCGCGATCGTCACCAGCATCGATATTGACCATACGGAATATCTGGGAGACACCCGCGAGAAAATCGGCTTCGAGAAAGCCGGCATTTTCCGCCCGGATACGCCTGCCATTTGCGGCGATCCCTCGCCGCCGCAGTCGTTGATCGACCATGCGAAGGCGATTGGCGCGGATTTGTGGCTGGTCGGCCGCGATTTTCGCTATGAAGCGCAGGGCGGTAACGAGCGTCAGCAGTGGAGCTACATCGGCCGGACGCAACGGCGCTCGGCGCTCGCCTACCCGGCTTTGCGAGGCGCGAATCAGCTGATCAATACATCGGCGGCGCTGGCCGCGCTAGAAGCGCTGCGCGAGCGCATTCCGGTGTCCGCGCAAGACATCCGCCTGGGACTCGCCAACGTCGAATTGCCGGGACGTTTCCAGGTTGTGCCAGGCAAGCCACAAGTGATCCTCGATGTTGCTCACAATCCCCACGCCGCCGCTGTTTTGGCTCAGAATCTCGGCAACATGGGATTTTTCCCCTACACGTACGCAGTCTTCGGTGCGATGGGCGACAAGGACCTCGCCGGGGTGGTCGAGCATCTGAAGGGCGAGATCGATCACTGGAACGTGACGGCCTTGCCTACTCCGCGCGCTGCTTCTGCGGCCATGCTTGAAAGCGTTTTACGTGATGCAGGCGTCAACGACAGTAGTGACAGCAGCGTTACACAATTCAACAATCCGGCCGACGCTTTTCAAGATGCGTTAAAGCGAGCGTCCGAAAATGATAGAATTTTGGTTTTCGGCAGTTTCCATACGGTGGCCGGCGTAATGGCTTACCGTAAATCGCAGCGTCATTGAACGGACGGCCGGCCAGCCTCTCGCACAAGCCAACCATGTCCTTTTTCTCGTTCGGCAAGAAAGACGACGCGCCCTCAGGTCGCGACGCATACTCCGACTCCCCGCGCGGCTCGCGTCAGACCGTGCGTACCGAACGCAGGACGCGCCGCAGCGACCGTCCTGAAGCCGACGCAATGATGCTCGACCCCACCCTGCCCGAAAAGCAGCGCGCGCGGCGGCGTCTGGTCGGCGCGCTCGCGCTGGTCGCGGCGGCGGTGATCATCCTGCCCATGGTGCTGGATTCGCATCCGAAACCTGTCACTGACGACATCTCCATCGATATCCCGGCACGTCCGGCCGCGCCTTTGCCCAAGACGAGTCATAACGACGCGTCAGATGGCGGCGCGGTTGATTCGTCAGCGGATACGCAAGCGGGCGTAGCGCCAGATGGTCCTGCGGCGGCTCCGGACAATACGGCGGCAGTGGCTTCAAAGCCGGACTTGAAGCCCGCTTCAAAACCTGATCTAAAACCCGATTCGAAGCAAGCTTCTAAACCGGTCGAAACGCAAGTGCAAGCCAAGGCTGCAGCGCCTCAGCCTGAAGCGAAGCCGGTCGCACCGCCTCCCGCGGCAACGGCCGCGAAACCGCCGGTGGAAGCGCCCGCGGCCACCGCAGCTACCCCAAAACCGAACACACCGGCCTCTCCGGCGGGCAGCCGTTTCGTGGTCCAGATCGGTACTTTCGATGACGACACCGCAGCCCAGAACTGGGTGACCAAGTTGAAGGCGGCGGGAGTGCCCGCATATATCGAACATCGGAAACAGGCCGACGGTACCAGTCGCACGTTGTTGCGTGCCGGACCGTTCGCCGACCGGGCGGCTGCATCGGCGGCGCTGGTCAAGGTGCGGCAAGCCGGACTGGGCGGTGGCAGCAGCGCGTCGGCGAACTAGCTGTAGATGTTTACGAGTTTCGACTACGCGGTGATGGCCGTGATCGGCCTTTCCGCGCTACGCGGCATGTGGCGCGGCCTGCTGGCCGAAGTGTTCGGACTGATAGGCTGGATTGCGGCACTGTTGATCGCGGGGCGGTTTGTCGGGTTGGTCGTGCCGTACATTCCGGCGCACTGGCCGGGCGGGGTGCTGACCCAGTGGCTGATTGCATTTCTGCTGATTGTCGCGGGTGTGCTGGTGATATCGAGCGTGGCGGGCGCGTTGCTGACGCGTGTGACCGAAGTGATCGGGCTGCGCGGTATCGACCGGTCGCTTGGACTTTTGTTCGGCCTCGTGAGAGGGGCCATTCTGGTAGTGATCCTGGTCGCCTTCGCGGGCTTGACCGAACTGCCGCAACACGATTTCTGGCGTAACGCGTTGTTCCGGCCCGCGGCCGAACAAGGCGTGCGAGAACTGAAACCGCTGCTTCCCGATACGCTCGCCGCGTACGTGCGCACCACGCCGGACGGCCCGCAAGATCCGCCCGCCACGCCTGCGCAATGACGTCCTGGCTCGCTACCCGAGAACCTTGCTACGGCTCGGCGCAACACCCTGCAGTCTTGTCCCCTCGCGAGGGGCCGTCTGCATTCGTTGCACCGATACGCCTTTTGGACCCGTTTCGACTCTTTGAAGGACCATGCCATGTGCGGCATCGTAGGCGTAGTTTCCCAGACTCCCGTTAATCAGTTGATTTATGACAGCTTGCTGCTCTTGCAGCATCGCGGGCAGGACGCGGCTGGCATTGCGACGGCTAACGGCAATAACTTCCACATGCATAAAGCCAACGGCATGGTCCGCGACGTGTTCCGCACGCGCAACATGCGCAGCCTGCCGGGTAATGTCGGCATTGGCCAGGTGCGGTATCCGACGGCCGGATCGGCGTCGAGCGAGGAAGAAGCTCAGCCGTTCTACGTGAATGCGCCGTTCGGCATCATCCTGGCCCACAACGGCAACCTGACGAACTGGCCGCAGTTGAAGGAAGAGATGTTCCGGATCGATCGCCGGCACATCAACACCGCGTCGGACACGGAAGTCCTGCTCAACGTCTTCGCCCACGAATTGCAGTTGTCCAGCTCCGGCCTGGAACTCGATCCGGCCGCGCTGTTCAAGGCGGTGAGCGGTGTGCATCGGCGAGTGAAGGGATCGTATGCGATCGTCTCGCTGATCGCGGGTTATGGCCTCGTCGCTTTCCGCGATCCGTTCGGCATCCGTCCGCTGGTGCTCGGCAAGCAGGAAACCGCGACGGGCGTGGAATGGATGGTGGCGTCGGAATCGGTGGCGGTTGAAGGGATCGGCTTCGAGTTCGTGCGTGACGTGGAGCCGGGCGAAGCGATTTTCATCGATAACGACGGCAACCTGCACAGCCAGCAATGTGCCGAGAACCCGAGCCTCAACCCCTGCATCTTCGAACTCGTGTATCTCGCGCGTCCCGATTCGTGCCTCGACGGCGTGCCGGTCTACAACGCGCGCCTGCGCATGGGCGATTACCTCGCCGAGAAGATCAAGCGCGTGCTGCCGGATGTGCACATCGACGTAGTCATGCCTATTCCCGATTCATCGCGGCCCGCCGCCATGCAAGTGGCCGCGAAACTGGGCGTGGAGTATCGCGAAGGTTTCTTCAAAAATCGCTATGTTGGCCGCACCTTCATCATGCCGGGCCAGGCTGTGCGCAAGAAGTCGGTGCGCCAGAAACTCAACGCCATGGCGATCGAGTTCAAGGGCAAGAACGTGCTGATCGTCGATGACTCCATCGTGCGCGGTACAACGTCACATGAAATCGTGCAGATGGCGCGCGATGCAGGCGCCGCCAAGGTGATCTTCGCGTCCGCTGCGCCGCCGGTGAAGTACCCGAACGTGTATGGCATCGACATGCCCACGCGTGGCGAACTGGTCGCTCATGGCCGGTCGGATGAGGAAGTCGCGCGCATGATTGGCGCGGATCATCTGGTGTATCAGGATGTCGCCGATCTGAAGCAAGCCATTCGCGACATCAACCCGGCGCTGCGTGAATTCGATGCATCATGTTTCGATGGCAACTACATCACCGGCGATATTGACTCGGCTTACCTGGATCGTCTGGAAAAGTCGCGCCTCGCGCCGCAAGCCCAGTCGGATCGCGATGCAGCGAATGAAGCGATGGAAGGCGGCGACGTGTCGCGTTCGCAGTTGCACTTGCAGTTGTCGGTGGAGTGACCGCGTACGGAAACGCGTGATAGGATTGGGTTTGCGTCGATTTGAGATCAGCTTGCGGACGCGGGTTTTGATGAACGGGCTAGATGTTTAGCTTGAGTCGGAATCCGAAACAGCTAAAGCGAACCGGTGGCGAATCTGGACCACGCGCCGGCGACGCTACAGGCTTTTCCGCACCGAGCCCGCTCATGCTGACGCAGAAGCGGGCTTTTTTGCGTCCCGGTTTTCTGGCCGGGTCACCATGAATAGAAGTGAATGGAAAGAATGGAAAACACGAACATGGACGAAAACCTCAACTTCGATACGCTCGCCGTCCGCGCGGGAACGTTGCGCAGCGAGTTCAACGAGCACTCGGAAGCGATTTTCCTGACATCGAGCTTTGTGTTCGAGAGCGCGGCGCATGCTGCGGAGAGCTTCAAGAACTCCGAGGAGGCTTACACGTACTCGCGCTTCACGAACCCGACAGTCGCGATGTTCCAGAACCGTCTGGCTGCGCTCGAAGGCGGCGAAGCGTGCATGGCAACCGCTTCGGGCATGGCGGCGATCATGTCGGTGGTGATGTGCTCGATGCAGCAGGGCGACCATCTGGTCAGTTCGAAGAGTTTGTTCGGATCGACGATCGGGATGTTCTCGCAGATCTTCACGAAGTTCGGGATCACGACCACGTTCGTCGATGCCACCAATCTGGATGAATGGCGAGCGGCCGTGCGCCCCGAGACGAAAATGTTCTTCCTGGAGACGCCGTCGAATCCGCTGACCGAGATTGCGGACATCGAGGCGATCGGGAAGATTTCGAAGGAAGTGGGCGCGTTGTTTGTCGTCGATAACTGCTTCTGTAGTCCGGCGCTGCAGCAGCCGTTGAAGCTTGGTGCTGACGTCGTCATGCACTCGGCGACCAAGTTCCTCGATGGTCAGGGACGGGTGCTGGGCGGCGCGCTGGTCGGGTCGAAGCAGTTCATCATGGAGAAGGTGTTTCCATTCGTGCGCAGCGCGGGGCCGACGTTGTCCGCGTTCAACGCATGGGTGTTGCTGAAAGGGATGGAAACGCTGTCGCTGCGGGTGGAAAAGCAGTCGGCGAATGCGCTGGAAATCGCCCGCTGGCTGGAGACCCATCCGGCGATCGAGCGCGTGTTTTATCCGGGGCTCGAGTCGCATCCGCAATATGCGATTGCCAAGAAGCAGCAGAAGGCTGGCGGGGCGATCGTGTCGTTCGAGTTGAAGGGCGAGACGCGTGAAGAGCAGCGTGCGAATGCGTGGCGCGTGATTGATGCCACCAAGATCTGTTCGATCACCGGCAATCTCGGGGATACGCGTACGACTATCACGCATCCGTCGACGACAACGCACGGACGGTTAACGGCGGAAGTGCGCGAAGCGGCGGGGATTCGGGAAGGGCTGATCCGGCTAGCGGTAGGGCTGGAAAATGCCGGGGATATTCGCGGGGATCTGGAGCGTGGGTTGAACGGGTAAATTTTGATCTTGCCCGATCGGGGGTAATCCGGACCGCTGGGTTAGCGGTCCGGGTCGACTGAAGTCAACCCCGAACGACCCACCCAGCGCTGCCGCCCAATCGCACCAACAGCTCACCGAGGGCTCACCCCAAATCTTGGGTGCGAACGAAAAACCCCCGTCGGCGCGATCGAACGACCCTTAAACTTCGAGCAATTCCACTTCAAATACCAGCGTCGCATTCGGCGGAATCACGCCACCGGCGCCGCGCACGCCATAACCCAACTGCGGCGGAATGGTCAGCTTGCGCTTGCCGCCCACCTTCATACCCTGTACGCCTTCGTCCCAGCCTTTGATGACCATGCCGCCGCCGAGCACAAACGCGAATGGATCATTACGGTCGTGGCTGGAGTCGAACTTCTGGCCGTCCGTGAGCCAGCCCGTGTAATGCACGCTCACCGACTTGCCGGCAACGGCTTCAGCGCCTTCGCCCACCGTCAAATCTTCATACTTGAGCCCTGAGTCGGTCGTCACGATCGCCATGTAACACTCCTTGTAAAAGCCGACACCGCCGGCTGGATCTAAAACCGGTATTGTAGGGCTTTCAGGCGGCTTCGTTACACGCGGCGAAGCGTGCACGAGGTTTGCTGCACCCTTTGACGGTATCTCGTTAATGAGTAGGAAGGGCTGGCCAGGCCCAAGGGGAAGGCCCGGAAGCACTCCCCTATAATGGCCAGTCATCTCGATAACACCGGGCAAGATACTCGCATTCATCAACGCTCAAGGATCTCCTATCGTGACAACGTCTTTCTCCGGCACGGTCGACACGGGGCGCGCTCCCCGTCCTGAAGCGCCGGTCGCGGGCACGGACGGCGTGCTCGTGCTGGATACCGCGCAACGCTGTCTGTCAGCCGATACCGTTTTCGCCCATCTGTTCGATCTCGACCCTCACGCATTCGAAGGCCGCGCTCTCGCCGATACCGCCTTGCCCAAACCCCTGATCGCCGTGCTCGCCGAAGCGGCGGACGCCGCGTTCGCCGCTGGCGGCGTGCGTCGCGCGAAGGTCTCCATTGACGAAGGCGAGGGAGCGCGGGCGAGATCGCGTTCGTTTGCCATCCTCGCGCTGCCCGGCAGCATCGGCCGGGCCGATACCGCGACGCTGATCGTTTCGCCGACCGGCTCCGGAACATCGGCGCAAGGCAATCCCGCACAAGCCGATGCCGACGAACGCACCGCGCATCTGCGTGCCGAAGCAGCGCTATTCATGCGCGATCACGTGCTCGGGGTCGTATCGCACGATCTGCGCGGTCCGCTGAACGCGATCCATAGCTGGGGTTACGTGCTGGAGCGCAAGGTCGATACCGCCGATGCCGCCGCACAACGCGCGCTCGGCGGGATCCGCTCCGGCGTGGAACAGCAGGTGAAGCTGATCGAGCAATTCATCGATACCACGCGCGCCGAGACCAAAACGCTGGCGCTCGAGCGCGCACCGCTTGCGCTACGGCACGTGATGGACGCAAGCGTTCGCCAAGCCCGCGCGAGTCTGGCGGACACGCGGCATGTCACGCTGCACGTTGAATCCGAGCTGGTGGAAGAGCAGATCAGCGCCGATAGCGAACGTCTCACCCAGGCGCTCTGGCTGATGCTTGCGTTCGCCACCGAGGCGAGCGCGGCGGGATCGGCAGTGGTGTTGGACGGCTTGGTGGAGGGCGGTGTCTTCAGCGCGGTCGTCACGTTCACGGCATCGCAGAAACCGCTCCTGGATCCTGAGCTTCCCCATGTGCTCGAAGCGTTCGCCCGAAGTCAGGCGACGTTACCGCGTGAAGCCGCGCGCATCGCGTGGGTGCTCGCCCTGTGCAAACGTGTGGCTGAAGCGCACGGCGGCACCTTCGAACACGACGATCTCGCCGATGGCGCCGCCGTAACGCTCAGATTCCGCGTGCCGTTGAGCGCCACCTGATTTAACTTTCGATCAGCTTGCACCTCTATACTGGTGGTTTCATTTTGCGGAGCAGGTTGCTTTGAATCAGGTTGTCGCGCTAATTGGTGCCTTGTTGCTCGTCGCGTTGAACGGGTTTTTCGTCGCGGCCGAGTTCGGGCTCGTCAAACTGCGCGCCACGCGCGTTCAGGCAATCGCACGGTCGAACGGTTTACCGGGCCGTTTGCTGGCCAAGGTCCACGGCAAGCTCGACGCGTATTTGTCCGCGTGTCAGCTCGGCATCACGCTGGCGTCGCTCGGGCTTGGCTGGCTGGGCGAACCGGCGTTCGCCGCATTGCTGCATCCGTTGTTCGCGCTCGCGGGTATCGAATCAGCCAAGCTGATTGATGCCGTCTCGCTGTTCTTCGCGTTTTCCTGCATTTCGTTCCTGCACATTGTGGTGGGTGAGCTCGCGCCAAAATCGTGGGCCATCCGGCGCGCGGAACAAGTCGGCCTGTGGGTCGCCATGCCGCTCTACGGATTCTACTGGGCCATGTATCCGTTCATCTGGGTGCTGAATTCGAGCGCGAATTTCGTGTTGCGATTGTTCGGGCTCGGCGCGGAGCATGGCGGCGACGCTCATTACTCCACCGACGAACTCAAGTTGATCCTGCGCGGCCGGCGCTTGAGCGGGGCATCGACGACCGCGTTGCCGGACGCAACCGGCATGGGGTCCGCCGGGTTCGCCGGCTCGGCCTATAACGCCGATGAATGGAACACGATCGCCCATTCGCTCGATTTCAGCCGCATGACGGTCTCGGACCTGATGCGCCCGAATCACGAGATGGTCGGCCTGCGCAACGACGTGCCCATGCGCGACAACATGCAAGTGATCGCGCGTCACCGTTTCAGCCGCTATCCGCTTTTCGCCGATGCCTCCGGCGAACACGTGCTCGGCATGATTCACCTGAAGGACTTGCTGCTTGCACGCAATGGCGCCGGGCGTGGCCTGCTGCAAGGCCTGACCCGGCAGGACATGACGCAGGATGAACTGGCCAAGCACGTGCGGCCGGTGCAGTACGTGGCGGGGAATCTATCGGCGCTTGAATTGTTCCGGCGCTTTCGCAAAGGCGCGCCGCATTTCGCGCTGGTCGGACGCAAGGGTCAGAAGCCGATAGGTTTTCTGACGCTCGATAACTTGTTGGGCGCGCTGGTTGGTCAGATTCACGACGAGTTCCGTCAAGGCGACGCGGACTGGTCGCGCATGGACGACGGCACGCTGATGGGCAAGGGCAGCTTGCCGGTGGTGTCTCTTGAACGGGCGTTGGGGATTGATATCGACGAGGGCCAGGCGGAATCGGTCGGCGGACTTGTGATCAATGCGCTGGGCGATTTGCCGAGCGAAGGGCAGCGGATCGGCTTCGATCGTTTCGATATCGTGGTGAAGAAGATGAACGGGCCGCGCATTGTGCTCGTACGCGTATATCCGCATGAAGAGGTGACGCAGGAAGCGGAGTGATTGTCACTGCGCTTGCCTCTTCTTTCGTCGTTTTCGTTGCGGCCATCTGTTGTTGAGGCTGGCCATCCTGATGCGTCGCGTGTCTGGAAAATCTGCGTTCGGCCGGCGCGTCCGACCGAATGCCGTAGCGTCGGTTCGCCTCGAATCCGAGCATTAACGTTCGCAAGCGTATGTCGGCGCGTCAGCAAAGTGTTCACGGGTCGCACCACGGAGCCTTGCTGCAGAACCGAATTATGCTTTACCAGTACAAAAGGCTCGACCCCTTTGCCTGGGTGAAGCCAGTCAGCGGTAACTGTACGGATTTCGCCCGCGGACCGAAGGTTTGAGGTCGGCGCTGTGTCGGTACGCGCCATCCGTCTAGTCCATGATCCCTTCGCGCTGATTTCCAACTCCGTGCTGGCGCCATTGAGGTGGATACCCAGTTTCGTGTTCAGGTTGATCCACTCGGTCATACTCTCTTGATCTTCAACGCAGGTTTGTAGGTAGATTCCTAAACGGCTACAGCGATTTTCCTGCAACGCACAACTATGATTCGCTCCACGGTTGTCTCGGGTTCTCACGCAACCACATCCAGCGCGCGTCAACCCATTCATAGGGAATCGGATTCTCGTAGGGCACGTTGCGAGCGGTTGGAAATGTCTTGCCTGCGTAGACGATCGTGGCATCCGTTGGGCCGTTTTCTGTCCAGCCTTCCCATATCGCGGTTTCAGGACACAGCATGCCCGTGCGAAGGTCCATCAGTCCGTATTGCTGGCGTCGGGCTGCGCGGCGTTGTTCCAGTTCCGCTGGCGTGAGGTAGGTGCGCGTGAAGGTGATTTCACGGAGGTTCTCCGGGTCGCGCAGACTTGCGTAGTCGGGCGCATCGTGCTTGCCCAGGTAGTCGAAGTCCGCATTAACGTCAAATGGGGAGTCGGTCGATAGTGGCAAGCGATAACCGAGCATGACATTATTAGGATTGCATCCTGCACATCGATTACCGGGATTGAAGAAATCTCCGAGTTCAACGCGTACACCATCTATTTTCCCCCCACGCACTAAGCGTTGTAAGCCAAGACGTGTTTCGTAGTCCAACATGTGGATGTGGGGCTCAAAATAAGTGTTGACCGTGAGAACAAATCGCTTTACCACAGCTTGTCCGCCAATGAGGCGATCCTTGTCAAAATAGAATTCAGCCGCAAGGAAAGAGCCGGGAAAGTATGCATAGCCAATCTCGTTGTCGACCCAGTGGCGCTTGGGTTCTCCATACATCCTCTTTACTTCTTCGAAGTCAATTTTTCCACTTATCCAGTGGAGTCCAACTTCCGCGATCGCGAGCATTTGTTGCTGCTGTGCCGGCGTCATGCTTTTAATGGGAGGTGTATAGGGCATGCCATCACTCCCGTACTGAGTTTTTGCCGCCAGCGTCGGCGGGATTGGTTGGAACAACGCGGCTTGGGGCCTTGCTGGCGAGCACATAAGCAGGGCTGCACTGATCAGCAGGCAATGTGCGAAAGGCTTGACCGGAGAATAGGTTCCAATAGCCGCCTGCAACCTCCTCGCAAAAGAACGCATCGTCTTCCCATGGCCTGCCTGCGTAATCCTGCATTTGTGCGTACGGCTCTGCAGCCATCTTGTCGACGTCAATTGGAGTGCTTCCCATTCCTGTGTTTTGTAATAGGCTCACTGCTGCTATGCGAGCGTTCGCTACTTCCTGTGCCAACGATGTTTCGTCGGGCGCGTAGGGCGGATACCATCGGGCCGCCTCCCAAACTTTGACTTCTCGTAGGTATTCACCAATCGCCATTCGCTTGATCCCGATGAGCGCCGAAGGCTCGTCGGGAATGGGCGTGCTTGCCGCAAGTGCGATTGCAGTCCGGGCTACTTTGCCATCGCCCGCCGAAACGACCGGCCATTTCGCGATATTTGCCGTTCCCTCAAAGTTCTGCGGCTGTCGTTGAACCATCGCATTGATCCAGAATGATTGCTGACAGTGCCGCGCTTCGTGATACAGCGTTTTGGCCAATTCACGAACTGATTGCGTCACGGTGCGTTTGAAGTCTGCGGCCGCCTCCTTGCCAGATGGGGTATCTTTGAAGATGCTGTGCAACCATGTTTCGTTGACGGCCAGTTCCCACTTCGCCGCAGTGAACATACCCATTGCGATGGCGTTGCCTCCATCAAACGCCGCGATCTTGATAGCCGGCCAAGCAATCTCCGGAATACCAAAACCCGCTGCCGAGGGACCAGATAAAGCCGCTCCAACGATGGGCCTGATCAGACTTGCAAGATCCCGTTTGTCGTCATCACTCAACGGCCAAGTCAACCGCAACACCGCCTTTCTTCCCTCCGGCCCTAGATACATCTGCCCCCACTGCACCTGTTCCATTAAACACACACGCATCGCTTTCATGTAAGCGCGTGCAACCGGATACTCCAGTTGCACGCTTGCCTTATCGCGTTCGGTCGAATAGCGCATGCCCCAGTTGTTCGGACTGCATTGCGCGTACATCGCGTCCTTGCCCGCGCTCGTGCGCTGCACGTCGTTAGCCTGCGCCGAGCGCGCGCCAATCTGCTGCTTTCCCACCACGCGCTTTTCCAGCGCCAGCGACGGCTGCGCGTTCTCCACGTCATGCCCCGCATCCGCGCTTTTTGTCAGCATTGGCGTGTGAATGGCGATGGCGTTATCGGTACCGTCGTTGCGTAGAAAGGTGAGCGCCGCTATTTGAACGCTCTCGCTCAACACGAGCGCGGTCTCGCCCAAAGCATTTGTGGTGCCATCGATTAACTGACCGGCGGCGAGCGTGATCCGATACCGCTGCCCGGGCAGTCGCAGACCTGAGCCATGCTCCATCAACACAAAATGCTCGGCCACCTTCGCCTGGCTGATGTCAGTCAGCGGCAGCTTTACGGGTTTCGCCTGTGGAGCGAAGGTCTGATGGTCGGCGCTATGAACCAGATACGAACCTTCCGTATAGCCGATGATCCCCCTCGCGCTGATCTCCAACTCCGTGCCGCTGCTGTTGATTCGGATACCTTGTTTTGCCGTCAGGTTGATCCAGCCATTGGTGCTCATGAGCTCGACGACTTTCCGAGCCTGAATCTCGATGTTGTCCTGCTGTGCCTCAATATGGACATTGCCCGAAGCCGCCACCAGTTTGATACCAAGCTTATGAACGAAGACCTTGAAACTCTGCGCGACGGTTGCGAACAGCGATTTTCCGGTGGCAATGCCAAGATGACCACCGGTCGTCAAGGCCAGATGCCCGTCACTCGCAAGGTGCGTACTGCCCGCTGTCGTACTCTGAATGCCCACCGGACTGGCGATTGTCAAATGCGGTTCATCAAATTCAGGGAACGCGTTGTCGTCCGTCTTTGCACCGCCCCGGATTGCGTCGTTCTGTGCCTTGAGCGCCTTCGCTATATCGCTCTGGTCTGCGCCTTCGTCCTGCGCCCGATGTTGCTGTGCGAGATCAGCCAGACTCTCCTGTAGATTCCTTGCCTGCGTGAGCCGCTGGACCGTCTCGCCCATGTCCTTCGCATGCGCTTGCGCGTTGGCCCGTGATTCTGTCGTGATCAGAAGTCCATTGGCTGCACGCACCACGCCGTGCTCGTCGGTGCGTAGCTCGAAACCACCGCCGCGCGGGTCCTGCCGCCCGACGTTCCCCGGAATACGCGTGATGCTGCCCAGATTCAGTTGCGACAACGCGTGGTCGCTCGACAGTTGCGCCTGGATCTTGCCCTCGGTATCGTCCATCACTAGGTGATTCGCGCGTCCGCCGTTTAACTCCCGGCTTCTGAAACCCGACAGCGCCTGATTACCGGGCAATTTCCACGCAGGCAACTGAAACGCGTTGACCACGCGCCCAGTCACGATCGGCAGATCGGGGTCCCCATTCAGATAGTTGACCAGCACCTCTTGCCCCACCCGGGCGAGGTGCGTCGCGCCGAATTCGCTGCCCTGCCACGCGGATACTGAACGCGCCCAGCAGCTTGAGCGCTCATCGTTCTGGCCCTGCCGGTCCCACGGGAATTGCACCTTCAAACGCCCGTAGGCGTCGGTCCAGATTTCCTGATCGGACGGGCCTACCACGATCGCCGTCTCGGGGCCGTAGCTGCGCGGTTTTTTGAGGGTGCGAAGCGAGCGGAAGACTTCGCGGGCCGGCTGGACAACAAAGTTCGTGACGCAGCGGTAGCGCTGGCCGTTGTGCGAGGTGCTTCCGGATTGCGTTTCCACACCGATATTCTCGATATCGAGCGTGCTGGAGATAACCAGATAGTCCCGGTTCGCCTCGCTTTGCGGATAATGCGTCAGCGTGAA
>NZ_JAQGMM010000365.1 GCF_028292365.1 Caballeronia sp.
GTGTTGGCCAACAAGAACTCGCTTCATCGGCGTTTGCGTATCGTCGAACTTGTCCGCAAGCGTGGCGAAGTATCGGTCGACGAACTCGCTACGGCGTTCGATGTTTCCAGCGTCACGATCCGCTCGGACCTGAACTATCTGGAGCAGCAGCGCTACCTGATCCGGGCGTTTGGCAAGGCGCGCTATGTGGCGCAACGTCCCGGTGAAAACGTACTGGCGGCTGTCCCTTCGAGCGCGACGCGGCAGGCTGCGGACATGGCGATTGCGCGAATGGCCGCTGATTTCATCGATGACCATGCGTCGGTGTTCATGGGCGCGGGATTGATCACGCACAAGCTGCTGCCGCTGCTCGCCGACCGGGCAAACCTGGCGCTCACGCTTAATGACATTGCGATGGTGCCGACCGTTCAGCGTTTCATGCGCTGCGAATTGCGCCTGACCGGCGGTTCGCTGGATGACGATTCCACCGTGCTGCTTGGGCCGGACGCCGAGCGCTCGCTGTCTGCGCTGTCGCTGGATCTGGCGGTGCTGGAGGCGAGCGGCATCGATCGCGAGGGCAATTTGCTGTGCGCCGATCCGCGTCTCGCAGGCGTGTTCAAGGCTGCGTTAAAAAACGCCAAACGCTGCGTGGTCGTGGCTTACCAGCCTGCGCTGCAAGGCGAAGGCGAGGTCTTCTGCCACCTCAGCCGCCTGGGCGGACTGGTGCTCGATGACGCCATCGACCCGCCGACACTCGATCTGATTCTCAAAGCCGGACTGGATGTGCATCGGCGAGAAGAAGGGATTCTTGAATTTCGTAATCAGTAACCCTAAACAATAACTGGAGACAATCACATGTTTCGTCGTCGTTCAATTTTTGCCGTTCTCGTCGCCACGTTCGCCGCAACCGCAACTGCCGCTCACGCCGCCGATATAAAGATTGGCGCATCGCTGCTCACGCAACAACACCCGTTCTACGTCGAGCTTGCCAATGCGATGAAGGCGGAAGCCGCGAAGGATCACGCGCAAATCGATATCGCGATTGCGAATCAGGACCTGAGCAAGCAGATTGCCGACGTCCAGGATTTCGTGACGAAAAAGGTCGATGTGATCGTGATCTCGCCGGTCGATTCCAAAGGCGTGAAAGCTGCCGTGCTGACGGCGCAGCGCGCGGGGATTCCCGTGATCACCGTCGATATCAGCGCGCAAGGCGTTGAAGTCGCGTCGCACATTGCTACCGATAACTACGCAGGCGGCCTGCAAGCCGGCACGCTGATGTGCAAGGTGCTGGGCGGCAAGGGCAAGGTCGGCGTGATCGACTATCCGACGGTTCAATCGGTGATCGACCGCGTAACGGGCTTCAAGAAGGCGCTGGAAGCATGTCCCGATGTGAAGATCGTCGCGATACAACCGGGCATTACGCGCGCCGATGCGTTGAGCGCTGCGCAGAACATGCTGCAGGCGAATCCCGATCTCGCGGGCATCTTCGGTTTCGGCGACGATGCTGCAATGGCCGCGGCGGTCGCCGGCAAATCGGCGGGGAATCACGTGAAGGTGATCGGCTTCGACGGCATGCCGGAAGCACGCGCAGCGGTGGACAAGAACCCGAACTTCGTTGGCGTGATCCGCCAGTATCCGGACAAGATGGGCGCGCTCGCCGTGGACACCGCCGTGAAGGTCGCAGAAAAGCAATCCGTGCCGAAGCTGCAACCGGTGACGCCGGGTCAGTACTTGAATGCGTCGGTGAAATGAACACGGTTTTAAAACCTCGCCCGACCGTGCCGCTGCTCGAGTTGCGCGGCATCGCGAAATCGTTCGGTCCGGTCGAGGCGATTAAAGACGTCTCGCTCTCGATCCTGCCGGGCCGCGTGCATACGCTGCTCGGCGAGAACGGTGCGGGCAAGTCCACGCTGATGAAGATTCTCGCGGGCGTTCATGCGCCCACGCGTGGCGAGATATTCCTGAATGGATCGCTGGCCACGTTCGCGAATCCCGGCGAGTCGCAGAAGGCGGGCATCGCGATCATTTATCAGGAGCTCAGTCTCGCGAAGAACCTGAGCGTGGCCGAGAACATGTTCGCGGGGCACGAGCCGCGGCGTTTTGGTGTCGTCGATTTCAAGCGTTTGTATGCGCAAGCGCAGACGTTGCTGGATGACCTGGGTATCGATATTGACGCCACCGCGCCGGTTTCGCGACTGTCCATGGCGCAGCGCCAGCTCGTGGAAATTGCCAAGGCGCTGAGCCGCGATGCATCGCTGGTGATCATGGACGAACCTACGTCTTCGCTCAGCGACCGCGAAGCCGAGATCCTTTTTCATATCGTCACGAAGCTGACGGCGAAGGGCGCGGCGGTCGTGTATATCTCGCACCGGATGGACGAGATCATGCGTATCTCCGACGACATCTCGGTCATGCGCGACGGCCGTTACATCGCGACCTTGCAGAAGGACCAGACGACCATCGGTGCATTGATCGCGATGATGGTCGGCCGCGAAATGAACGATGTGTATCCGCGCCGTGAGACGCCTTATACCTGTCCTTCGTTGCCGTTGCTGAAGGTGAATAACCTCACGCTCGCCGGTCAATTCGAAGACATCAGTTTCCAGATTCACGCGGGCGAGATCCTCGGCTTCTTTGGACTGATCGGCGCGGGGCGCTCGGAGGTGATGAAGGCGTTGTTCGGCATCGGCCGGCCAAGCGGCGAGATCACCATGAGCGGCAAGCGCCTGAAATTGCGTAATCCCGCGCACGCCATTCGCGAGGGCATTGCGTTCGTCACGGAAGACCGCAAGCACGAAGGCCTGGTGCTGATGCATTCGATTGCCAACAACGTGACAATGGCGAGTTTCGAAGAACACGGTTCGCGTTTTGGCATCCTGAATCGCCGCTTCGAACGCGAAGAAACCGCGAACGCGATCACGCGCATGAATATCCGTGCATCGGGGCCGTTTCAGGCGGTTGGAAACCTGAGCGGCGGCAATCAGCAGAAAGTGGTGTTCTCGAAATGGCTGGCGTTGAAACCCAAGGTCCTGATCCTCGATGAACCCACGCGCGGCGTCGACGTTGGCGCAAAGTTCGAAATCTATCGAGTGATCCGCGAGTTGGCTGCGAGCGGGACCGCGATCATTCTTGTCTCGTCGGAATTGCCGGAAGCGCTCGCCATGAGCGATCGCCTCGTCGTGATGCGCGAGAAGCGCATCGTCCATGAATTTGATGCGCACGCTGGATTGCCCATCACGCAAGAAGAAGTGATGTCGTACGCAACGGGAGCCACAACAGCATGAACCCCACACAACTCAGTGGCGCCGCATCCACGCGGCGCTCGCACGCAAGCGGTGCGCTACAACGCGCGCTCAGGCACTACGGCGGGATCGTCGTCGGGCTGATCGTCCTGTGCGGATTTTTCTGGGCGTTATCGCCCAACTTCATGTCGGTGAACAACCTCGTGAACGTGGTGATGCAGGTTTCCATCATCGCCATACTTGGATTCGGCATGACGTACGTGCTTCTGCTGGGCGATATCGACCTGTCGGTTGGTGCAACCATGGCGCTGGTCGGCACCGTCTGCGCATTTGCGCTGGAGCATGGTGCGTCCCCCTTCATGGCCGTGCTCGCCGCCATGGGCACCGGGCTTGTTTTAGGGGCCGTGAACGGCTCATTGACCGCCTTGCTCACAATCCCGTCGTTTATTGTCACGGTCGCCACCATGGGCGTTTTTCGGGGTTTGGCCTACCTGACGTCGAATGGCGTGCCCATTTCTATCGACGACGACCGCTTCGCTTTCCTCGGCAACGGCCTTGTGCTGGGCATTCCGCTGCCGATCTGGATTCTCGCGGTGCTGCTGCTGTTGAATCACTTCGTGCTCTCGCGTACCGTATTCGGACGCAAGGCGTATCTGGCGGGAGGAAATCGCGAGGCGGCTCTGTATTCGGGTATCGATGTAAACAGGCTGCGAATCATGATTTTCATGATCTCGGGTTTGCTCGCAAGTATTGGCGGCGTGCTGATGACGTCGCGGCTTTATTCGGCGCAGCCGAATGCGGGAATTGGCTATGAACTCGATGCCATCGCCGCCGCCGTGCTCGGCGGAACGAGTCTCTCGGGCGGTTACGGAACGATCACCGGGACGCTGATCGGCGCGCTGATTATCGGCGTTATCAACAACGGGATGAACCTGCTCAGCGTTCCGTATTTCTATCAACTCATCGTGAAAGGCATCGTGATTCTGGTCGCGGTGTGTATCGATGTTCAAACAAAGAAACGTCATGCCTAATTCAAACGGTGTTCCCTCCAGGAAGCCCGGCACCATCGTCGCGATGGGCGAGATTCTTGTCGAAATCATGGCCACTAAAATTGGCCAGAGCTTTCGTGAGCCAGGCACGCTCATTGGCCCGTTCGCCAGCGGCGCGCCAGCCATTTTCATCGATCAGGTTGCGAAGCTCGGCAGTCCGTGCGCGATGATCGGCTGCGTCGGCGATGACGATTTCGGCGTGCTCAACGTCGAACGATTGCGCGGAGATGGCGTGGATGTGTCCGGTATCGCAGTGCTGAAAGACGCGACCACGGGCAGCGCGTTCGTCACCTACCGCGAAGACGGCGATCGCGATTTCATCTACAACATTACGAATAGCGCGTCGGCGCAGTTGTCGGTCGCGAATCTGCGGGACGACCTGCTTGCAAAGTGCGGCAACTTCCATGTGATGGGGTCGTCGCTGTTCTCGTTCAGGATCATCGAAGCGATGAAGCAGGCGATTGAAACGGTGAAGACGAACGGCGGCACGGTGAGTTTCGATCCGAACATCCGCAAGGAAATGCTGCGGATTCCCGAGATGCGCGACGCGCTCGATTTCATTCTCGACTACACCGATGTCTTCCTGCCGAGCGGTCACGAAGTGACCCTGTTGGCGAGCGCGACATCGGAGCGTGGCGCGATTGATGAACTGCTGAAGCGCGGTGTGAAAGAAGTGATCGTGAAGCGCGGCGCTGAGGGTTGCAGTTACTTCGATGCCAACGGCGAGACGCATCGTCCCGCGTTCAAAGCGCAGGAACTCGATCCGACCGGCGCGGGCGATTGCTTCGGCGCCACGTATATCAGCTGCCGCGCGCAGGGCATGGATGTGGACGCGGCGTTGAAATATGCGTGTGCAAGCGGCGCGCGGGCGGTCGGCGTGAAGGGCCCAATGGAAGGAACCGCGACGTTCGCCGAACTGGACGCATTCTTGAAGACAGCCACGGAGTGATGTCATGAATTCGATCGTCTCGCGTTTGAGCAATGCACATCCGGCGTCGGCGTGGCTTGCCGGCATCTATTCGATTTGTTCCGCGCATCCGTGGGTGCTGGAGGCGGCCATGCGGCAGGCGCTGGAAGACGAGACGCCGTTGTTGATCGAATCGACATCGAATCAGGTCGATCAGTACGGCGGTTATACGGGCATGAAGCCCGCTGATTTTGTGGACTTCGTGCGTTCAATTGCTGAACGGGTCGGCTTTCCGCATGAGCACCTGATTCTTGGCGGCGATCACCTTGGCCCAAACGCGTGGCGCCATCTTCCCGCTGAAGAGGCGATGCAACGCGCTGATGCGTTGATCGATGCGTATGCGTCCGCGGGATTCACGAAAATTCACCTCGATACCAGCATGTCGTGCGGCGACGATCCTGAGCGTTTATCAGATGCGGTCGTGGCGGCAAGGGCAGCGCGCTTGTGCGCGGTAGCGGAGGCCGCGGTGAAACGCGCGGGTCTGGGCGTGAGTCCTGTGTACGTGATCGGCACCGAAGTACCTGTGCCGGGCGGCGCGGCGGAAGAGCTGGATATCGTGGAGCCGACATCGCGTGAAGCGGCGATTGAAACGGCTTTGGTCCACAGACAAGCGTGGCAAGAACACGGCGTGGAAGATACATGGCCGCGCGTGATCGCGCTTGTCGTGCAACCCGGCGTGGAGTTCGATCACACGAAGGTGATCGATTATGTGCCGGCGCGCGCGGAGTCGTTAAAGAGCGCACTCGATGATCTGCCGGGCATGGTATTCGAAGCGCATTCCACGGATTACCAAACGTCTGAAGCGCTGACTGCTTTAGTCCGCGACGGTTTCCGCATTCTCAAGGTCGGTCCGGGCGTGACGTTCGCATTGCGCGAGGCGTTGTACGCTTTGGCGGATATCGAAACGCAGTTGGTTTCAGAGAGCAAGCGATCGAATCTACGCGCTGTGGTCGAGCGCGTGATGCTGAGCAAACCGGGTTACTGGGAAAAGTATTATCACGGCGATGCCGAACAGCAACGCGTGTTACGCACCTACAGTTATAGCGACCGCGTGCGTTATTACTGGGCGGATCCGGAGATCGGTGCGGCGGCGCAAACGCTGCTCGATAACCTGAGCGCTCTGAAGATTCCGGAGAACTTGCTCAGCCAGTTCTTGCCGGACCAGTATTGGGCGGTGCGGCGTGGTCAGTTGAAAAACGAGCCGCACGCGCTGGTGCAAGATCGCGTGCGGCAGGTTATTCGAACGTACGCGGCGGCGTGCCGCGCATAAGGCTTTTAGCTGCCCTAAGGCTCAGTGCTTGCCCGTGCTGCCGAAACCACCGTCGCCGCGCTCGCTCTGGGCGAAGTCATCGACAATATTAAACGTCGCCTGCACCACCGGCACAATCACCATTTGCGCGAGGCGTTCGAGCGGGTTCAGCGTGAACGCAGTCGCGCCGCGATTCCACGTCGAGATCATCAGCTGACCTTGATAATCCGAGTCGATCAACCCGACCAGATTCCCCAGCACCACGCCATGCTTATGGCCCAAGCCTGAACGCGGAAGAATCACCGCCGCGTAACCCGGATCTTCGATATGAATCGCCAGGCCCGTGGGCACCAGCACCGTCTGGCCGGGTTCGAGCGTAATGGCTTCGTCCAGGCACGCACGCAGGTCGAGTCCGGCACTGCCGGGCGTGGCGTAGGCGGGCAGATAGTCGCGCATGCGCGCATCGAGGATCTTGATGTCGAGTTTCATGAGGTCTGTTTGTTGAGTTCGAATGCTTCAGCCAGCAGTTCATACGAGCGCATGCGCGCCGGATAACTTCCTGCAACGGTCAGCACGATCAGTTCGTCGGCGTCGAAGCGTTGCTGGAGTTCATGCAATTGTTCGGTCACGCGTTCCGGCGTGCCAATGATGCTGCGATTCTTTTCGCGCGCGATGACGCTCAGTTCACGTTCACCGAATGCCTGATTTGCTCCTTGTGCGATCGATGGAATCGGCATGTTCAGCCCATACGCCATCTGCACGCGACGTAAGTCGACCGCGCGTTCCAGCGCGGCGGCTTCCGTTTCGGTATCGGCGCAAATCACGAACACGGCCGCAGCGAGGTAGGGCGTTGATCCATTCCGCGATACAAACCGCTCGCGATACGCCTCCGCCACCCGATGCCCATACTGCGCGTTGATGAAATGCGCGAACGCGAAACGAATGCCGAGCTGCGCCGCGAGCAGGCCGCCGAAGTCGCTGGAACCGAGCATCCATAACTCGGGGCGTGTGGCAATTTCCGGCTGCAGCAACACGCCATGCGCGAGGTGATCCTCGGGCAGCGTACCGTCGAACAGGCCGACGAGTTCGCCCACTTGTTGCGGGAAAATATCGCCGCGATTGTAGTCGCCTGCCGCCACCGCTTGCGCGGTGCGCATGTCACCGCCGGGTGCACGCCCGACGCCCAGGTCCACGCGATTCGGGAACAGTGCTTCGAGCATCAGGAACTGTTCGGCGACCTTGAACGAGCTGTAGTACGGCAGCATGACGCCGCCCGAGCCAATCCGGATTCGCTGTGTGATGCTGCCAATACGCGCAAGCATGACCTCAGGGCATGGATTCGATACCCCGTACAAACCGTGATGCTCGGCGCACCAGTAACGCGTATAACCGAGGTCATCGGCAAGACGCGCGAGATCGAGCGTGGCCGCGATTGCGTCGGCAGTGCTATGACCGTGAATGACCGGCGTTTGATCGAGTACGGAGAGTTTCGTCGTCATGGTTTGATCGATGCCCTAAAAGCGATGCCCTAAGACAGCAGCGAACCGCCACGTGGCGCCCGCTTCGCAATCTCGCTGATCAGCAACTTCGCGAGCAGTTTTTTATCGGCGCGTGGCAGGCGCGTGATTCCCGATGCTTCGAACAGGATGACTTCGTTGTCGTCGAGGCCGAACGTCAGCGGTCCAAGATTGCCGATCAGCAGCGGCACATTCTTGCGTGCGCGCTTCTCCTCGCCATGCACCTCGAGGTCCCCGCTTTCCGCCGCGAAACCAACGCAATACGGCGGGTTCGGCAAACGCGCGACGGTCGCGAGAATGTCTGGATTTTCGACGAACGTGAAGCTGGGCATTGGCTGATTGGCGGTCTTCTTGATCTTGTGCTCACTCAGGTTGTCCACGCGCCAATCCGCGACTGCTGCCACCGCGATAAAGATGTCCGCGTCCGGTGTGGCGTGCAACACCGCGTCGTGCATTTGCTGCGCGGTCTGCACATCTTCGCGATAAACACCCCAAGGCGTTTCCAGCGCAACCGGGCCGGCCACGAGATGCACGTCGGCGCCGGCCTGAGCGGCCGCGCGTGCGAGCGCGAAGCCCATCTTGCCGGACGAGCGGTTGGTGATGCCGCGCACGGGATCGAGCGGCTCGAAGGTCGGACCGGCCGTAATCAACACGCGATGCCCCTGCAGGATCTTCGGCTGGAAGAACGCGCAGATGGCTTCGAATGTTGCGGAGGGTTCCAGCATCCGGCCATCGCCCACTTCGCCGCACGCTTGCGCGCCGGAATCGGGCCCAAGCACTTGCACGCCATCGGCTCGCAATTGCGCGACGTTGCGTTGCGTTGCCGGGTTCTGCCACATCTGCCGGTTCATCGCGGGTACGACGAGCAGCGGACAATCGCGCGCCACGCACAGCGTTGAGAGCAGGTCGTCGCAATTGCCATGCGCGAGCTTGGCGATGAAGTCGGTGGAGGCGGGCGCGATCACGATTGCATCGGCTTCACGCGATAAATCGATATGCGCCATGTTGTTCGCAATCCGCGCGTCCCATTGCGACGTGTACACGGGGCGCCCGGACAGCGCCTGCATGGTGACGGGCGTGATGAATTGCGTGGCGGCCTCTGTCATGACGATCTGCACGGTCGCGCCGGCTTTCACCAGCAGACGCGTGAGTTCGGCGATCTTGTAGCACGCGATACCGCCTGACAGCCCAAGTACGAGATGCTTTCCTGCGAGTTCTGCGTTGTCCAAACCTGGCCTCCGTACTGATGACAAGACCCGCTACTTCGCTCCGCGCACGCGCCGCAACTCATCGAAAACGAGCAGCACTGCGCCGATGGTAATTGCGCTGTCGGCGAGATTAAACGCCGGCCAGTGCCACGTATTAACGTGAAAATCCAGAAAGTCGATCACATGGCCATACGCGATCCGGTCGATCACGTTGCCGATCGCGCCACCCATGATCAGCGCCAGCGCCGTGCAGAACAACCGTTGCGTGCCGTGCCGTTTCAGCAAGTAGCAGATCACGATAGCCGCGACCACACCAAGCGCCGTGAAACCCCAACGCTGCCAACCGCCGGCGCTGGCGAGAAAGCTGAACGCCGCGCCGCGGTTGTAGATCAGGAACAGGTTGAAGAACGGCGTGAGCGCGTGCGGTTCGCCATACGTGAACACACGGGCGACCGCGATCTTCGACAACTGGTCGAAGAGAATCACAATCAGCGCCACGCCCAGCCACGGCGCGAGTGAACCACTACTGCTTTGTTTCGACATCGTTCTTGCCATTATGCTGCGCTCCGCGTTTCGCCGTTGCCGAAGAGATTGGTGATGCAGCGGCCGCACAATCCAGGATGTTCCGCCGATGCGCCCACGTCGTCGCAATAGTGCCAGCAGCGTTCGCATTTCAGGTATGTGGATGCAATCACGTCGACGCCTTCGTCCGCTTCGCTCGCTACCTTCACCACCCGTGCCGCCGATGTGATCAGCACGAAGCTGAGGTCATCGCCAAGACTGGTCAACGCGTTGAACCGCGCGCCGCTCGCCCGTACATCCACTTCAGCCTGCAGCGACGAACCGATCAGATTCGCCGTGCGTGCTTCTTCCAGCGCCTTCGTGACGTCGCTGCGCGCTGAGCGGATCAGCGTCCACTTGTCGAGCAATTCGCCGGCCTCGGGCACTTGCGGATAAGCGTGATACACCTCCGTGAAGATGGTATCGCGACCGGGTTGCAGCACCTTGTAGGCCTCTTCCGCCGTGAACGACAGGTACGGCGCGACCAGCCGCAGCAAACCATGCGCGATGTGATGCAGCACTGTTTGCGCCGCGCGGCGTTCGCGCGAGTCGGGCTTCATGGTGTAGAGCCGATCCTTCAGCACGTCCAGATAGAACCCGCCGAGATCTTCCGAGCAGAACGTAGCAAGCTTCGACACCACCGGGTGGAACTCGAATTTCTCGTAGTGCGCGAGCACATCGTCTTGCAGGTTCTGCGCTAGGGCGACGGCGTATTTGTCGATTTCGAGCCAGTCTTCCACCGGACGCGCGTGCTGCTCGAAGTCGAAATCGGAGAGATTGGACAAGAGGAAACGCAACGTATTGCGAATCCGCCTATATGTTTCCGTCACGCGCTTCAGGATCTCTTCGGAGATCGCGAGTTCGCCTGAATAATCCGTCGATGCAATCCACAGGCGGATGATTTCCGCGCCCAGCCGGTTCGACACTTCGTGCGGGTCGATGCCATTACCCAGCGACTTTGACATCTTGCGGCCTTCGCCATCAACCGTGAAGCCGTGCGTGAGCAGCGCGTTGTACGGCGGGCGGCCATCGAGCATGGAGGCAGTGAGCAGCGACGAATGGAACCATCCGCGATGCTGGTCCGAGCCTTCCAGATACAAGTCCGCCGGGAATTGCAGCGAATCCTTGTGCGAGCCGCGCAGCACGTGCCAGTGCGTCGTACCGGAATCGAACCACACGTCGAGCGTGTCGCGATTCTTCTCGTACATGTTGGCTTCGTTGCCGAGCAGTTCCGCTGGATCGAGCGTTTGCCACGCTTCAATGCCACTCACTTCCACGCGCTTCGCTACTTCTTCCAGCAATTCCAGCGTGCGCGGATGCAGTTCGCCGGTTTCCTTGTGGACGAAGAATGCCATCGGCACGCCCCATTGGCGTTGCCGCGAGAGCGTCCAGTCCGGCCGGGTCGCGATCATGCTGTATAGACGCTGCTTGCCCCATGCAGGGAAGAACGCGGTGTTCTCAATCCCTTCCAGCGCGGTTTCACGCAGCGTGCGCGACGTATCGTTCGGCTTCACGTCCATGCCGGCGAACCACTGCGACGTCGCGCGATAGATGATCGGCGTCTTGTGGCGCCAGCAGTGCATGTAGCTGTGCTTGTACTTCTCGGTTTTCAGCAGCGAATGTGCGCCGCGCAAGGCCGCCACGATCTGGTCGTTGGCTTCCCAGATCGACAGTCCGCCAAACAAAGGCAGCGACTCGATATACCGCCCATCGCCCATGACCGGGTTGATGATGTCCGAATCTGTCATGCCATGCGCCTTGCACGACACGAAGTCTTCCACACCATACGCCGGCGATGAATGCACGATCCCCGTGCCGCTTTCGGTCGTCACGTACTCGCCCAGATACACGGGCGCCGTGCGTTTATAGCCGGGGTGAGCCGCGCTCAACGGATGATGAAAACGCAGGCCGCTCAACTTCTCGCCCGTCGTGGTCGCGATGATCGAACCCGTGAGTTCGTATTGCTTCAGGCATTCTTCCACGCGATCAGCGGCCAGGATCAGCAGACCCTTTTCCGTATCGACGAGGCTATAGACAATCTCCGGATGCACGTTGAGCGCCTGATTCGCGGGGATGGTCCATGGGGTCGTCGTCCAGATCACGATGCCGCCTTCCTGCTTCGGTAACGCGGCAAGCCCGAACGCCTGCGCGGTCTTTTCCGGCTCGGCAAAAGTGAACAGCACGTCGATGGTCGGATCAACCTTGTCCTGATACTCGACTTCGGCTTCAGCCAGCGCCGAACCACAATCGAAACACCAGTTCACCGGCTTCAGCCCGCGATACACATAACCCTTCTCGAGGATCTTCCCCAGCGCGCGGATTTCGCCCGCTTCGTTGGTGAAATTCATCGTCTTGTACGGATTGTCCCAGTCGCCGAGTACACCAAGGCGACGGAAGCCGAGCTTCTGCTTCTCGATCTGCGCGCTCGCGTAGGTGCGCGCTTTTTCCATCACTTCGCGTGCCGGCAGCGACTTGCCGAACTGCTTTTCGATCTGGATTTCGATTGGCATGCCGTGGCAATCCCAACCGGGGACATAGACCGCGTCGAAGCCCGCCAGGTTGCGCGCCTTCACGATCATGTCCTTCAGGATTTTGTTCACCGCGTGGCCGAGGTGGATGTCACCGTTCGCATACGGCGGGCCGTCGTGCAGGATGAACTTCTTGCGGCCCTTGCTGGCGGCGCGGATCTTCTCGTAGATCTTGTTGTCCTGCCATTCCTGCACCCATTGCGGCTCGCGCTTGGGCAAGTCGCCTCGCATGGGGAACGGCGTATCCAGCAGGTTGACCGGATATTTCGACTGGGGCTTGGCTTCTTTCTTGTTGCTCATGGATAACTCGATATCTATTCGATGAAGCGGCGGTGAGGCGGCGGTTCCAAGCGGGCAAGCTCGGGAACGGGCTCGAAGGTGCGTGTTTAGCGAGGCAGCGGGCAGCGCGTCGGGAGTTTTATCGGAAACCTTATCGGAATCTTTGGGCACCCGGCGCCACGCGCTTACCTAATTCGGTCGGTGGCCGAGGTGGCGAAACCGCTGTCGCGGCCACTTGAGTTCACGTCTGCAGCGAAATACGCGCGAGCGTTGGTCACGTCGCGCGCTATGGCTGCCGTCAGGGTTTCGAGGTCCACGTATTTCTCCTCGTCGCGCAGCTTTTTCAGGAATTCGATACGCACAAGCTTGCCGTACGCGTCGCCATGCCAGTCGAGCACGAAGGTTTCAAGCATCACGCGGCCGGAATCGTCCACGGTCGGACGCAGTCCGAGGCTCGCCACGGCCGGCAGCGGGTCGGGTCCAAGCCCATGCACAAGCACGACGAAGATGCCTGCGAGCGCCGGCCGCTTATGGGCGATCGGCATGTTGAGCGTGGGAAAGCCGAGATCGCGGCCGAGTTTTTGTCCGTGGACCACGTGGCCGCTAATGACGTAGGGGCGGCCGAGTGCGAGGCGGGCGGCGTCGAGATCGCCTGCGACCAGCGACGACCGCACGCCCGAACTCGAAATGCGCGCGCCGTTCAGGTCCGCGACCGTTGCCATTTGTTCGACTTCGAAGCCATGTTTGCGTCCGGCTAGTTGCAGCGATTCGAAATCGCCGGCGCGTTTCGCGCCGTAGCGGAAGTCATCGCCAATCATCACCCAGCGCGCATGCAACCCGTTCACGATCACGTTTTCGACGAACGTGTCCGGCGGCTGGCTGGCGAAGGTGTGATTGAAGTGTTCGACCACCACACGATCCACGCCGTTCGTACGCAGCGCTTCCAGCTTGTCGCGCAGCATGGCAATGCGCGGCGGCGCGCCGGCGGGATTGAAGAATTCGCGGGGATGCGGCTCGAAGGTCATCACGCAGACCGGCAGGCCGCGGGCGTCCGCGGCGGCGCGCACGTGGGCGAGCAGCGCCTGATGGCCACGGTGGACACCGTCAAAATTGCCGATGGTCAGCGCACAGGGCGCGCGGCTTTCGGCATTGGGTAGGCCGCGAAAGACTCTCACGATATCGGTTGGGTCGGCGGTTGGCGGTTAATTGGGCTCAAAACAAGCTAAATACAAGTCATGCGGGGCTGACGCAGCGCGAGGCTGGCAAAGCCGCAAAGCGTTCGATTATAAACGCTCGCAGCACAGGACGGAGGCCGGGCGCACTACGGGGCCGGCGGATTCGCCGGGTTTTGACAGCATCGAATGATAAAATCCGCGGATGAAAAAAATCGTCATCCTGATTTCCGGGCGGGGAACCAATATGGAAACCGTCGTGCGGGCTTGCGCGCGCGAAGGCTGGCAGGCGCAGGTGGCCGCTGTCATATCGAATCGCCCAGACGCCGCCGGGCTTGCGTTCGCAGCGGCGAACGGGATTCCAGCAACTGTTGTAGATCACCGTGATTTCACAACGCGCGAAGCCTTCGATCAGGCGCTTGCACGCAGTATCGACGGCTTCGAGCCGGACCTCGTCATGCTTGCAGGCTTCATGCGCGTATTGACCGACGCTTTCGTCGAGCGCTACGCGGGCCGCATGATCAATGTTCACCCGTCGCTGTTGCCGTGCTTTCCGGGCCTCAAAACCCACCAGCAAGCACTGGATGCCGGCGTACGCGTGCACGGCGCGAGCGTCCATTTTGTCACGCCGACGCTGGATCATGGGCCTATCGTCGCGCAAGCTGCGGTGCCGGTCATGGCCGGCGACGACGCCGCAGCGCTCGCTTCGCGGGTGCTGGCGGTCGAACACATTATTTACCCACGCGCGGTGCGCTGGTTCGTCGAAGGGCGTCTTGCCATCGACGGCGAGCGTGTCGTGCTCACGCCACCAGAGCCGCAATGGCTCTTTGCCGACATTGCCGGGGAGGGCGTATGAGGCTTCATGGATTTTTGATAGGACAAACAGAGACGTTGCTGGCCGACGTTTTGCGCTTCAGCGGCCCGGCCGATGCGGCCACCAGCCGCTTTTTCCGCGCGCATCCGAAGCTCGGCCACAACGAGCGCGGTGTGATCGCCGAAGCGGTGTTCGCCGTCCTGCGCCGCAAGATGGAGTTTTCGCATCTTGCCGAAAGCGGCAGCGGCAACTTGGCGCGGCGTCTCGCCTTGCTGGGCCTGATGCAGACGGCCGGTTTGTCGGCGGTAAAGCCCTTTATTTCCGCCGATGAATACCAGTGGCTCAACCAGGTCTCGAAGATCGATCCGGGCAGCTTGCCGGTGCGGGTGCGGACCAATTTGCCGCAATGGATCTACGACGCCATGACGAAGCGCTTCGATACCGAAGAGCTGGCGTTGCTCGCCGCGTCGCTGAATTACCCGGCGCCGCTCGATCTGCGCGCAAACCCGATCAAGGCCACGCGCGAGCTGGTGATCAAGACTCTGACGGAAGCGGGTATCGATGCAGGCGAAATGCCGTTTGCACCGTTTGGCGTGCGGGTGGACGGCAAGCCGGCGTTGACGCGCCTGCAGCCGTTCCAGGATGGCTGGATCGAGGTGCAGGACGAAGGCAGCCAGCTTTTGTGCTCGCTGGTCGCGCCCCGGCGCGGCGAGATGATCGTCGATTTCTGCGCGGGCGCGGGCGGCAAGACGCTGGCGCTCGGTGCAATGATGCGCTCCACGGGCCGTCTCTACGCCTTCGACGTGTCCGACCGCCGGCTCGCCAAACTCAAGC
This sequence comes from Caballeronia sp., assembly GCF_028292365.1. Taxonomy (GTDB): domain Bacteria; phylum Pseudomonadota; class Gammaproteobacteria; order Burkholderiales; family Burkholderiaceae; genus Caballeronia. The sequence continues at coordinate 15,400 of NZ_JAQGMM010000365.1, forward strand.
CACGCCTGGCTCGTAGCGGTTTGTCGAATGTGAATCCGGTGCTGATCGACAGCGAACACGACGCCAAGATCAAGCGCCTGGCCGGTAAGATTGACCGCGTTCTCGTCGATGCCCCGTGTTCCGGACTCGGCACCCTGCGGCGTAATCCGGACCTGAAATGGCGCCAGTCGCCGGAATCGGTGGCCGAACTGACGCCGAAGCAGTTGTCGATCCTGACCAGCGCGGCCCGGCTGGTGAAAGTGGGCGGCCGTCTCGTCTACGCAACATGCAGCATGCTGGAAGCGGAAAACGAGGGAGTGGTCAATCAGTTCCTCGCCACGCATCCGGGCTTCAAGCTGGTCCCGGCGCGCGAGGTGCTGGCTGAACAGCGCATCGACCTCGACACGGGTGACTATCTGCAACTTTGGCCGCACAAGCACGGCACGGACGGTTTCTTCGCCGCCGTACTTGAACGGTTGCCGGTTGCTGCCAAGGAAGCCGTTGTCGAGGAATCGGCAGAGGACGCCGCTGAGGAATAAGTAGAGTTTGCTCGCTTTGGTCGGTGGAAATGCGTGCAATCCCCGGCCAAAGCTTTCAAAAGCGCGAAATTCGTGTTTACCGCACTAAACAGCGACGCGATTTAGCGGTCAAATTTCCTGTTGACCCTGCGCGAAATCAAAATTTTCCCTAATCGACACAAAGACTTGGAACGCATGGCGTAAAATGCCGTCGAACCACGTGCATGTTTCTTTCATGTACCCAACAGCCGTCGATCCTGTTTTCGTTCGGCTAATTTTTTCCGCCTTTTAGGTAAATTGCCTTGCTGAATTCATCGCTTGAATTTCTCGCCAACGGACTGCTCGACCTCTCGTGGTGGCAGATCCTGGTGTTCACTCTCGTGATGACGCACATCACGATCATCGGCGTGACCGTCTATTTGCATCGCTGCCAGGCGCACCGCGCGCTGGAGCTGCATCCGGTTGTCAGCCACTTTTTCCGCTTCTGGCTCTGGATGACCACGGGCATGCTGACCGGCCAATGGGCCGCGATTCACCGTAAGCATCACGCCAAGTGCGAGACCGAAGAAGATCCGCACAGCCCGCAAACGCGCGGCATCTGGAAAGTCCTGCTCGAAGGCGCCGAACTCTATCGTTCGGAAGCCAAGAACGAGGAAACCATGCGCAAGTTCAGTCACGGCACGCCGAACGACTGGATGGAACGCAACGTGTACACGCGCTATCCCATTCTCGGCATCAGCATCATGATGGTGATCGACGTTGCGCTGTTCGGCTTTGTCGGGCTGTCGGTGTGGGCCGTGCAGATGATCTGGATTCCCTTCTGGGCAGCCGGTGTGGTGAACGGGCTTGCGCACTGGTGGGGTTACCGGAACTTCAATTCCGCTGACGCCAGCACGAACATCTTCCCGCTCGGCATCCTGATCGGCGGCGAAGAACTGCACAACAATCACCACACGTACGCCACGTCGGCGAAGCTGTCGAACAAGTGGTACGAATTCGATATTGGCTGGATGTACATCCGCATCATGTCGGCGTTCAAGCTGGCCAAGGTCAAGAAGATTGCGCCCACGCCGCGACTGTCGGCGTCAAAGCCGGTGCTCGATCACGACACGTTGCAAGCCGTGCTGTCGAACCGCTACGAAGTGATGGCGCGTTACGGCAAGGCGCTCAAGCGGGCGTATCGTCAGGAATTGTCGAAGCTGAAAGAAGGCGGTTCCGCGGACAAGTACCAACTGATGCGCGGCGCCCGCAAATGGGCGCACAAGGAAGAGGCGGGTCTGGATGAGCCGCAACGCCAGCAGTTGCCGGCGCTTTTCTCCGACAACCACAAGCTGCGCACGTATATTGAATTGCGCCAGGATCTGGCTGCCATGTGGGATCGCTCCAACGCGTCGCGCGAACAACTGCTCGCGCAACTGCAGGACTGGTGTCATCGGGCGGAGCAAAGCGGGATCAAGGCGCTGCAGGACTTTGCGTCACGCCTGCGTCGCTACGCCTGACGGCTTCACACCACCGACCTTCGTCATCGATATCCGTTAAAATTTGATGACGTCACAAGACCCCGCTCTGGCGGGGTTTTTTCGTTTTGGGACGCAGTGTGCGTGACGTATTCACGGCGCATTCACGTGACATGGAGACGAGGAAGCGATGGAGCAGGCGATTAAAAGCGTCGAGTACGATCGGCCGCAGGGACTGACGTGCGGCATTGGCCAGGCGTGGGCGAAAGTGCCGGACGCCCCCTCGCGTGAGGAAAAGCGGGAGTTGAAGGAGCGAATTCGAGCGTTGCTCGTGCGCGAGAAGGCGGTGTTGGTCGCGCATTACTACGTCGACGCCGAGTTGCAGGAACTGGCCGATGAAACCGGCGGTTGCGTGGCGGATTCGCTGGAAATGGCGCGTTTCGGGCGTGATCATGCGGCGCAAACGCTGATCGTGGCCGGCGTGCGTTTCATGGGCGAGACCGCGAAAATCCTCAGCCCGGAAAAACGCGTGCTGATGCCTGACCTGGACGCGACCTGTTCCCTCGACCTGGGTTGTCCCGCCGACGAGTTTTCCGGTTTCTGCGACGCCCATCCCGACCGCACCGTCGTTGTGTACGCCAACACCAGTGCTGCTGTGAAAGCGCGGGCGGACTGGATGGTGACATCGTCGATCGGGTTGGAGATCGTTGCGGATCTGCACGCACGCGGCGAAAAGATTCTCTGGGCGCCCGACCGGCATCTGGGCGGCTACATCCAGAAGAAAACCGGTGCCGACATGTTGCTGTGGCAAGGCTCGTGTCTTGTCCACGATGAATTCAAAGGCATCGAACTCGATCTGCTGCGCGCCGAGTATCCCGATGCAAAAATCCTCGTTCATCCGGAATCGCCGGAAGCGGTCGTCGCGCTCGCCGACGTGGTCGGCTCTACAACGCAGTTGATCGACGCGGCGGTGAGGCTTGAGGCGAAGCGGTTTATCGTCGCGACGGATCTCGGGATCCTGCACAAGATGCGGCTTGCAGCGCCAGGTAAGGAGTTTATTGAAGCGCCAACGGCCGGGAACAGCGCGACCTGCAAGAGTTGCGCGCATTGCCCGTGGATGGCGATGAACGGCCTGGGGAATCTGGCGGCGGTGCTGGAACGCGGCGATAACGAGATTTTCGTTGATTCCCGGATCGCGGCGCGCGCACGCTTGCCAATCGACCGCATGCTCGATTTCGCCGCCCGTCACAAGAAGCGCGTGCAGGCGAGCGGTGATCTGGCGAAGGATGTTTCGTTGTTTTCAAACGTAGGAGCGGCGTAATGGTAGAGAAGGTGGAGACGGTTTCGTTGGTGGCAAGTCAGTTGATTTCTCCCTTGTTCGAAGAAATCCGGGCGTTGTACGGCGTTGCGTTCGATCAGGCGCTTCAGCGCAACGTCGCCGACGCGCTCGCGGAAGACGTCGGCGACGGAGACCGGACCGGGCTGCTCGTGCCCGCCACCGTGCGGCGCACGGCCCGCATTACGGTTCGCGAAGAGGCAGTGTTGTGCGGCGTTCCATGGTTCGAGGCGGTGATGCACCGGGTGGATGAATCGATTCGCGTGGAATGGCTGTATCGCGAAGGGGCGAGGATGATCGCCAATACGCCCGTGGTTGTGCTGCACGGTCCGGCGCGCGCGCTGCTGACTGCCGAGCGCAATGGGCTGAACTTCCTGCAGATGTTGTCGGGAGTGGCGACAGCGACGCGCCGTTATGTGGATGCAATCGAAGGGACGCGGGCGCGGATTCTCGATACCCGCAAGACCTTGCCGGGTTTGCGGCTCGCGCAGAAGTACGCGGTGCGAGTGGGCGGCGGGGCGAACCAGCGACTGGCACTTTACGACGGCATCTTGATCAAGGAAAACCATATTGCCGCGGCGGGCGGCGTGGGCGCGGCGATGGACGCAGCGCTCGCATTGAATGCTGACGTGCCGATCCAGATTGAAGTGGAAACCCTTGAACAGCTTGAAACGGCGCTGGCGCATCGGGCGGAATCGATCCTGCTCGATAATTTTGCCTTCGATGCCATGCGCGATGCTGTGCGGCTAACCGGTGGCCGGGCGGTGCTGGAAGTGTCAGGCGGCGTGAACTTCGATACCGTGAGGACGATTGCCGAGACCGGCGTGGACCGGATATCCATCGGCGCGCTGACGAAGGATGTGCGGGCCACCGATTATTCGATGCGGCTTGACTGAGTGAAAGGCAGGATTGGCGTTGAAGGCGGCACTGCTTTCTCCGCTTACGGTTTGCTTGAGCCGGTCAATATTATTAAAAGAGAATAGCCGGCTCAAGCGTATCCCTGACCCCGACCGTGTGACCCCAAAACACTAATGCCGTGTCTCGTACAGTGAGTGCCGTGTCTAGACAACTTTAAGAAAACTCTTAAATAATTTAACGTGTGCTCGTCAAATTCCCCGCATTGACCCCAGTAACACCTCTGTAATCCATATCCATCAAGCATCTAAGTATTTTCCCTAAGTTCCCTCGCTTAGGCTAAAAAAACGTTGCCAGTCCTTTTTGTTCACTCCATGCTTGTATATACAAGTCGGCGGTCGCCACTTGGTCCAACAACCTTCGTGGAAAGAGTGGCTCAACAATGACAGGCAAAATGAAATTGCTCGCCCGGCTGGCTGCATCGGTCGCCGTTGGTGTAATCGCTCTCGGCGCGGCCAGCGCCCAGGCAAAAGAATGGAAATCCGTCACGATCGCCACCGAAGGCGCGTACGAACCGTGGAACCTGACGCTTCCCGGCGGCAAGCTCGGCGGCTTCGAGCCGGAGCTGATCGAGAACGTCTGCGCCCGCATCAAGATCCAGTGCAACCTGGTCACGCAAGACTGGGACGGCATGATCGCCGGCCTGCAAGCGGGCAAGTTCGATGTGCTTATGGACGCCATTTCAGTCACGCCGGAACGCGAGAAGATCATCGCTTTCTCGACACCGTATGCCTCGACGCCCGCCGCTTTCGTGTCCGCTGACGCGAGCTCGTCCGCGCTCGCAAAACAACCCGGCGCAGGCCAGACCGTCAAGCTGACGGGCGACGCTGCCCACGACAAAGCCACCGTCGATGCACTGCGCGTCGCGCTGAAGGGCAAGACCATTGGCATCCAGTCGGGCACTGTCTACACCAAGTTCATCGACACGAACTTCAAGGACGTCGCGACCATTCGCGAATACAAGACCGCGCCGGAGCATGACCTGGATCTGGTGGCAGGCCGCATCGACGTCGCGTTCGACGACAGCACCTACTGGGCCTCGGCATTCACCAAGCCGGAAAACAAGGGTCTCGCGTTCACGGGTCCGAAGATCGCCGGAACGGTTTGGGGTCCGGGCGAAGCACTGGCATTCCGTCAGTCCGACAAGGACCTGAAGGCGAAATTCGACCAGGGCATCCAGGCGGCACTCGCCGACGGCACGGTCAAGCGCCTCTCGCTGAAGTGGCTGAAGGTCGACGCCACGCCTTGATGCGTCGCTGATTTACTGAGCCCTGTCGAGCGCTCGTCAATAAGAGCGCTCGACGATGTATCACCGTAGGAGATAAATGATGAGTCTGGTTCAACTACTCGGTTTCGGTGAGCAAGGGTGGGGCCCCACCTTGCTGCTCGCGCTGCTCATGACCGTGGTGCTGACGATCGCCGCGCTTGGCGTTGGCGCAGTGTTCGGTGCAATGGTCGCCGCCGCGAAGCTGTCGCGCAGCCGCACGCTAAGAATTATCGGCGATGCCTACACCACGCTCTTTCGCGGCATCCCCGAACTGCTGATCATCTATCTCTTCTACTTCGGCGGGTCGTCGGTGATGACCGCCGTCGGCCACTTTTTCGGCGCCGACGGGTTCATCGGCGTGCCGCCTTTCGTGGTCGGCGCGCTCGCCATTGGCCTGATTTCCGGATCGTATCAAGCCGAGGTGTATCGCTCGGCGGTGCTCGCGGTCTCGCGTGGCGAGATCGAGGCGGCACGGGCTATCGGCATGTCGACGGCAACGTTATGGCGCCGCGTGCTGATCCCGCAAGTCATACGGTTTGCGTTGCCGGGTATCGGCAATGTCTGGCAATTGAGTCTCAAGGATTCAGCGTTGATCGCCGTGACAGGACTCGCCGAGCTGATGCGCACGAGCCAGGTTGCCGCCGGATCGACGCATCAATACTTCACGTTTTATATGGTCGGCGGGGCGCTGTACCTAATCCTCACGAGCCTGTCGAACCGCGTTTTTGATCGCGCCGAAGCACGTATCGGCCGTTCGTTCCGCGGCACGCTCGCGCGGCGCTGAGCCACTAAGACGAACTCCCAAGCGAATCCGACCATGAACATCGATTTCGAATTTCTCGGCGATACGTTGTCGAAACTGTTAGCTGCTGTCCCCACCACGCTCGGGCTGTTCTTCGCCTCGCTGATCGTGGGCGGCATGCTTTCTCTTGTGATTGTCGCGATGCGGGTGAGCCCGAACTGGGCGCTCAACCGTTTTGCGCGTGGCTACATCCTGGTGTTCCGCGGCTCGCCGCTGCTGATCCAGATGTTCCTTGTTTATTACGGCCTGGGCCAGTTCCCGGCCGTGCGCGAGAGCTTCCTCTGGCCACTCTTGCGCGTGCCGTACGTATGCGCGATCGTCTCACTCGCGTTGTGCACGGCCGGATATACCGCCGAGATCATTCGCGGCGGTCTGCAGTCGGTACCGCACGGCCAGATAGAAGCGGCGCTGGCGGTTGGCATGTCTCGCTGGACCGTATTGCGCCGGATCATCGCGCCAATCACGCTGCGTTATGCATTGCCGGCGTACTCGACCGAAGCCGTGCTGCTCGTCAAGTCGACGGCGCTGGCGAGTCTTGTCACGGTCTGGGACGTGACGGGCGTCGCGCAGCAGATCATCCAGCGGACCTACCGGACGATGGAGGTCTTCATCTGCGCGGCTGCTATCTACCTCGTGTTGAATTTCATCATCGTGCGGGCGCTGGGCATGCTTGAAAAGAAGCTCTCGCCGCACCTGCGCGATCGCAACGATACCGCGCCGAAGAAGCGTTCATCCTCAGCCACGCTTAAAGCTGCGACGGTCCCCGACAGCCAGCACATCGATTCCTGAATCCAAGGGAGAAAACCTCATGAACACCAGCACCTCCATTGCGCTGTCCGCGACCAACATCCACAAGTCCTTCGGCGACGCGCACGTGCTCAAGGGCATTTCCCTCGACGCGCACGAAGGCGATGTGATCTCCATCCTCGGCGCGAGCGGATCGGGCAAAAGCACCTTCCTGCGTTGTATCAACATGCTGGAAACACCTGACGACGGCGAAGTGAAACTGGCGGGCGAAGCGATCGAAATGAAGCGTGGCCGCGATGGCCGCCTGCAGCCGGGCAATCGCAAGCAAGTCGACCGCATTCGCTCGCAGCTAGGCATGGTGTTCCAGAGTTTCAATCTCTGGTCGCACATGACGGTGATGCAGAACGTGATTGAAGGGCCGTTGCGGGTGCAGAAGCGCACACGTGCGGAATGCCTTGAAGAGGCCGAGCAGTTGCTGACGAAGGTCGGTCTTTACGAGAAGCGCGATGCGTACCCCGCGCATCTGTCGGGCGGTCAGCAGCAGCGCGTAGCCATTGCGCGGGCGTTGGCCATGCACCCCAAGGTCATGCTCTTCGATGAACCCACGTCCGCGCTCGATCCGGAACTGGTCGGCGAAGTATTGCGCGTGATGCGTGCACTCGCCGAGGAAGGCCGGACCATGCTGGTCGTCACGCATGAAATGGGTTTCGCGCGGCACGTATCGAATCGCGTGATGTTCCTGCATCAGGGGCAAGCCGATGCCGAAGGCGCGCCCGACGACCTGTTCAACGGCCGCTGCTCGGAACGGTTCCAGCAGTTTGTGTCGAGTCATCATTCCCGTACTGCTAACTAAATCAACGAGGTTGACGTGCTTGCCAGTTCAGTTTTACCGACGCCATCGATCGATTCAGTTAACCCCATCGTCATCGGCTTGGACTTGAGTGAGGGTTGCGGCAACGAGCGCTCGCGGGCTTCCGTGTGTATCGACAACCCGCTCGACTGGCGTGGCGTCGCGCAGATCGCTAGTGGCGCATCGCTGGTTTTGTCCCCAGGCGCACGTTCGCGGATCGACCATGCGCGTGCGCTGGTCGAGCAGATCGTCGAGCGCCGGATTCGTGCCTATGGCGTGAACACCGGCGTGGGCGCGCTGTGTGATGTGGTCGTGTCGCCGTCGGAACAGCGTGCTTTGTCGCGCAACATCCTGATGAGTCACGCGGTTGGCGTGGGTGAACCGCTGCGGCGCGAAGAGACGCGCGCGATCATCGCGGCTGCGGTGAACAACTTCGCCCACGGGCATTCCGGCGTGCGCCTTGAACTGGTGGAACTGCTCGTCACGTTGCTCGACAACGGGTTAATACCCGAAGTCCCGGCGTTCGGCTCGGTCGGGTATTTGAGCCATATGGCGCATATCGCGCTGGTGCTGATCGGCGAAGGGTTTGTTCGCGACGACACCGGCCGCATGAGCGCGGCCAGCGCGATGCAGCGGCTCGCGCGCGAACCGCTCGTGCTGGAGGCGAAAGAGGGCTTGAGCGTGGTCAACGGCACGCCTTGCGTGACGGGACTCGCCTCGCTGGCGCTGGCGCGCACCGAGCGGCTGCTCGAATGGGCCGACACCATTTCTGCAATGTCGTTCGAGAACCTGCGCGGTCAAGCGGCTGCCTTCGATGCCGATTCGCTTGCGCTGCGTATATCGCCGGGATTGTCGACGGTGGGCGCGCATCTGCGCGCGCTTCTTGCTGACAGCGGCATCATCGCGGCGTCGTTCGGACGCAAGACGCAGGACCCTTTGAGCTTGCGGACCATTCCCCACGTGCACGGCGCGGCGCGCGACGTGTTCGCGACGACGGCGGAAGTCGTGAATCGCGAACTGGCTTCCGTCACCGATAACCCCGTGGTCGCCGGCACGCTCGCGTCGCCGCGGGTGTTTTCGCAGGCGCATGCGGTGGGTGCGTCCATTGGCCTGGCAATGGATAGTTTGAGCACTGCAGTGGCTGAGGTCGCTGCAATGGCCGAGCGGCGCATCGACCGGCTGGTGAATCCGCTGGTCAGCGGCTTGCCCGCTTTTCTCGCCGATGGCGGCGGCACGTGTTCCGGTTTCATGATTGCGCAATACACGGCGGCTTCGCTGGTCGCTCACAACCGTCGCCTTGCGATGCCCGCGAGCCTGGATGGCGGCATCACCTCCGGCTTGCAGGAGGACCACCTGTGCCACGCGACGCCGGCTGCATTGAAGGCTTTGGAAATTATCGCCAATGCCGAGCGCATATTCGCTATCGAGTTGCTGGCGGCGACCCAGGCATACGACCTTCAGCCGGCCGACCTGTCGCGCGCGCCTAAAACCGACGCGATTTATCGGAGCGTCCGGGCGGTCATCTCCCAATACAAGGACGACCGGCCATTGGCAGGCGATATTGCCGCGGCGTGGGCGTTCGTCCACGAGGCGACCCCGAGTTTTAATTAACGGGTCTTGTATAGACAGATTCAGCAATCGCAGTTGACGTCGGTCCCACAGTTTTTTGCGGAGGATCGATGTCTGCCACCCGGTTTGTGCCAAGCTACGCGCCACGTTCAAGTAAACCCCTATTCGAATCGACTGCCCGCTGCTTGCACTCCGATTTGTTTTGATTCAGACTTGTATATACAACTCGCCGACCAAGCTCCACCGCTGGCTGAAACGCCCCGGGGAATTGGCTGCAAGATACCGAATGTTCACCATCCCGTCCGAGGAGTGCTTTGATGAAAAACCACAACCCGCGTCCCCTGCGCGCACCGCGCGGCACCGAGCTTACGTGCAAGAGCTGGCTCACCGAAGCGCCGTATCGGATGCTGCTGAATAACCTCGATCCTGAGGTCGCCGAGAACCCCGACAAGCTGGTGGTCTATGGCGGTATAGGCCGCGCTGCCCGTAACTGGGAATGTCTCGACAAAATCCTCGAAACGCTGCAACGCCTGGAAAGCGATGAATCGCTGCTGGTTCAGTCGGGTAAGCCGGTTGGCGTGTTCAAGACCCATGCCGACGCACCGCGCGTGTTGATCGCGAACTCCAATCTCGTGCCGAAATGGGCGACGTGGGAACACTTCAATGAACTCGACCGCAAGGGCCTGTTCATGTACGGCCAGATGACGGCCGGAAGCTGGATCTACATCGGCAGCCAGGGGATCGTGCAGGGTACGTACGAAACCTTCGTCGAAGCCGCGCGGCAGCACTTTAACGGCGACTGGAAGGGCCGCTGGATCCTCACTGCGGGGTTGGGCGGCATGGGCGGCGCGCAGCCGCTGGCGGCGACGCTGGCAGGCGCGGTATCGTTGAACATCGAGTGCGACCAGACGCGTATCGATTTCCGTCTGCGTACGCGTTACGTCGATAAACAAGCGAAGGACATCGACCACGCGCTTGAACTGATCAAGCAACACACGGCTGCCGGTGACGCTGTGTCGATCGCGCTGCTGGGTAACGCCGCCGAAGTGCTTCCGGAGCTCGTGCGCCGCGCGAAAGCAGGCGAGATCAAGCCGGATCTGGTCACCGATCAAACCTCGTCGCACGACCTGATCAACGGTTATCTGCCGGCTGGCTGGAGCCTCGAAAAGTGGCGCGCAGCGTCGCAGGATGAGTCCCAGCACGCTGAACTGAAGGCCGCCGCTCAACGCTCGTGCGCCCAGCATGTCCAGGCAATGCTTGATTTCCACGCAATGGGCATTCATGCCGTGGATTACGGCAACAACCTGCGTCAAGTCGCTTTCGACGATGGCGTCAAGAACGCATTCGATTTCCCCGGCTTCGTTCCGGCGTACATTCGTCCGCTGTTCTGCGAAGGCAAGGGCCCGTTCCGCTGGGTCGCGCTGTCCGGCGATCCGGAAGACATCTACAAGACCGACGCCAAGCTGAAAGAACTGTTCCCGCATAACGCAGGGATGAACCGCTGGCTCGACATGGCGCGTGACCGCATCGCGTTCCAGGGTCTACCGGCGCGGATTTGCTGGCTCGGCCTGGGCGAGCGTCATGTCGCCGGTCTCGCGTTCAATGAAATGGTCAAGAGCGGTGAACTGAAAGCGCCAATCGTGATCGGCCGGGATCATCTGGACACGGGTTCCGTTGCCAGCCCGAATCGCGAAACGGAAAGCATGAAGGACGGCACGGATGCCGTGTCGGACTGGCCGCTGCTCAACGCACTGTTGAACACCGCGGGCGGCGCGACGTGGGTCAGCTTGCATCATGGTGGCGGCGTTGGCATGGGCTACTCGCAACACGCGGGCATGGTGATCGTCGCCGACGGCACCGATGCAGCCCAGAAGCGTCTTGCGCGCGTGCTGGTGAACGACTGCGCGTCGGGCGTGATGCGTCATGGCGACGCCGGTTACGAGCAAGCCATCGAATGCGCGAAGAGCTTCGGCCTCGATCTGCCGTTCATCACGACCTGATCATGCCGGCGGCCTTCAGCATTATTCGCGCGGCCGATTTGAAGGCCGTGCCGTGGAAGAACGGCGGCGGTGCGACGCGCGAGATCGCCGCGTCGCCGCCAGGTGGCGCCTTTGATGCATTCGACTGGCGCGTGAGCGTGGCGGATGTATCGGAGGCGGGGGCGTTCTCGGTGTTCGAGGGCGTCGACCGCGTGCTGACGTTGATCGAGGGCATGGAGATGGTGCTCGTCGATGCGGTTGGTCCTCGGCATGTTCTTGCGCGTTGGGATTCACTCGCGTTCGCGGGTGAAACGAAGATAGCGGCAGAGTTGCCGCTCGGTCCGACGCGCGATTTCAACCTGATGTTGAGGCGCGATCGTGTGTCAGGAACTGTGACGGTGCGGCGTGATGCTGAAGCGTTGAGCGTGAAGCAGGGAAGCGTTGTGCTGGTCTGCGCGCTTGGCGAATTCGCGGTCGATGACGAGCATCTGTCTCAAGGCGATGCGCTTGTTTTTGAGGCTGGAGAGCATGCTTCCTTAAACGTCGAACCGGTTTCGGAAGGCGCGGTTCTTATCGACGCTCGTATTGTTTCAAAGGATCGCTGATATGCCTGATAACAGCGCGCAAATCTGGCGCAATGCACGTCTCGCTGCGCGTGCCGATCCGGCGGATGTCCTGGAACACGCGGCAATTGTCGTGCGCGACGGACGGATCGAATGGTTCGGCGCTGAAGCTGACATACCTTCCGCGTTTGCCGGAGCCGCCAGCCACAATCTCGAAGGCCGGATCGTGACGCCGGGTCTCGTCGATTGCCACACGCATCTTGTCTACGCCGGAAACCGCGCAGAAGAATTCGCGATGCGACTTGAAGGCGCAAGTTACGAAGACATCGCGAAGGCGGGTGGCGGCATTGTCTCGACCGTGCGCAACACGCGCGCCGCGAGCGAAGACGAACTCTTCGCGCAATCGCTGCGCCGTCTGGACGCGCTGCTCGCCGAAGGCGTGACCGCGCTGGAAATCAAATCGGGTTATGGGCTCGACCTTGCGACCGAACGCAAGATGCTGCGCGTCGCACGACGGCTCGCGGCAGCGCGGCCGGTGACCATTGCCACGACGTTCCTCGGGGCGCACGCGTTGCCGCCGGAGTACGCCGGCCGCGCCGATGACTACATCGCGCATGTCTGCGACGAGATGCTGCCGACGCTCGCATCGGAAGGATTGGTCGATGCCGTCGATGTCTTCTGTGAGCGCATTGCGTTCACGCTCGAGCAAGCCGAGCGCGTGTTCAACGCGGCATCGAAACTGAATCTGCCGGTGAAAATGCACGCCGAGCAGTTGTCGCTGATGGGCGGCGCGGCCCTCGCGGCGAAGCATCATGCGCTCTCCGCCGATCACCTCGAATTCCTCGACGAAGCCGGCGCAATCGCGATGCGTGAAGCCGGCACCGTTGCTGTGTTGTTGCCGGGCGCGTTCTATTTCATCCGCGAAAAACAGTTGCCGCCGATCGACTTGCTGCGTCGCCACGGCGTGCCGATAGCGCTTGCCACCGACAGCAATCCGGGGACATCGCCGAGTACGTCGCTGCTGCTGATGCTCAACATGGGCTGCACGTTGTTCCGTTTGTCGGTGGCGGAAGTGCTCGCGGGCGTGACGCGTCATGGCGCAAAAGCGCTCGGTCATGCCGATGTGAGCGGCGAGATCAGCATTGGCACGAAGGCCGATTTTGTTGCGTGGGATATCGAGTCGCTGGCGGAGTTGGCGTACTGGACCGGCCTCGATCGTTGCGCGCTGGTCGTGCGCCACGGGGCTGTGACGATCGATAAACGGACTAACCGATGACACGAAATAGCTTGTTTGCCGAGCACGCGCGTTTGCAAAGTGGCTGGCGTCGCGACGTGCTGCTCGAATGGGACGATCAGGGAACGTTGGTCGCCGTCACGCCGGACAGCACGCAACCGGCGGGCGTGAATAAAGCCAAAGGCCCGGTGCTCGCCGGTATGCCGAATCTTCATTCGCACGCGTTCCAGCGCGCCATGGCCGGTCTTACCGAATATCGCGCAAATCCTACTGACAGCTTCTGGAGTTGGCGCGACCTGATGTACCGGTTTGCCGCGCGTATTTCCCCGGACAGTATTGGCGATATTGCCCGCTGGCTTTATATCGAAATGCTGAAGGCCGGGTACACGTCAGTCTGCGAGTTTCACTACGTGCATCACGCGCCAGACGGCAAACCCTACGCAAATCCCGCTGAAATGGCCGCTCGCGTGGTGGATGCCGCAGCGCAAACGGGCATCGGCATGACGATGTTGCCCGTGCTTTATCAATACAGCGGTTTTGGCGAGCGCGAGCCAACATCCGGTCAGGCGCGTTTTGTCCATACGCCGGAAAGCCTGCTCGACGCCCTCGTGTCATTACGCTCGACGCAGCCCGAAAACGGCAATCTCCGATACGGCGTCGCGCCGCATTCGTTGCGTGCTGTATCGAAGGAATCGCTGGGCCGTTTGCTCGGCGGACTCGACGGCGCATTTCCGGGCGCTCCGGTGCACATTCACATAGCCGAGCAGACCGCTGAAGTCGACGCCTGTCTCGACACGCTGAAAGCGCGGCCCGTGCGCTGGCTGCTCGATAACTTCGATGTGAACGAACGCTGGTGCCTCGTGCACGCCACGCATGTTGACGACGACGAAGTTCGCGCAATGGCCGCGAGTCGCGCCGTCGCGGGCCTGTGCCTGACAACCGAAGCGAATCTCGGCGATGGCATTTTCCCCGCGCATGCGTTTCTCAACCACGGTGGACGCTTCGGGCTCGGCTCGGACAGCCACATTGCCGTCGACTGGCGCTCCGAGTTGCGCCTGTTGGAATACGGACAACGGCTGATGCGACGCGAGCGCAACGTGCTGGCATCGAATGAACAAGCGCACGTCGCCGATCGTCTCTTCGATGCCGCCGCACAAGGCGGCGCTAGCGCCACCGGTCGCGCGACCGGCGTGCTGGAGGCGGGGCGCCGGGCGGATTTCATCGTGCTCGATCCCGATCATCCGGCTATTGCCGGGCATGCGCCGGACGCGTGGTTATCGGGCGTGGTGTTTTGCGAACATGGCGAGACGCCGGTGCTCGATGTGAGCGTTGGCGGCAAGGTGGTGGTTGAGGCGCGTCGGCATCGCGATGAAGGAGAGTCGTTCGGGCAGTATCGAAACACGCTGGCCGGATTGCTTAAATAAAGGACCTAGCCTGTGACCGATCAAGTTTTTAGGTTGAAGCGCGGCAGTGCGCCGCTGCTGGTTTCGATTCCCCATGCCGGCACTCAGATTCCCGCCGACATAGCCGCTTCCATGACGCCGATCGCCCGTGAAGTCGACGACACCGATTGGCATCTGGAACGTCTCTATGCGTTCGCGGCGGAGATGGGCGCGTCGATCCTCATGCCCGCGAATTCACGTTACGTGATCGACTTGAACCGTCCGCCCGACGGCGCGAATCTGTATCCGGGACGCGATACGACCGGCCTTTGTCCTGTGGATACTTTTAACAGCGAGCCGTTATATCCCACAGGCAGTGCGCCTTCGGAACCGCAGGTCGCCAATCGTAGGGAGAAATATTGGCGGCCGTACCACGATGCGCTGACCGAAGAACTGGCGCGTTTGAAAGCGGCACACGGCAAAGCGCTGCTGTGGGAAGCGCATTCCATCCGTTCACACGTACCGCGTTTCTTCGATGGCAAGCTTACCGATTTCAACTTCGGCACGGCGGGAGGGGAAAGCGCGGTTGCGGGTCTCGCGGAAAAGCTCGAAGCGATGGTGGTCAAGCAGGGCGCTTACACGGCGGTGGCGAACGGCCGCTTCAAGGGCGGTTACATCACGCGACATTACGGCGCGCCGCAGGACGGCATTCACGCGGTGCAGCTTGAGTTGTCGCAGGTGACCTATATGAATGAGACGCGGCCGTATGCGTACGACGAAGCCCGCGCCGCATGTGTCACGCCGTTGATGCGGGATCTGGTGCAATGCGCGCTGGATACGGTGCGTTCGGCATAACCTGACCGCAATCCAACCGCGCGCAGTTTAAATCTCCCGCCACCTCACGGCCGGTGGCGTCAACACGGTCGGCAATGCCTTCGGCAACGTCTCCGGCCAGTCGCGGCTGAAGTGCAAACCGCGGCTTTCGCGCCGTGAGCACGCGCTTTCCACGATCATCGAAGCGACATCGACAAGGTTTCGCAATTCAAGCAAGTCGCGGCTTACCTTGAAGTTCGCGTAGTACTCGTGGATTTCGTCACGAAGCAGCGCTATCCGATGCTGCGCGCGTGCAAGCCGTTTATCGGTACGCACAATACCGACGTAATTCCACATCAGCCGCCGCAACTCGTCCCAGTTGTGTGCGACGACCACTTCCTCGTCCGGATCGGAAACGCGGCTTTCATCCCAAGCGGGCAAGGGCGCGTGACCGCTCGCTGCGAAGCCGTCCTTTTCCATGGCTTGCGCCGCTGCACGCCCGACTACCAGACACTCGAGCAGGGAATTGCTTGCCAGCCGGTTCGCACCGTGCAGCCCTGTGCACGATGTTTCACCCACGGCATAAAGGCCCGCGCGATCGGTACGGCCGGCCAGATCAGTGACTACGCCTCCGCACGTGTAATGCGCGGCAGGCACAACGGGAATGGGCTGTTTCGCGATATCGATGCCGAACTCGCGGCAGCGCGCGAGGATGGTGGGGAAGTGCTCCTGAAGGAACGCTTCCGGCTGATGGCTGATGTCGAGATACACGCAGTCAATACCGCGTTTCTTGATCTCGAAGTCGATCGCCCGGGCGACGATATCGCGCGGTGCGAGTTCAGCGCGTTCGTCGTGCGCGGGCATGAAACGCGTTCCGTCAGGCAGGCGCAGGATGCCGCCCTCGCCACGTACTGCTTCCGAGATCAGGAATGACTTCGCGTACGGATGGAACAGGCAAGTCGGATGGAACTGGATGAACTCCATGTTCGATACGCGGCAGCCGGCGCGCCATGCCATTGCAATGCCATCGCCTGTAGCCGTATCCGGATTGGTGGTGTACAGATACACCTTGCCAGCACCGCCGGTCGCGAGCACGGTATGCGGCGCTTCGATGGTGACGGTACGTCCACTCGCAAGATCGAGCGCATAAAGCCCGTGACAGCGATGCCCGGGCAACCCGAGCCGCTCGGACGTGATCAGGTCGATGGCGTAATGCTCTTCGAGCACGGTGATGTTCGGATGATTGCGCACGCGCTCGTTGAGCGTGGTGACCACGGCGTGACCGGTTGCATCGGCGGCATGAATGATCCGCCGATGGCTATGGCCGCCCTCACGCGTCAAATGAAAGCCGAGTTCGGCGGACAGATCTTTGGTGAACGGCACACCTTCACCGATCAGCCATTCAATGGCCGCACGCCCGTTTTCCACGATAAACCGCGTAGCCGCCTCGTCGCACAGGCCACCACCGGCAATCAACGTGTCGCGAACGTGGTTGTCGGTACTGTCGGCCGAGTCGAGTACCGCCGCGATACCGCCCTGGGCCCAGTCGCTGGCGCCTTCGCTTACGCTGCGCTTGGCGAGGATGGCAACGCGCCGCGTGTCCGCCAGATTCAGCGCCACGCTCAAGCCTGCCAGCCCGCTACCGATGATTGCCACGTCGAAATTCATCCCGCCACGTCTCCGTCTGGTGTTGTCCGCTGCGACTTTCGGGATTCACGCCGGTGGCATGGGGAAAGTCCGGGTGGTAAGGATAACGCGTGTCACGTTACGCGGGCACTTGGCCGTTTGGCCAGTAGGGCGAACAGGGCGAGTCCGACCTTGGGCAGACGAGGTGCCAAAAAACGACGGCGCAAAAGCAAAAAGCCTCGCGTGAGCGAGGCTTTTCGTGATGCTTGAGCGAAAGAGACCGGATCTTATTTGATCTTGGTTTCTTTGTATTCAACGTGCTTGCGGACAACGGGATCAAACTTCTTGATCGCCATCTTTTCCGGCATGTTGCGCTTGTTCTTCGTGGTCGTGTAGAAGTGACCCGTTCCTGCGGTCGATTCCAACTTGATCTTGTCGCGTGCGCCCTTGGCCATGTTCGTGCTCCTTAGACTTCGCCACGTGCGCGCAAATCTGCGAGCACGGAGTCGATGCCGTTTTTGTCGATCAGGCGAAGGCCGGCGTTCGAGAGACGCAGACGAACCCAGCGGTTTTCGCTTTCAACGAAGAAGCGGCGATTTTGCAGATTGGGCAGGAAACGACGCTTGGTGCGGTTGTTCGCATGGGAAACGTTGTTGCCGCTCATCGGCCCCTTCCCGGTTACTTGGCATACACGTGCCATGAGAGCACTCCTAATACGCTTTAATTCTGAGTTCGAACGCCAGATACATTTGGGACCGCTTCGGGCTACCGAGAGGTTTGCCCGAAATGATGACCGCGTACGCTCGGAACAGGTTGGTTGAAAGAAGCAAACCGAGATTCTAACCGCAAAAAACCAGCAAAATCAACTCTTTTTGGTACCGGACAAGGTATCCGGCTATCCGGTCCGGGGCAGGTTTCATGCGGTTTTCCGCTTGCGAAGCCCCATTCACCCCTGGTTTTGCCGCCTTTTGCGGTCGGCTTGCTATTAAATCAGTGAAATCAACGTTGGGCAGCCACCTCGGCGGTGCAGGAATTCACCGCCGGGATTCAACTCAGGCAGGCATCCATCCCTGTCGCGAAAAAGAGAAAACCTCGTTCGATGCCACCACCAGATGATCCAGCAGCCGGACGTCGATCAGCGCGAGCGAGTCCTGCAGCACACGCGTCAGCCTGCGGTCGTTTGCGCTTGGCTCGACGCCGCCGGAGGGGTGATTATGCGCGACGATCAGGCTGGCCGCATTTAATGTAAGCGCCCGCCGCACGATTTCCCGAGGATAGACGGCAACACGCGAGATGGACCCCTTCGCCGATTCGTCCACGGTGATCAGGCAATGTTTGATATCGAGAAAAAGGGTCACAAACACTTCGTTGGGCCGCGTGCCGATCAGCCATTTCAAATAGTCTTCCACGGCCTGTGGAGCGTCCAGCAAGGGCCGGTCGCGGGTTTTTTCCGCGAGCGAACGCTGGCACAGCTCTGAGACAGCGAGCAACAGCGCCGCCTTGGCCGGACCGATACCGCCGAACCTGCGTAATTCCGTCGCGGTCGTGCCCAGCACCCCTCTAATGGATTCGAACCGGATCAGGAGATCGCGCGCCACGTCGACGGACGTCATGCCCGGGCGGCCCGTATTCAGGAACAGCGCCAGCAACTCGGCGTCCGATAACGTCTGAGCGCCCAGTTTCAACAGGCGTTCGCGCGGACGATCACGCGCAGGCCAGTCGAGCATGCGCGTGACGGCAGGCGCGATCTGTGCGGGAGCCTCCGCGGCGAGCAGGGCGTCAGCGGGATAGGGTGCGTTGTTTTGCACCAGTTCGAGCCGGGCGTTCATGTCACGCTCCCGCCCGCATGCAACGGCGGAAGTAACGTCGAAACCGGCGACTGGCTGCGCTGTTCCCCGTCACGCCGGGGCATTGCTGGGAGGGAGGCGACGCGGTCGCACTGTGGCTTACAATGGCGGTTTGGCACCTCCCTGAGCGCCCGTTTGGCGGTTTGCCCCCCGAGGCCGTTGGTTTCGGCGATGCGGCGCCCGTTTGCTGGCCAAGCTTTCGCCATGACTGCGTCCCGTTTGGACGCTCGGCCTTTTATCGGACGGCGGAACCGGCTGAGAAGGTAATTCAGGCTTTTACGGCTACCACGATCAAACATGAGCATCATTGATATTTCCGAGGTGAAACCCGGTTCGCATGTCACGCTTCATTACCGGCTTACGCTTGAGAATGGATCGGACATTGTCAGCACGTTCGCCGACAAGCCCGCTACGCTGTTGTTAGGCGCCGGCCATCTCGCGCCGCCGCTTGAAGACATTTTGCTGGGTCTGAAGGTGGGCCACCATTCGACCTTTCGGCTGATGCCTGGCCAGGCGTTCGGTCCGCGCAATCCTGAAATGCTGCAATGGGTGTCGCTAGCCACGTTGCGTCAGAACGCGATGATCGGCGAGAATTTTTCTCCCGGTGATCTGGTCGAATTCAATGCGCCGGGCGGTGGCCGTTACGCGGGCGTGCTCAAGGAGGTCGGCGAGACCTCCGCGCTGTTCGATTTCAATCATCCGCTTGCCGGCCAGGCGCTGGCGTTCGAAGTGAAAATCATCGGAATTCTGTAGCCATGAGCTCCACTGACACCCTTCTCGATGTCGAAATTCTCCTCGCTCAGCCGCGCGGCTTCTGCGCCGGTGTCGATCGTGCAATTGAAATCGTGGAGCGGGCGATCGCGCTGTTCGGTGCGCCTATCTACGTGCGCCACGAGATCGTGCACAACGCCTATGTGGTCGAGGATTTGCGCAAGAAAGGCGCAGTGTTCATTGAAGACCTGGCCGACGCGCCTGAAGGCAGTACGCTGATTTTCAGCGCGCACGGCGTGTCGAAGGCGGTGCGCTCGGAAGCGGAAACCCGCAAACTGCGCGTGTTCGACGCCACCTGCCCGCTGGTGACCAAGGTGCATATGGAAGTCGCGAAGATGCGCCAGGAAGGCTTCGACATCGTGATGATTGGCCACAAGGGCCATCCTGAAGTGGAAGGCACGATGGGGCAGAGCGGTGAAGGCATGCATCTGGTGGAAGATATCGAGGACGTGGAAGCGCTCGCGCTTGCAGACCCCGACCGGATTGCCTATGTCACGCAGACCACGCTGTCAGTTGACGACGCCTCCGCGATCATCGGTGCATTGAAGTCGAAATATCCGTCGGTGAAAGAGCCGAAGAAGCAGGATATTTGCTACGCCACGCAGAATCGTCAGGACGCGGTGAAGTTTCTCGCGCCTCAATGCGATGTAGTGATCGTAGTGGGCAGCCCGAACAGTTCGAATTCAAGCCGGCTGCG
Organism: Caballeronia sp.; assembly: GCF_028292365.1. Classification (GTDB taxonomy): domain Bacteria; phylum Pseudomonadota; class Gammaproteobacteria; order Burkholderiales; family Burkholderiaceae; genus Caballeronia. Next base: position 35,752 of record NZ_JAQGMM010000365.1, read on the forward strand.
CGAAGTCGCTGAAAAGCGCGGCATCCCCGCCTATATGGTTGATTCGCCCACGCAAATCGATCCGAAATGGGTGGAAGGGAAAAAGCGCATTGGCGTGACGGCGGGCGCGTCGGCGCCGGAAGTGCTGGCGCAAGCGGTGATCGCGCGATTGCGGGAGCTGGGTGTTAGAAACGTGCGCCCGCTGGAGGGGATCGAGGAGACGGTATCGTTTCCGCTGCCGCGTGGGCTGACGCTGCCGGGCTGACACCAGTTGCGAAGCGTCGCCCTTCGTTCCTGAATTAGAGGCGACAGTCAAAAGTGCAGTGAGAGGCCGCTCCAATTTGCGTTGGCGCGGCCTTTTCTTTGCCCGCCGCAAAGCCACTGCGAAAAATCCCGCTATCGTCGCGCGCCCGCTCGCCGCCGAAGGTCGCTACGAGAACGACCGGATTGACCGGCTGATTTTGCACTCGCACCATGAAAGTGCTTTTCTGAGAATCCGCAGCGTCGCCAAGGCAAGGTAATGCATCGGTGTTTACCCACGATGCCAACCGATGGTGCAACTTGCGCACCGGCACGGGGCGCAACCGGGTTGCTCCGAGACCTCCGCCGGAGGCCGGAGAGCGGGTTGCAATGGAGGAAAACCCCTGTCGCTGAACAATATTGCACGTCTCAAAAACCGAGTTACAATGCGCGCGTTCCAAGCCGGATGGGCTGGAAACATCAGCTTTTCAAGGCGCCGGAGACCTACTGAATGCGAATGAAGTTTGGCTTTGCCGTGACCATCGCGGCTGCGGTTGCGATGGCAACGGCGTGCAGCAAAAAGAGTGATAACGAACCGGCCGCGGGGGCATCAGCAGTGCCGGAAGCGTCGGCGGCAGCCTCGTCGAGTGCGGGGGGGAGTGCGCCGGCCGTGCCGGCTTTGGCGGCATCGGTGGCTGCGGCCTCCGCGCCCGCACCGGCCAGCAACGCCACGGTGGTCAAGATCGGCCATGTCGCGCCCGTTAGCGGACCGCTGGCTCATCTCGGGCAGGACAACGAGAACGGCGCGCGACTGGCTATCGAGGAGATCAGCGCGCAGGGACTGACTATTGATGGTCACGCGATCCATCTTGAACTGGACACGCAGGACGACGTAGCCGATCCCAAGAAAGGGATCGCAGCGGCGCAGCAACTGGTGGCCGATCACGTGGTGGCAGTCGTCGGACATTTGAATTCGGGCGTGTCGATTCCCGCATCGAAGATTTATAGCGACGCGAACGTGGCGCAGATCTCGGGTGCGACGACCAACCCCACGTTCACGCAGCAAGGATACAAAACGACGTTCCGTGTGGTGCCGACGGATGCGCGGCAAGGGCCGGTGCTTGCCACCTACGCGCTCAAGACGTTGCACGCGCGGAAAATCGTGGTCGTCGATGACGCCACGCTCTACGGCCGGGGTCTCGCGAACGAGTTTGCGAAAGCCGTGGTCGCAGGCGGCGGCCACATCACGGGGCACGAAGTCACCAGCGAAAAAGCGCGCGATTTCAAGGCGATCCTGAACAAGATCAAGCGTGGTCAACCGGACGCGGTGATGTTCGGCGGCATGGACGTAACCGGCGGACCGTTTGCGAAGCAGGCGGCGGCAATGGGCATCAAGGCAAAGATTCTTGGCGGCGATGGCATGTGTTCAACAGACATGGCCACGCTCGCGGCCAACGCAGCGCCGAACGTGGTGTGCACGGAACTCGGTACGGACGTGTCGAAACTGGACAAGGGTGGGGATTTCGCGCAGCGCTACGCAGCCCGATTCCATCTGCCGGTCCAGAGCTATGCACCGTTCACCTATGACGCCGTATATGTGATTGTCGACGCCATGAAACGAGCGAATTCGATTGAAGCGCCAAAGGTGCTTGCAGCGATTGCATCGACGGATTTCAACGGTCTGACCGGACACATTGCATTCGATGACAAGGGCGATCTGAAAGGCGGCGGTGCAATCACGCTAATCGATTTCAAGGATAACAAGAAGAACGTCATTGACGTCGTTACGCCGTAAACCTGTGCTGCAACGCCGCGCGGCGAATGCACATCCGGTTGAGCAATCCCTCGATACGTAGTCACTTTCGGACGTTTTAGAGTTTTTTTTCAAGTACGCGCGGTGCGGTTGCGTTTTTTTCTTCCCTTCGGTTTATCGGCCAGCGATAAAGCGTAAATCTAGTCGCACGGGCTAAGGAGCCTTCAATGGATATCTTCATCCAGCAGATTATCAACGGGCTGGTGCTTGGCAGCGTCTACGCCATCATCGCGTTGGGTTACACGATGGTGTACGGGATTCTCGGCATCATCAACTTCGCTCACGGGGACGTGCTGATGGTCGGCGCCATGGTCGCGCTGTCCGCCATCGGCGTCATGCAGAACCACTTTCCAGGATTGCCGTTATCGCTCGTGCTGGTCATCGCACTACTGGTCGCCGCAGTCGTCTGTGCGCTGGTCGGCTACACCATCGAACGCGTGGCTTACCGGCCTTTGCGTAAAGCGCCGCGTCTTGCACCGCTGATTACGGCTATCGGCGTATCGATTCTTCTCCAGACGCTGGCCATGATGATCTGGGGCCGCAATCCGCTGGCCTTCCCGCAACTGCTGCCAACCGATCCGATCAACGTGATCACCGCAACCGCCGATCGTCCGGGCGCGGTCATTTCAATGACGGAAATCGTGATTATCGTGGTGGCGTTCATCGTGATGGGCGGCCTGCTGCTGCTCGTGCACAAGACGAAACTCGGCCGCGCGATGCGCGCCATTGCCGAGAATCCGGGCGTCGCGAGCCTGATGGGAGTCAACCCTAATTTCGTGATCTCGGCGACCTTCATGATCGGCTCCGCGCTTGCTGCACTGGCCGGCGTGATGATCGCCTCCGAATATGGCAACGCGCACTTCTACATGGGCTTCATCCCCGGGTTGAAGGCATTCACGGCGGCGGTGCTGGGAGGGATCGGGAACCTGGGTGGCGCGATGGTGGGCGGCGTGCTGCTCGGCCTGATCGAACAGCTCGGTGCCGGGTATATCGGCAATTTGACCGGTGGCGTGTTCGGCAGTAACTATCAGGACGTGTTCGCGTTCATCGTGCTGATCATTGTGCTGGTGTTCCGTCCGTCCGGCCTGCTCGGCGAACGTGTCGCAGATCGCGCTTAAACAGGGGAGACCAAGCATGACTTCAATTCAACCGATCGAGCCGTCGACCACGCTCATCCCTCAAAGAAAGACCGCGAAGAACTATGCCGTCACGGTGCTGGTCACCGCGCTCGTGATCCTGGCGCCCATGCTGATCGGCGCGGCCGGCGGCAATTACTGGGTCCGCGTGCTCGACTTCGCGATGCTGTACGTGATGCTGGCGCTAGGTCTTAACGTGGTGGTGGGATTTGCCGGCCTGCTGGACCTGGGCTACATCGCATTTTATGCGGTGGGCGCTTATGTGGCTGCGTTGCTGTCGTCACCGCAACTGAGCACGCAGTTCGAGTGGATCGCGCATCTGTTCCCCAATGGCCTGCATACGCCGTTCTGGATCATCGTGCCGTGCGCGATGGCGCTGGCCGCCACCTTCGGCGTGTTGCTCGGTGCACCAACGCTGCGTTTGCGCGGCGATTACCTCGCTATTGTGACCTTGGGCTTCGGGGAAATCGTCCGGATCTTCATGAACAACCTGGATCGTCCGATCAACATCACGAACGGACCGAAGGGGATCACCGGGGTTGATCCGGTGTCGTTGTTTGGCTTCGATTTATCGAAGTCCCATTCGTTGTTCGGGTTCAACTTCCCCTCGGTCTACAACTACTACTACCTGTTCGTGCTGTGTTCGCTGTTCGTGATCTTCGTGTGCGTACGCTTGCAGCATTCGCGTATTGGCCGCGCGTGGGCCGCGATCCGCGAAGACGAAATCGCCGCCAAGGCGATGGGCATCAACACCCGTAACGTGAAGCTGCTGGCCTTCGCGATGGGTGCGTCGTTCGGCGGTTTGTCGGGCGCGATGTTCGGTACGTTCCAGGGCTTCGTCTCGCCGGAATCGTTCACGTTCTGGGAATCCATCGTCGTGCTGGCCTGCGTGGTGCTCGGCGGCATGGGCCACATTCCGGGCGTGATCCTGGGCGCGGTGCTGCTGGCCGTGTTCCCCGAATTCCTGCGCTCGACCATGGGTCCGCTGCAAAACTTTGTCTTCGGTCACCAGATTGTGGATACCGAAGTCATCCGCCAGTTGCTCTACGGTCTCGCGATGGTGCTGATCATGCTGTATCGCTCGGAAGGCCTGTGGCCGTCTCCGAAACACGAAGACAAGATCGCGAAGATTGCGAAGCGCGCCGGCAAGAAGCCGGTACGCGCCTGAGCCCCGACAGAGCGGAGAAAAAACAATGAGCGATAAACCCATTCGACTGTCCGTGAAGGGCGTGAACAAGCGCTTCGGCGGCTTACAGGCATTGAACGAAGTTGGCCTGGAAATCAGGGAGGGCGAGA
>NZ_JAQGMM010000369.1 GCF_028292365.1 Caballeronia sp.
TAGATATCGCCGTTCAGTTCGCGGATGATCAGGATATCCAGTCCCGCGACAATTTCGGCTTTAAGCGACGAAGCCGCCGTCAATTGCGGATAACAAATGGCCGGACGGAAATTCGCGAACAATTGCAAGTGCTTGCGCAGACCCAGGATGGCTTGTTCCGGACGCAGCGCGCGTTCGAGCGAATCGTATTTCCAGTCGCCCACGGCGCCGAACAGGATCGCGTCCGATGCTTTTGCCAGCGCGAGCGTTGCTTCCGGCAGCGGATGACCGCTCGCCTCATAACCCGCGCCACCGACCGGCGCTTCTTCGAGCTCGAACTTTTCGTCGAGCGCGTTCAGGACCTTGACGGCCTCCTTGATGATTTCCGGACCGATGCCATCGCCGGGCAGCACTGCAATCTTCATGGTGTTTCCTTTTCTTTGTTGATCCGTACGATCCGTACGATCCGCACTTATCCGACGAGGCGGTTGTTCAGCCACGGCTGCTTCACGAGGCGCTCGTTCTCGAATTGCTTGATCTTGTCCGCGTGACGCAGCGTGAGCGCGATATCGTCGAAACCATTCAGCAGGCAGAACTTGCGGAAGCCCGGCACTTCGAACGAAAACTCGCTGCCGTCCCCCGTCAGCACAACCTGACGTTCGAGATCCACGGTCAGCTCGAAACCGTTGAACGCGTAGGTCTCGTTGAACAGCCGATCCACTTGGCTATCCGTCAGGACGATCGGCAGCAGGCCGTTCTTGAAACAGTTGTTGAAGAAGATATCGGCGAAACTCGGCGCGATGATTGCGCGGAAACCGTACTGATCCAGCGCCCACGGCGCGTGTTCACGCGAACTGCCGCAGCCGAAATTCTCGCGCGTCAGCAAAATCGATGCGCCTTTATAGCGCGGCTGATTCAGAACGAAATCCGGATTCAGCGGGCGTTGCGAGTTGTCCTGGCCGGGTTGGCCGACATCCAGATAACGCCATTCATCGAACGCATTCGGGCCGAAACCCGTGCGCTTGATGGACTTCAGGAACTGCTTCGGGATGATCGCGTCCGTGTCGACGTTCGCACGATCCAGCGGCGCCACGAGCCCGCTATGTACTGTGAATTTTTCCATGATCCGTCACCGGTTTGGTCTGCTTGACCGTTCTTTAAAACCGCTTACTTGTCGGCCGCGTTGCTGATCGAGTTGCCGAGGTGATGCAAATCTTCGCCAAAACCGTGGACCGTATTGCAGCCCGCGACGCCGGCAAAAACCGCGATGAACCCCAGCACAATAAAGACGCGCTTCATGCCAGTTCGCGGATATCGACGAAATGACCTTCGATAGCGGCAGCCGCCGCCATCGCAGGGCTCACCAGGTGCGTACGGCCGCCGGCGCCTTGACGCCCTTCGAAATTGCGATTCGACGTGGACGCGCAGCGCTCGCCCGGCTCCAGCCGGTCGGCGTTCATCGCAAGACACATTGAGCAGCCCGGTTCGCGCCATTGGAAACCGGCGTCGAGAAACACCTTATCGAGCCCTTCGCGTTCCGCTTGCGCCTTCACGAGACCGGAACCCGGCACGACCATGGCCAGACGGATGTTCGGTGCAACGCGGCGGCCGAGCGTCTTCACCACATACGCCGCGGCGCGCAAGTCCTCGATCCGCGCATTCGTGCACGAGCCGATGAAAATCTTGTCCGGCTTGATCGACTGCATCGGCGTGTTCGGTTCGAGCGCCATGTACTTCAGCGCGCGTTCGATCGCGTCGCGCTTGACCGGGTCCTTTTCGCGCTCGGGATCGGGCACGCGGCCGTCGATGGACGTCACCATTTCCGGCGATGTGCCCCACGTCACTTGCGGCACGATTTCAGCCGCATTCAGTTCCACCACGCGGTCAAACTTCGCGCCCGGATCGGACGTGAAGGTGCGCCAGTAGGTTGCTGCCTGCTCGAATTCCGCGCCGTGCGGCGAGTACGGTCGATCTTTCAGGTAGTTGATGGTGGTTTCATCGACGGCAACCATGCCTGCCCGTGCGCCCGCTTCGATGGCCATGTTGCAGACCGTCATGCGGCCTTCCATGGACAATGCCCGGATGGTCGAACCACCGAACTCGATGGCGTAACCGTTGCCGCCCGCCGTACCAATCTTGCCGATGATGGCCAGCACGATGTCCTTCGCAGTGCAGCCGCGCGGCAGCGGCCCTTCGACCTTGACGAGCAAGTTCTTGCTCTTCTTTTGCAGTAGCGTTTGCGTGGCGAGGACGTGCTCGACTTCCGACGTACCGATGCCATGCGCCAGCGCGCCGAACGCGCCGTGCGTGGAGGTATGCGAATCACCGCAGACTATTGTCATTCCCGGCAGCGTGGCGCCCTGTTCCGGCCCGATGATGTGCACGATCCCTTGCCGCAGGTCGTTCATCTTGAACTGCGTGATCCCGTACGCGTCGCAGTTGTTGTCGAGCGTGTCGACTTGCAGCTTCGAGATCGGGTCAGCGATGCCGTGCGAGCGATCGGTCGTCGGGACGTTGTGGTCCGACACCGCCAGGTTCGCGCTGATCCGCCATACCGGCCGTTCAGCCAGTTTCAGACCCTCGAACGCTTGCGGGCTGGTCACTTCGTGGAGCAAATGACGGTCGATGTAGAGGATGGACGTACCGTCTTCCTCAGTGTGGATCACATGCGAGTTCCACAACTTGTCATACAGAGTCTGGGCCATGGTCTTTTCAGGTGTTGTGACTGCGGGGGTGTTTTTTGGTTTGATGATTATGCCACGCAGGATGACGACTTGCGCTAGTCAGTTAGAAAAAACTGATATAAAACAGTGAGTTAGGGTGGTAGTGGAGCTACCTGTATGGGGAGTACCGGGATGGTTGGTTGGCGCAAAATGCAGAACAGAATCAGCCGTTTAGGCGCGTCGTCGGCATGTTAAGTGGGCAAATCAGGAGTAGTCGGATTCGCGAAATAACTGGCCTGATTGCGGCGCTTCAAATTCAATATCTGCGGCGTCTGGAGCAGCTAACCGCTCGACAATGCTCGCACTGGCGCATTGGCTGCACTTTTCGATGCACGGCGGGGGAAAACGGCCCGGGTGGCCGCAGTGTGCGACGAAGCCGGCGGGGTCAATAGCGGCTCGACCCTCTCTACTTTTGTCCCGACCTGGCATACCCAGCTTTCAATGACCGGGGTTACAAGCCCTGCTCGGGGACGAGCCTCTGAATGCAAAGACGGGTGCAAGTGCATTGCGCACCGGCACCCGTCGACTGCATCAATAATCTACTCAACACCCACTACAAAGCCCGTCCCACGATCAACGGATCGACCATTCCAATCGCGCGAACGTCGCGATTGGAATAGGGCAGCTTATGCAAAATATGGCGCATCGCATTCAGCCGCGCCCGCTTTTTGCAGTCCGAGCGAACCACCGCCCATGGAGAATCGGCAGTATCCGTTTGCGCGAACATCGCTTCCTTCGCGTCCGTGTATTCGTTCCACTTGT
>NZ_JAQGMM010000401.1 GCF_028292365.1 Caballeronia sp.
ACGCCCACACCTTGATCGATGCTGAAGCTGCCCGATTTGACGATGCCTTCTTCCAGGCTCCACGCTTCGCTGCGCGTGGACTGGAAATAGAGATCCGCGTAGTCCACGCGGTGCGTGAAGATCTCGGCCAGTGTGCGCGTAATAGTGGATTCGTCGAGGCCGTAGGGCGTCAACAGGATCTCTTTCGCAGTGGCGAGATTTCGGATGCCGGGTTCGATGATGTTCATTCGTTGCCTGTGGCGAAGTCTGTGGGGATTAAACGCATTCTAACGTTGGAGTATTTATGCCACACCCTGACCAGATGGAGGGGGGCTCCGAAAAAACAAGCTAACCCAAAACGCGATGCCGCAGGGCCGGAAGGCTTTGGCGGACGGACGCAATGCGCGCAGCATCAATCGCTCCGGCTGCCACGCCCGCACCCTCTTCCACCACGGCCATGATCTCGCCCCACGGGTCGATCAGCATGCTGTGGCCCCAGGTCCTCCGGCCGTTTTCGTGTTTGCCGCCTTGCGCGGCGGCCAGCACGTAGCATTGGTTTTCCACTGCACGCGCCTTCAACAGCGTTTCCCAGTGCGCCTCGCCTGTTGTGTAGGTGAACGCAGACGGTACGACCATCAACGCGCAATCGCCCATTTTTCTGTAAAGCTCGGGAAAGCGCAGGTCGTAACATACCGACAACCCGACGCGTCCGAATGGCGCATCAAACGTACGCACTTCGCTTCCTGGACAGATCGTGCGGGCTTCGTCGAAGGATTCTGTGCCTTTCTCGAAATTGAAGAGATGAATCTTGTCGTAACGGGCAACCTGCTTTCCGGTTGGATCGAAGACCAGGGTGGTATTGAGCACGCGCGCCGCTTCAGGCGATTCAAGCGGCAAGGTCCCGCCGATCACCCATACCCTATGTTCACGCGCCGCGTCCGACAGGAATTGCTGGATCGGTCCGTGGCCGGGCGTCTCGCGGATCGCGAGCTTGTCCGTGTCCTTGAAACCCATGTAGCAGAAATATTCCGGCAGGAGCACGAGCTGCGCGCCGCCGCGCGCGGCTTCGGCAATCAGCCGCCCGGCCTCCGCGATATTACGTTCACGATCCGGCGCGCTCACCATTTGCAGCGCGGCTACGCGGAACGTCCCGGAGGTGCCTTCGCTTGATCTGTCGCTCATGTCAGCCTGCTAAAAAGGGCGCAATCATGATCAAAGTTCATGATCGAACTGTGATCAAAATCGCCTGCCGCCAGCCAGTGGGACTTCGCTGAAACACGATCAAAGCGCTCAGTTGGGCGCGGCTTCAGCGGGAATTTCGATCTTACCCTGATCGCCTTTCACCCGCTGAATGACGGGTTTCGACCACGAACCGGTAATGGAATAGTCAATGGTGAACGCTTTTCCAATTGACTTCGACAGCACCAGATCGGCCACCAGCGTGCCGAGCCCGAGCAAAGGATTGATCACGGCCGCGCCCAGCGCCACGGCGCCCGCGCTAATGGTCGGGATGATCCTGGCGTGCAGGTCCTGGGTTTCCTTCGGCAAATTGACCAGCCCCTTCAGTTCGACGCGTGCGGGCGCCGTGATCATCGTGAAATCGTTGGTGCGGCCGATGCCATTCTGAACCGTGCCCGAGCCGGTGATCTTTTCGAACGGCAGCCCCTTGCCGACCACGTCCTGGAAATTCAGCGTGAGGAAGCGTGCAAGGCTCTGCAGGCTGAGCACGCCGAGCAGCTTGGCCGCGCCGGGATTGACCTTGAGAATCTGACCGTGCTGCAAGTCGACATTGAGCTTGCCGTTGAGTGTGGGAAGATCGACCGCGGCTGGGCTGCCGTCCCAGCCAAGCTGGCCCGTTACGGTGCCTTTGCCGTTCTTCACCGTACGCGGCAAGCCTAGCCGTTCGACCAGCGCACCGGCATCCGTGATGTCCAGCTTGAAATCGAGCGCGGTACGGCGAGGGGCGTTGTCGTCGGCGTTGGCAGGAAAACCGACGGGACCGCTGATCGTGCGCCAGTTGGCCGTGGCAGATAGCGTCGCGTCCGGGTTGCTCAGGTCCAGCTTGTCCAGATACCAGACTGGCACCTTGTCTTCCACGTCATTGTGCGCGTCGACCTCGAGCCGTCCGAGCGTGCGCCCGCGCACCACGAGTTCATTCACGATCAAATCGATGGACGGCATGTTGGCCGGCGGCTTGCGGATCATCTGCCCGACCAGGTCGGTTTCCTGTTTCCCGGGAATCACGACCTTCGTGAATCGCGCCTGCAACGCGCCCGGACTACCCTTCGTCGCGCCCGGCATCCATTCGGCATTGCCCGTGACCTGATCCGACGCAATGTTCGCCTGCCACTTGCGGTCATCGCTCAGATTTGCGCCGATCACCACATCTTCCCAGCGCCGGTTGAGCAGCTTGATCGTGGCGAAATGCAGCGCAAAGCGCTTGGGGATGAACTGCTTTACCACCTGCGATTGCATCTTCGGATCCGGTTGCGGCAACGGTCCCAATTCGGCGATCAGCTTGCGCCACGCATCGGCGTCGAGTTCGTCAATATCCACCGCCGCCGTCACGCCCTGCGCCGGCAGATCGGCCGGTTTGTTCACGCCAATAGCACCCCGTTCCACGACCGGCATTTCCTTAGCCGTTTGCTTAAGCAGGTAATGCGCATTCACCGGGCCGAACGTGAGTGTCGCGTCGTGCTCCTGAGGCGACCCGGCGACCGGCGTGAACGTGAACGAGACAGGCATGGGCGTGCCCTCGCTCTTGTTGAACGGAGCCGGGAAGTCCAGGCCGAGACCGGTCAAATCGGAGTTCGCCTCGATTTGCGGCAACGCGTTTTTCACACCACGCACACGCAGCGCATAAGGCGCGGTGCCGCTGATGTGCTTGAGAATCTGTGCGGCCTGCGCCTGATCGTGGGCATTCAGGCTTTTGACAGCGTCGCCGCCAATACGGCCATCTACATTGAAGGCGTAACTCCCGTCGGGTTTCACGCCACCGGTGCCGCGCACATCGCCGCCGAGGAATTTCGCCGTGAGGCCATCGAGCGATGCGGTTTTCTCGCCGAACCGCGTCCGCCCCTTGAGATTCGACAGCGGGGGCAACGCACCGTACGCAAGCTCGTTGCCGTTGAACGTGAGCGCGCCTTTGTAACCCACGTGCGGCCGTACGCCGGGCGGCGGCGCGACCCGCGGAATTTCCAGTTGCAGCGCAAGCGCGGCGTTACCGGTTGCATGGATTTTCGTCGACACATGATGTGAAAGCGCGCCGAGCGAGCTGTCTTCCACGTAATGAAGCATGTCGGTGATCGGGCCGTGCGCGTCGGCGTCGATCAGCAGTTTCGATTCACGATTTCCCAGGTCTTCAATTCGCCCCGTCGTCTTGACCACGCTCACGCCGAGGTAACGGCCGCGTGAAATATCGAAGCCCAGCTTGTTTTCGGCGAGATGAAACGTCCCGTCAATACCATCAAACGCCGGCCACACATTCGGCGTCCCGTTCGCCATGGTCCTGAGTGGAAAGGGCGTTGGCTCGAACTTGCCGCCAGAGAAGGGCGCGACGATGCGGAACTGGCCGGCATCGGGGAAACGCGAATAGGGGAATTTCGTCAGGTCGCCATGAATCTCGATGGTGGCGTTGCGCGAGATACCCGCCTGCAACGCGTGGCCCAGATACAGGCGCAATTTTTCGCTGATGCTCGTCGGCAGATAGTGCACGAGGCTCGTCACATTCAGGCGCGCGGCCTTTGCCTTGAGATCGAGGGAACCGCGGCCTTCACCTTCATTCCGGTAATCCGCCGTCGCGCTCGCTTCGGCGTCCGCGTTCCGCACGTGCAGCGTCTCCACGTGCGCGGTGATCGCCTTGTGCGGCTTGCCGGGCGCCTCAGCGAGGGTCCAGGTTACGCGGCCGTCGATCTGGTCGAGCATGAGACGCGGGTTATCGAAGACGCCGGGCAGGGTGATCGCAGTATTTTTCGTATCGATGACCGCGCTGCCGTGATCCTGATCGGCATCAATACTGCCCCAAAGGTTCTCTACGCCCGGAATCCCGGCCCGTGGATGGTTGTTGATCGTCAATCCCGGCGGCGGTTCCTGGGCCTGCACGCTTACGCCACGCAAGTCGCCCTTGACCGTGTAGCGCATTGGCGGCTCGGCACCCGTTTGCCGCTGGGCGAGCATTTGCGCGTGAGTCGCCGGTCTGGGTCGCTCGGTTTGCAGCGTGTAGTTGGCAATCTGGCCACGCGGATTGAAGCGAATCAGATCGTTTTGCGCCTTCGACGGCAACGGCAGCGCGCGCGCGAATTCACCGAGGATGCCGAGATCGACGACATCGCCCGCCACGCCGAACAGCTGCCCGTGCTGCAAAGTCGCCGCGCGGTAATTTCCGGTCAGCGTATGCAAGGCGAGGAGGCGAGACACCGGCGTGCCGTCGGCGAGCGGCGGCTGGCCGAGTTCTGCGTGCAGGTTCGCGAGGTGCAGCGTGTACTCGTCGTCCTGCTGCGCAAGATCCCAGCGGAAGCTCGCGATCGGCACGTCGAGACGCGGCTGCGTTGGACGCACGCGCAACGCGATTTCGGAGCCTGTCAGGTCGCCGCCCCCTGTTTGCAGCTTGCCGCTCGCGAAGTCAATCCAGATGCGGTTGTCAAAACGTCCGCTGTAGGTCGCGAATGGCATCGTCACGTACTTCGCGAGCATGGGCAGATCAACAGGACCGGTCGACAGATACGCCTGGCCCGTCCAGTTCGCCGGCCGGCCGGGCACACTGAAGTGCGGCGTGCGGAAGTCCGCGCGAAAATCGAGCGGCCCATGCAGCAGGTCACCGTCGGGAGGCGCCTGCAACGCCAGCCGATGATGCGTGCCGTCGTTGAGAATGGCGAGCTTGATGCGCTTGAGCGCGAGTTCCGGCGCGTCGCGCTCGCCGTCGTGCCAGCGCAGCGTGCCGTCGCGCAGCACGATGGCTTGCTGTCTCAGCAGCCAGGTCATGAACGCGTCGTTGCCTGTGTGTTTCGCCTGGATCGGCACGCCGGCCACACTGAAGGTCCCGTCAGCGGCGCGCGAGATCACGACGTCAGGGCCATCTACAGTGAGATTCGAGAGCACCGGGATAGGACCCAGCAGCGAGCGCCACGCGACGGTCGCGCTGGCGTGCGGCACGGCGAGACCCGGCGTGCCGTCAGCCGCGTCAATCCTGAGATTGTCGATATCGAATGAAGGCTGGAGGCCGGTCCACTTCGCCGTGATACGCCCGATGCGCAACTGCGCGTGGATCTTCGACGAGACCATTTGTTCGATGCGCGGCCTGAACACATCGATCTGGGGAAGCAGCGCGTAACGCAGTGTGAGATAGATCCCGGCGACCGCGAAATAGATCACCGCGACCAGCACCAGAAGGACTTTCAGCGCCCGCGACAACGCGAGCTCGGCGCGACCACCTAGCTTCACGGGTACAGCTACGGGTGGGTCGGCTAGTTCCTTTCGGTCGGACATGCTGCGGCGGGTCGGCGATATGGTAGGTTTTCGAGATTTGACGTTGAAATGTAACACAGCGCGCAGTGCAAAAAACTGCGGGAACACGCTACGATGCGCCCGCTAAGCCGCGCTGGATGGCGTTCTGCACACCTCGCGCCAATTTGCGCAAAAGCCCCGGCTCACTGCCGGACTTGTTTTAGAGCAATGACTGAGCCCGACCTTTCATGACCGACGCCGTTTTGCTGAGTGCCAGCGCTTCCCACTATGCCGCGCGCGTGTATGCCGCGCGTCCCGAATTGCCGGCGCAGGTGGCCGAATGGTCAAAAGCGCCGATTCGCCGCGCCTGGATAGAAGCGCGACTGGACGCCTTGTGCGACGCGTGTTCGGCACGTTCGGCGGGCGGCCGGCTTGATGAAGCCGCGCTCAAGACTGCGCTGAGGCGGTTGCGCATCGAGGTCTTCTGCACGGTGATGGAACGCGATCTCGCCGGCCTCGCGCACGTTGCCGAAGTCACGGGCGCGATGACCGATCTTGCCGAGCTGACCATCCAGCGCGCGCTCGCGGTGTTATCGGCGGATCTGGAAGTCACGTTTGGTGAGCCACGCGGGCCTGACGGACAACGCTTGACGCTGGGTGTGGTGGGAATGGGAAAGCTCGGTGGACGTGAGTTGAACGTGTCGTCGGATATCGACCTGATCTTCATCTATGAAGAAGAAGGGGAGACGACGGGCGGCGAACGCGCGGCGTTATCGACTCAGGAATATTTTACGCGGCTTGGCCGCAAGCTCATAGGCGCATTGGCCGAGGTGACGGAAGACGGTTATGTCTTTAGAGTCGATATGCGGTTGCGGCCGAACGGCGATGCCGGTCCGATCGCGTGCGGGCTCGGCATGCTCGAAGAATATTTTTATGTGCAGGGCCGCGAGTGGGAACGGTACGCGTGGATCAAGGGGCGGCTGGTGTCCGAAGGCGAGAGCGAAGCGGCGCAACGGCTGGCAAAGCTGCTCGACGCGCTCGCCAAACCATTCATTTATCGGCGGTATCTCGACTACGGGGTGATCAGCGCGATTCGTGCGCTGCATGTGCAGATCCGGCAGGAAGCGCAGCGGCGCGCGTCAATGCGTCCCGACAAAGCCGACGACATCAAGCTCGGCCGTGGCGGTATGAGGGAGATCGAGTTCAGCGCGCAGGTGTTTCAATTGATCCGTGGCGGCCAGATTGCCGATCTGCGGATTCGTCCGACCTTGTCCGTGCTGGATCGCGCGACCGCGCACGGGTTGATATCGGCGAAGGTATGCAGTGAACTCACCGAAGCGTATTTGTTCCTGCGCAAGCTTGAGCACCGCCTGCAATATAGAAACGATGCGCAGACGCACGCCATGCCGGTCGCGCCGGACGACCGCGCGGTCCTCGCCGATGCCATGGGTTTCTCTGATTACCCGGCGCTCACGGACGAACTGGAGGCGCACCGGGCGCGCGTTGAGCATCAGTTCGACCAGATCTTCGCCGATAAGGTGAAGGGATACGGCGGCTGTGCGGTCGCGGAAGATTCGGCGGCGTCGTGGGTCTGGAGCAGCGCGCTCGCTGACGACAGTGCCGAGGAACAGTTGGTCGAGCGCATGACCGGATTGGGTTTCACCGATGCCACCGCTGTGCTCACGCGGCTGCGCAACGTGTGGAAATCGACGCGATACGAAGGTTTGCCTGAGCGCAGCCGGGAGCGATTCGACATCGTTGCGCAACGTGCGCTCGAAGCCGCGCAAGCAATCCAGCCGCCGGAGCGGCGCGGCGACACCATCGCCCGGTTGTTCGACCTGCTTGAAGCGGTCAGCCGCCGCGGCGCTTATCTTGCGTTGCTCACCGAATATCCGGCGGCGCTCGAACGGGTGTTGTCGGTGCTTGGTGCGTCCCGTTGGGCGGCGGGCTATTTGATTCGCCATCCGCAGCTTCTTGATGAATTGCTCGACGATGAAGTGATCGCGAGCCCCTTCGATTGGGCGCAATTTCGCGAATCCTTGCGCGCGCAGATTGCCGCTGCCGATGGCGCCGAGCAGCAGATGAACTTGCTGCGGCACGCGCATCAGGCTGAAGTGTTCCGCATTCTGCTGATCGATTTGAGCGGCAAGCTCACGGTTGAACACGTGAGCGACCTGTTGTCGGCGCTGGCCGATGCCGTGCTCGATGTCACTATTGAAACGGTGTGGTCGCAGTTCCCGAAGCGTCACCGCGAGGTGCCGCGCTTTTCGGTGATTGCTTATGGGAAGCTGGGCGGGAAGGAGTTGGGTTACGCGTCTGACCTGGATTTGATCTTCCTTCACGACGACCCCGACGAGTCTGCTGCCGATATCTACGCCACGTTCGCGCGCCGGCTGATCACGTGGCTCACGACAGCAACAGGTGCGGGCACGTTATTCGATATCGACTTGCGGCTGCGTCCGAATGGCGAGTCGGGTTTGCTGGTCACGAGCCTGGAATCGTTTCGGCGTTATCAGATTCGTGAGGGCGATGCTGCGAACACGGCGTGGGTCTGGGAGCATCAGGCGTTGTCGCGGGCGCGTTATTGCGCTGGCGATGCCGAGATCGGCGAGCGCTTCGAGGAGATTCGCGCGCAGGTTCTCACGATGCCGCGCGATGCCGCTGCGTTGGCGCAAGAGATTGTTGTCATGCGCGAGCGCGTGGATGCCGGTCATCCGAACCGGAGCAAGTTGTTTGACCTCAAGCACGACCGCGGCGGGATGGTGGATATCGAGTTCATCGTGCAGTACTGGGTGCTGCTGCACGCGCGCGAAGACGCTGAATTTGTGCGGAATATAGGCAATATTTCGTTGTTGCGACAGGCCGCCGGGTTCGGACTGATGAGCGCCGAAGAAGCGGAAACGGTGGCGGCTGCGTATCGGCGGTATCGGAAGTTACAGCACACGCTGAGACTCGACGGGATGGAGAAGGCGCGGGTTGAGCCGGAAGTTGTGGTGGCGGAGAGGGAGGCTGTGACGGGGCTTTGGAAGCGGGTGTTTGGGGAGTAGGCGCTTTGTTTGATCTTTGTCGCAGGGCTGGACATTCAAACGTTATTCCGGCTTCGGCCGGGATTATTTATTACAGCTCACACTCGCTACTTCACCAGGCGAATCGGACTCGCCTTGTACTCAGCGACGGTTTCGTCATTGGTCAACAGGGTGATGCCTTCGAATGTCGCTTGCGCGATCAGCAGCCGATCAAAAGGGTCTTTGTGATGGTCGGGCAGGTTGCCGACGGCCGCCGTGTGCGCGCTGCTGATGGCCAGTTCGATATAGCCGTTGTCCAACAGCGATCGGCGGAGCAAGTGCGCGTCGACCTTGAAGTCGGGTCGGCCGAGTCCGTTCTTGATTGCCACTTCCCAAACGCTGGCCGCGCTGAACAGCAGTTCGTTTTCCTCATCTTCGATTAACGCTCGCGCTTCGTTGGATAGCGAGCCATTCGAGCGAACATCCGCACTCGCGACGGCCGTCCACAACAGCAAATGCGTATCGAGCAACAGCTTCATTCGTCACCGCCAAACATCGCGGCGATCTCATCACGGCCCAGATCGTTGAACGTCTGCGCATCGGGCACGGTGACCTGGCCGGCGAGGAAGCCGATCCGCTTCTTCTTGGCTGGCGCCTGAGCGTCTATAGCGACAATCCGTACCATCGGCTTGCCCGCTTTGGCGATTACAACTGATTCGCCCTGCACCGCCTTCTCGACCAGTCGCGACAAGTTGGTTTTGGCCTCGTGCATGTTGACGGTGATGGTGGGCATGGCGCTCTCTCGTTGACTTAGCTAAGTTAGCTTAGTCTATCATGAAGCCGAAAAAAGGGCGTAGGGGCGGCGGTGCCGATCGGCAGCGGCCGACACCGCTAATTCACCGCTCACGCAGCCAGCATTTCCTTCGCATGCTTGCGCGTGGTGGCCGTGATTTCAAGGCCGCCCAGCATGCGCGCGACTTCCTCAACGCGCTTCGACTTATCCAGCGGTGTAACCGTGCTGAGCGTTCCGCCCGCTGAGTCTCCGGCTTTCGCCACCTGGAAGTGGTGATCACCACGTGCCGCGACTTGCGGCAGATGCGTGACGCATAGCACTTGCCGGTCGCGGCCGAGTTGATGCAGCAAACGTCCTACAACTTCCGCGACGCCGCCGCCAATCCCGGTATCCACTTCATCGAAAATCAATGTGGGGGTCGGGCTCGCCGTGCTCGCAATCACTGCCAACGCCAGACTGATCCGCGCGAGCTCACCGCCGGACGCGACCTTCGCCAGCGGCCGCAAGGTCACACCTGCATGGCCAGCGACCCGGAACTCGATCTGCTCAAGCCCGTTCGCACCGCCCTCCGCAAGCGGCACGAGCGCGACTTCAAAGCTGCCGCCGACCATCGATAACTCTTGCATACCTTTGGTGACTGCTTTACCAAGCGACTTTGCGGCTTTCCCGCGCGCCTTCGACAACACCGTCGCCTCCGCCAGATAAGCCTCTTTCGCCTTGGCCACCGCCGCACGCAGCGCATCGAGATCGGCGGCGGCATCGAGTGCCGCCAGCTGTCTGCGCCGCTCCGCATGCTCCTCGGGCAACGCTTCGGGCTGCATGCGGAATTTGCGCGCGGCCGAATGCAGTTGTTCCATCCGATGCTCGACCTGCGCCAGGCGGTTCGGGTCGAGTTCAAGCCGCTGCGCGTAGTGCGAGAGCGAATACGACGCTTCCTGCAATTGAATTTCGGCAGGCTCGAGCGAAGCCAGCACGTCGGCAAGCGCCGGATCAATATCGACGAGACCGCGCAGCTTCGACACGATCGAGGAGAGCTGCGTGATCATGGCTTCGTCGGACTCGGACAACGCGTTCAGCGCGCCCTGCACACCGTCGATCAGACTGGCCGAATGCGATAGCCGATGATGCTCGGCACTCACGTCTTCCCACTCACCCGGCTGCGGCGCAAGTTTGTCGAGTTCGCTCAACTGCCATGCGAGACGCTCGCGTTCCAGTTGCAGCTCGCGATCGCGATTCTGCGCGAGTTCCACCGCATGCGTTGCGTCGCGCCAGACCCTGTGAGTCCGCGCTACTTTTTGTGCCGACTCCAGAAGACCCGCGTGGGTATCGAAGAGTTCGCGCTGGGCGTCCGGGCGCATCAGTAATTGGTGAGCGTGCTGGCCGTGGATGTCGACGAGCATTTCGCTGAGTTCACGCAATTGCACCAGCGTGGCCGGTGTACCGTTGATGAACGCCCGCGAACGTCCGCTCGAATCAACGACACGGCGCAGCATGACCGTATCGGCGTCGCCAATAGCCAGTGCGTGATCGTCCAGCCAGCGCGAGACTTGCGCGTGAGTGGAAAACTCAGCGGTGATGTCCGCGCGCGCTTCACCGGCCCGCACAATGCTGGCGTCGGCGCGCGCACCAAGCGTGAGCGCGAGCGCGTCGATAAGAATCGACTTGCCGGCGCCCGTTTCGCCTGAAAATACGGTGAAGCCGCGCTCGAACTCGAGGTCTAGCGCGGCGACAATGACGAAGTCGCGAATCGAGAGATGACGGAGCATGGGCGTCTTAGAGTTTCGTGGCGTCGTCGTGCGAGGGATATTCGTTCCAGTGCAGCTTCTTGCGCAGCGTGGCGTAATGGCTATAGCCAACCGGGTGCAACACCGGCACCGTATGGCGCGAACGCCGCACTTCAATGGTGTCGTTCAATTCGACAGCGGTAAATGACTGCATGTCGAAATTCACGTTCACGTCGCGCCCGCCAATAATCTGGATATCCACCTGTGAGTCGTCGGGCAAAACAATGGGACGATTCGACAGCGAATGCGGCGCAATGGGGACGAGTACAAAACCCTGCAATTGCGGGTGCAGGATCGGTCCGGAAGAGGAGAGCGCGTACGCGGTCGAACCCGTTGGCGTGGCAACAATCAGCCCGTCCGAACGCTGGTTGTACATGAAGCGCCCATCCACCGACACGCGCAGTTCCGCCATACCTGAGAAGCCGCTCCGATTCACCACGACGTCATTGAACGCCAGCGCGTGATAGATCGGCCGGCCGTCGCGGACAATGCGCGCTTCGAGCAAGGTCCGCTCTTCGCGCTCGAAACTGCCGGCAAGCATTTGCGGTACGAGCTCATGCATTTCTGCCAGCGTGATGTCTGTAATGAACCCAAGCCGCCCGTGGTTGATGCCGATCAGCGGCGTGCGATACGGCGCGAGCTGCCGCCCGATGCCGAGCATGGTGCCGTCGCCGCCGAGCACGACCGCCACATCCGCGCGCGCGCCAATTTCCTGCGCGGTCAACGCGGGGTAGTCGGTCACGCCAACGTCGTGCGCCGTTTCCGCTTCGAACACGACGTCGAAGCCGCGTTTCACAATACATGCGGCAAGCGCCGTCAGCGGCTCCCTGATGCCGGGCGTATTGTTGCGCCCCACGAGCGCGACAGTCTTGAATTGGGTACCTATTTCCATGCCGGCATTACACCATAGGTGAGTGTCGAAAAGAACCGCACGCCACGTCCGACGCGGCTACGGGTTGTGTATACGCTAAGCCCCGGGCGCGACGGGGAATTGTCGCTAGAATGGTGTGGATCATGAATTAATGACGGGTGAATGACAAAATGACGTCCACCGGCATCGCCCTAATTTGGTGTGCTCGCTGTTTCCTTACACGTTGAGCTAAAATTTCCCCATGCTAGACCCACGTGCCCAGACCCTCCTCAAGACGCTGATCGAGCGCTACATCGCCGAAGGTCAGCCGGTCGGTTCCCGCACGCTGTCGCGTTATTCCGGACTTGAGCTCAGCCCGGCCACCATCCGCAACGTCATGTCGGACCTGGAGGACCTCGGGCTGGTGGTAAGTCCGCATACGTCGGCGGGGCGGATTCCCACGCCGCGCGGCTACCGGCTCTTCGTGGACACCATGCTCACCGTCGAAACGACCGACGACGAAGCCATGACCTCCGCCGTCAAGATCAAGCTGCAGGGCGGCGAACCGGCGAAGATTGTGGCCGCCGCCGCGAGCGTGCTGTCGAACCTGTCCACGTTCGCGGGCGTCATTCTTACGCCCCGCCGCAGCCACATGTTCAAGCAGATCGAATTCATGCGGCTGTCCGACAAGCGCATCCTTCTGATCATCGTGACGCCGGAAGGCGATGTGCAGAACCGCATCATGGCGACTCAGCGGGACTACTCGCCGTCGCAGCTCACCGAGGCGTCGAACTATATCAACGCGAATTTCGCCGGTTTGTCCTTCGACGAAGTACGCCGCCGACTGCGCGAGGAAATTGACGCGTTGCGCGGCGACATGACCTCGCTGATGCAGGCAGCAGTGGCCGCGAGCGTCGACGAAACGGATCAGGGCGACACCTTGCTGATTTCCGGCGAACGCAACCTGCTGGAAGTGGCGGACCTTTCTTCCGACATGGCGCGGCTGCGCAAGCTTTTCGACGTGTTCGACCAAAAGACGAGTCTCCTTCAATTACTCGATGTCTCGAGCCACGCGCAAGGCGTGCAGATATTTATAGGCGGCGAGTCAAATCTCGTGCCGATCGAGGAAATGAGCGTGGTGACCGCGCCCTATGAAGTGAACGGGAAGATTGTGGGCACGCTGGGAGTGATCGGACCCACGCGGATGGCCTACAACCGCGTCATTCCAATTGTTGATATCACCGCGCGCCTGTTGTCCCTCTCGCTCAGTAGCCAGCAATAGCGCAATAAGCGCCGATAAGCTGTCTGCCGGCGCGGCCCGCAAAATGCTGCGAACCCCTCCGGCAGACAACCCATCTTGCCTTGCTCCAGCCCCGTGCACCACTCGGCCGTTCGGCCGATGTTGCGTTCCGAAACCCGCCGCTATAATGGGTTTCACTTACTTACACGGGCTTCATAGCCTCTTTCCGTTATGCGCTACGACCTCGAGTTGCCTTCGCAGCCTTCCGCTTCGCATCGCGTTGCGGTGCTGCTGATCAATCTCGGCACGCCGGACGCGCCCACGCCGAAGGCTGTGCGCAAGTACCTCGCGCAATTCTTGTCGGACCCGCGTGTGGTGGAAATTCCGGCGCTCGCGTGGCAAGTCATCCTGCGGCTGGCCATCCTGCCGTTTCGCGGCCGGGCGTCGGCGAAGAAATATGCCCAGGTATGGCTGCCCGAAGGCTCGCCGCTGCGGGTCTACACGGAAAAGCAGGTGGAGGGATTGCGGCGGCTATTCGCGGTGAATGACTATCACGTGATCGTGGACTACGCCATGCGCTACGGGACGCCCGGGATTCCGGCCATGATGAATCAGCTCAAACTGGAAGGCGCCGAGCGCGTGCTGCTCGTACCCATGTATCCGCAATATTCGTCGTCGACCACGGCTACCGCGTTCGATGACGCGTTCAACGCCTTGCGGCGCGTGCGCAATCAGCCGGAACTGCGCACTATCCGCCAATACGCCGACCATCCAGCCTATATTGGCGCGCTGGCCGAGCAGGTGCGCGACTATTGGCGGCATCACGGCCAGCCGGACTTTGCGGCCGGCGACCGGCTGGTGCTGAGTTTCCACGGCGTACCCAAGCGCACCATGGATCTTGGCGACCCGTATCACGATCAGTGTCAACAGACCGGCTCGTTGCTGATGGCGGTGCTCGGGTTGTCGCCGGTCGAATGCCGGGTGACGTTCCAGTCGCGTTTTGGCCGGGCAGAATGGCTGCAGCCTTATACCGCGCCCTCGCTCGCCGAACTCGGCGCGGCGGGCGTGAAGCGAGTGGACGTGTTCTGTCCGGGGTTTACGTCGGATTGTCTGGAAACAATCGAGGAAATCGGCATTGAAGTGCGCGACGAATTCCTGCACGCTGGCGGCAAGGAGTTTCACCGGATTCCATGCCTGAACGCATCGCCGGCCTGGATCAAGGCGCTGGGCGAAATTGTCGCGCAACACTTGCAGGGCTGGCCGGTGCAGGCGCCGCAAACGCTCAGCGCAGCCGCATAGACCGAGCTAATGAACTACCAGATCTCAACCGACTCCGGCGCGCGCCTTCGTATTGACAAATGGTTGTGGGCAGCGCGCTTTTTCAAAACGCGCTCGCTGGCCAGCGACGCGGTCGAGAAGGGCCGGGTGCGAATTGGCGGCGCGAATGTGAAGCCGTCCAAGGACGTACGTGTCGGCGATCTCGTGGAGATCGAGATTGAACACGTGCTTTGGCAAGTGAACGTGCTGGGAATTTGTGAAGTGCGCGGTCCGGCGCCCATTGCGCAGACGCTTTATGCGGAAACGGATTCCGGGCGGGAAAAACGCGTGGCGGAGAGTGAGCGGAGGAAGACGTATCGTGAGCCGGCAGCCGCATTGCAGGGTCGCCCAACGAAGCGCGACCGCCGCATTATCGACAAACTTTCAGGCTCGGACTGAAAAAGTGTTCCATGGTGGCCGAGACGCCGCCGTACTCCGTAGTGTGGTCGTTGACCGCACCGGACATACAAATGGTCGTGGTGCCGCCAACGAGTACCAACGCGACGATCGCAATAGCAAAGGTCAGTTTCATTGGGCACCCCCTGTAACAACGCAACAGCTCTGAAAAACGGGCGCTAGAGCTGGCTTGAAACAAGCTTTAGCGATAAAAAAACTTGGATTCGGGCATTCGTAAGATTAGGGTTAACTAGGGCTTCCGAAGACATGTTCGAAGTGTAGGCGAGCAAGTCAACCGGCTCAATCTGAATCTGATGACAGGCCCAAAATGGTTGTAACCGGTCATTTCTGCAGCCTAGAAACAGCCCCGGAAAGCACGTGCAAGCCCTTGAAAACGCTCATCTGAGCCTCAGATAGCTGGCTTAGGACGAACGTAGGATGACCCTCGCTTTACTTGCACCGTCCGCCGTTAGAGTCCGTTGTGTTTTTGCAACGTTGAGTTGGCGGTTATCATCGGCAGCCTTTTGGTGAGTCGAGACTGCAACGTTGCGTTCGATTTCATCCGTTTTCACCCATAGCAAAATCTCAAGCGACATGGAAAACACGCAAGACAATACCGCGAGCCAAAACCCCACGCCCGCCGACGATACCGCGGCGGCTCAAACTATCCAGCAAACCGGCGCGCCGGACGGGACGTCCTCTCCGGACACCGTCGACGCAAACGAAACCGGGGCATTGCTCGCTGAGGCTCAAGCGCGGGCGGCATCGTTGCAAGAAGAGTTCTTGCGCGCGAAGGCCGAGACCGAAAATGTTCGGCGCCGGGCGCAAGAAGATGTGCAGAAGGCGCATAAATTCGCGATCGAAAACTTCGCCGAGAACCTGCTGCCGGTGCTCGACAGCCTGGAAGCCGCGCTGACGCATTCATCCACCGACCTGGCAAAAGTTCGCGAAGGCGTTGAACTGACGCTGCGCCAACTGACCGCCGCGCTTGAAAAGGGCCGTGTCGTTGAGGTGAATCCGGTTGGCGAGAAGTTCGATCCGCACCGCCATCAGGCCATTTCCATGGTGCCGGCCGAGCAAGACGCGAACACGGTTGTCTCGGTGCTGCAAAAGGGCTATGTGATTGCGGACCGTGTTCTGCGTCCGGCACTGGTCACTGTCGCTGCACCGAAATAAGCGTTTCGGCAAAAGACATTGCCGTCATGGCCAATATCCCTGTCGACGCTACCGCGTTTGCTGCTTTCGACATGCAGGAATTGAGTGCCGAGACGTTCGATGCCGGCCTTGAGTCGGCGGCGGATGAATTGGCCGTCGTGTTTTTCTGGGGTTTCGAGTGCTTCAACTGCGAAATCGCGAAAAAGGCGATGCTCGCAAAACCGGACGAGATCCGGGCGCTTGGCTTGAAATGGTTTCACAGCAACGTCTACGAGCATCGCGATCTCGGCCGCCGTTTCATGCTGCATGGCGTGCCAACGTGGTTCTTTTTCTTCCGGGGCAAACGCCTGGGAAGAGCCACTGGCTGGCATGGGCTTGGCCAGTTCGAAGCCGCTGTTGCCGCCGCTCGCGAGAAAATCCGGGCGCTCGAAGCGAAGGCTTGAGCTGGTCTTGAGCTGGGTTAACCAGGAAAAGTTTCAGATCGGCTGAAAAAAAGCGGAGAAGCGTCGGTTTTTGGTCTTGAAAACGATGCGAACGCTCTTATTTGGCGTACAGGGTTAAATTTTGGGCATCCGGCTAGCGGATTCGACCGTCAACTACGTCGAAAACGCGAAAACGGACCTGCTGCAATCAAAGTCAGGAGAGTGATAAAAATGGGCAGAATCATTGGTATCGATCTGGGCACGACGAACTCGTGCGTCGCGATCATGGAAGGCAACACGGTCAAGGTTATTGAGAACGCGGAAGGCACGCGCACCACACCGTCGATCATCGCCTATGTGGACGACAACGAAATTCTCGTCGGTGCGCCGGCGAAGCGTCAGTCGGTCACGAACCCGAAGAACACGTTGTATGCGGTCAAACGGCTGATCGGTCGCCGTTTCGACGAAAAAGAAGTGCAAAAGGACATCGCACTGATGCCCTACAAGATCGTGCGCGCCGACAACGGCGACGCCTGGGTCGAAGCCCGCGATCAAAAACTGGCGCCGCCGCAAATCTCCGCTGAAGTGCTGCGCAAGATGAAGAAGACCGCTGAAGACTATCTCGGCGAAGAAGTGACGGAAGCCGTCATTACGGTTCCGGCCTACTTCAACGACAGCCAGCGTCAGGCGACGAAAGACGCGGGCCGTATCGCCGGTCTGGACGTGAAGCGGATCATCAACGAACCGACCGCAGCCGCGCTCGCGTTCGGTCTGGACAAGAACGAAAAGGGCGACCGCAAGATCGCGGTGTACGACTTGGGCGGCGGTACGTTCGACGTATCGATCATCGAAATCGCGGACGTTGACGGCGAGAAGCAGTTCGAAGTGCTCTCCACGAACGGCGACACGTTCCTCGGTGGTGAAGATTTTGACCAGCGCATCATTGAATACATCATCGGTGAGTTCAAGAAGGATCAGGGCGTCGATCTGTCGAAGGACGTGCTCGCGCTGCAACGCCTGAAAGAAGCCGCTGAAAAGGCGAAGATCGAGTTGTCATCGGCCGCTCAGACCGAAATCAACCTGCCGTACATCACGGCGGACGCGTCGGGTCCGAAGCATTTGAACCTGAAAATCACGCGTGCGAAGCTGGAGTCGCTGGTCGAAGACCTGATCGAACGCACGATGGAACCGTGCCGTATCGCTATTAAAGATGCTGGCGTGAAGGTCGGCGAAATCGACGACATCATCCTGGTCGGCGGTATGACGCGTATGCCGAAGGTGCAGGAAAAGGTTAAGGAATTCTTCGGCAAGGACCCGCGTCGCGACGTGAATCCGGATGAAGCCGTGGCCGTTGGCGCCGCGATTCAGGGCCAGGTGTTGTCGGGTGATCGGAAAGACGTGTTGCTGCTGGACGTGACGCCGTTGTCGCTGGGCATTGAAACCCTCGGCGGCGTGATGACGAAGATGATCAACAAGAACACGACCATCCCGACCAAGCACGCACAGGTGTATTCGACCGCTGACGACAACCAGAGCGCCGTGACGATCAAGGTGTTCCAGGGCGAGCGCGAAATGGCAGCAGGCAATAAGCTGCTGGGCGAGTTCAACCTTGAAGGCATTCCGCCTGCATCGCGCGGCACGCCGCAGATCGAGGTGAGCTTTGATATCGACGCGAACGGGATTTTGCACGTGGGCGCGAAGGACAAGGCAACCGGCAAGGAAAACCGTATTGTGATCAAGGCGAACTCGGGTCTGTCGGACGCTGAGATCGACAAGATGGTGAAGGACGCCGAAGCGAACGCCGACGAAGATCACCGTCTGCGTGAACTGGCCGATTCGCGCAATCAGGGCGACGCGCTGGTGCACAGCACGAAGAAGGCCGTGGCTGAATACGGCGACAAGGTTGAAGCGGCTGAGAAGGAAAAGATCGAAGCGGCGTTGAAGGATCTTGAAGAAGCGCTGAAGAGCACGGCGAGCGACAAGGCCGCGATCGACGCGAAGAT
>NZ_JAQGMM010000440.1 GCF_028292365.1 Caballeronia sp.
ACGCAACCTGATACGCAACCTGAGCGCGCTTAGCCGGTCGAACGCTCAGTTTCATATTCAGGTTCAAATTCAAGTCACTGGAGAATTTCGCATGAATCAAGCCGTTGCGCCGAAGCGGCGCCGGTTCCTGCTCGTTGCCCTCGGCGGCGCGGGTGCGGTGGCGCTGGGAACCCAGGGATGCTCCGCCGCGATATTTCCGTTCATCCCCGACCACTACACGTTCAGTCAGGCACAGGTCCAGGACGCGGTGCAGCGCAAGTTTCCATTCCAGCGCACGGCCTCCCAGATCTTCGATGTCACACTGAGCAATCCGCTAGTTGGCCTCGCGCCCGATCGAAACCGGGTAACCATTCGGCTGGACGCGCGGCTTGCCACGCCGTTCATGCCGAATCCGGTCACCGGCGTGTTTACTCTTTCCAGTCAGCTTACTTACGATGCCCCGAGTCACTCGGTCATCCTGATGTCGCCAACCGTCGACGGCGTCCAGGTTTCCGGCGATGCGGCCCAATACACCCAGCAGATCAACGCGGTCGGCGCGGTCATGGCGACGCAGTTCCTGGACCGTTACCCAATCTACACATTCAAGCCAGAACAATTACAGTTTGCCGGTGTTAACTACGAACCCGGTACAATCACCGTCCTTACAAACGGCATACGCGTGCAGATCGTCGAGAAGTAGTAGTTTTCCCGGCGCAATCCAGGACGCGCGTGCCCGAACGATTGGCTGGCGACGGCCAGACTATGCCAAAAGGGCGGAGCGATGGACTGGATTCTGTTTTGCAAAGCGCTGATTCTGGGTGTGGTGGAGGGTTTGACCGAGTTTTTGCCGGTATCGAGTACGGGGCACCTGATAGTTGCCGGCAGTCTGCTGAATTTCACGAACGCCCAAGCCAAGACCTTCGACGTCGTGATCCAGTTCGGTGCGATTCTCGCGATTGTCTGGGAATACCGGCGCAAGATCGGCTCGGTCGTCGTCGGCTTGCCCACCCAGCCCAAGGCGCGCCGGTTCGCGCTGAACGTGATCATCGCGACCGTTCCAGCGATTGTGCTCGGCCTGCTGTTCGAAAAGCACATCAAAGCCGTATTGTTCGCGCCGGTGCCGGTGTCCGTAGCGCTGATCGTGGGCGGTGTCGTGATCCTGTGGGCGGAAGCGCGGCATCGCGAGCGCAATGTCGCGTCACGGGTAACGTCCGTGGACGATCTCTCTTACGCCGATGCCTTCAAAGTCGGCCTCGCTCAATGCTTCGCGCTGATTCCCGGCACGTCACGCTCGGGGTCGACGATTATCGGCGGAATGTTATTCGGGCTGGAACGTAAAGTTGCTACCGAGTTTTCCTTCTTCCTCGCTATTCCGATTATTTTCGGCGCCACGCTTTACGAGCTTGCGAAGGAGTGGCGCACGCTGTCCGTCGATTCGCTGGGCTTGTTTATCGTCGGGCTGCTGGCCGCGTTTGTCAGCGCATTTATATGTATTCGATGGCTGCTGCGTTACGTCGCCACGCACGATTTCACGGCGTTCGCGTGGTATCGGATCGGCTTCGGGCTGCTGATCCTGATCGTGGGATATAGCGGCGGGTTGAGTTGGGCGGATTGATTTCGATGCTGCCGTGCCCTTTGGGACCGGCCTAAAAGTCCGCAAGCACATATCAAACAGGCCGTTCCAACGTGAGTTGGAACGGCCTGTTTTGGTTTTTGCTAATGGACTATTCCGTTGTCGTTCAGCGGCGCTTGAACACGAGATCCCACACGCCGTGGCCTAGCTTTAATCCGCGTCGCTCGAACTTGGTCACAGGCCGATAGTCGGGACGTGGTGCGTAATCCGAGCCGGCTGTATTTTCCAGCGCCGGTTCCGCGGACAATACCTCGAGCATCTGTTCGGCATAGTTCTGCCAGTCAGTGGCGAGATGGATATACCCGCCCGGCTTGAGTCGCGACACCAGCAGCGCAACGAACTTCGGCTGGATCAGCCGGCGTTTATGGTGACGCGCCTTGTGCCATGGATCGGGGAAATAGATATGAACGCCATCGAGGCTGTCCGCCGCGATCATGTGTTCGAGCACTTCCACGGCGTCGTGCTGGACAACGCGAATGTTGGTCAGCTCCTGTTCACCGATCAGTTTGAGCAACGCGCCCACGCCCGGTTCATGAACCTCGATTCCGAGAAAGTCGTCGGCGGCTCGCGCCGACGCGATTTCCGCCGTCGTCCCGCCCATACCGAAGCCGATCTCCAGCACCCGTGGCGCATGGCGTCCGAACGCGGCGTCCCAGTCGAGCGGCTGCGGCGTGTAGGGCACGACAAAACGCGGACCGAATTCATCGAGTGCGCGACGTTGTCCTGTGGATACCCGTCCCGCACGCGTGACGAAGCTGCGAATCCGCCGATGGCGAAGCGTGCCGGCTGCGTCCGCACTGTCTTTGGCTTCGGCGCTTTCGTCGATTTTGTCGCTTTCGTTGGTCTCGTCTGGGTCGGGAGTGGGATCGTGGATCATCGGAAAGGACACGGGTTCTGGAGTTGAGCGAAGTTTGCGGCAAACCAACGCGAGGCAAACCTGGCGCTGCTGTAAATCAAAAAGCCGCCTTTTCGAAGGCGGCTTTTTGTGAACGAAAACTGGAGCGGGCGATGGGAATCGAACCCACGGCTCTAGCTTGGGAAGCTAGGGTATTGCCATTATACGACGCCCGCAGAGACCGCGATTTTACGCGGAATACCCCGTCTACCGCAACTTTACCCGGATCGACGGATGCTTCACTCCGAAATCACACCCCGAACATGGTCAAGGTCACGGCCAGCCGAGTCACGACCATCAGCAGTACCTGAACGATCACGAACAGCAGGATAGGCGACAAATCGATACCGCCCATGCGCGGCAACACGCGCCGCAGCGGTTCGAGAAACGGTGCCGTGAGTTGGTACAGCAGCGGCATGGCCGGGGATTGCGGATTCAGCCAAGACAGCAACGCCATCAGGATCGTCATCCAGATGATGAGGTTCAGCGCCCATTTGATGACGGTGATCACCGCGACCAGCAACAGCGTGGGCAGCATGGGCACGAGTCCGGCGGGGTCGACGCCGGCGAGCAGGACCAACAGGATCACGAATACCACCGCAGCAAGGAACGCCGCGACAATACTCGCCCAGTCGATGGTCTTTGCCGCCGGCAGGATCTTGCGCAACGGCAAGACGAGCCAGTTCGTGGCTTGCATCACGGCGTTGGACACCGGGTTGTACGGCGGCATGCGGACGACCTGCATCCAGGCGCGCAGCAGCAGCGCAGCGCCGAACAGCGTGAAGATTGTGTTGAGTAGAAAACGGGCGATCTCGCCGAACATCTCAAATCCTTTTCAAGGCAAAAGCGCAGCGCTCATGGCCGCGCGAGGTGATACGAGGGCAAGCAAAGCCGCGACGGACAACCGCCCGGCTTCATCAAACAGATCAGCTACGGTCGGTCAGCTAGCGGCGCGAACGTCGCTGATCTGCACGACCGGCGCAACGCCGTCCGGGTAGTAGTTCTCGATGTCCGCGGAGAAGGCCTTCGCATGGGGCGAGACCGCGGCCGAGAAGGCATCGACGGAATCGAACAGCAGGTGGCCCGCTGCAATATACGTAGGCGTTGAACCCGGTGCCCCGCCCGCAAGACCTGCATCAGCCGACCAGCCTTTCAATGCACTGCCCAGCAAGCCTGCCACCCACGGCATATGGCTCGTGCAGTAGTAGTCGATGTCGAAGGGCGCATTCTCGCGATACGGATAAAAAAAGCTCACCTTGATCATTGTTCGTTCTCGTAGCTGGAATGGGTTGGCGTCGAAGGTGGCGGCCGAAGCCGGAACTTCACCTGGATCAACGCACGGTCCGGGTTCTGAACCACGCTCCAAACCGCGGGTTGGAGCGCATGTTGTTCGTTTTCTACTCACTTCCTGCCGCGCCCGAACCCCTCGGCGGCTTTGCCACACTGACGCGCCGGGCATCACGATAGCATGGCTTGGTGACGCCTTGTGCCGCTTGGCGTACACCGGCGTACGGGTGCCCCCATACGGCCAGTCATGCTGGCCGGATCCAGGCAATCAATCGTCGCTCGGCCCGGTCGCGTTCAACACGAGTTCGATAGCGTGTGACATCGCGTCCAGTGCTTCCACGGGCGGTGGCGACGCACGCCGTTTCGCCAGTGCGACCGCGCGCCGCGAGAGCAGTGCATAGAGCGCGGCGTGATCGCCGCCGAGGTCTTGCAACAGCGCCAGTTGCTTGATCACAATGCTCGCGTCGCCGCGCGACACCGGGCCGGCAAGGGCACCCGGCAAACCTTTTTCACGCGCGGTTTCGATAGTGCCGGCGAGCATCGGCAGGACTGCGCGCAATGCCTCGTCCTCGGCAAACCCTAACTCTTTCCAGAGCGTGACCATCTCCGACAGCGAGCACAGCGCAAAGCTTGCCGCGTACTGCGCGGCGGCGTGGTAAAGCAGGCGACCGCCCGGCGGGATGGACAGCGGATGACAGCCGAGCGCCTGGACCAACGCGGTCAGCGTGTCGTGCAAGGGCCGGCTAGCTTCGATCGTGACGGAACAACCGGCAATGCGCGTCCGGTCGCTCGGCAGGCCGCCAAACAGGAACAACGGATGGAATCCGCCAATGTCCGCGCCCTGCGCTTGAGCCGTGGCGAGGACATCGACGGGCGTGGCGCCGCTGCAATGCACGACCGCCTTTGCGCCGCCGTGGGTATGATCCAGCCGCAAAGCGTTCGCCGTCGCACCAATGGCGTCGTCGGGAACGGTTAAAAATAGGATGTCGGCGTGCTGCGCAACCGCGCTGGCGTCGTCGGCGACTAGACATTCCGGCAATTCGCCGGCGAATTCACGTGCCGATGCTGCCGATCGGCTGGCTATCGCGGTGATTGGATAACCCGCGCGGGACCAGACGGCCGCCAGGCAGCGCGCGAGACGGCCAGCGCCGACGAAGCCCAAACGGGGCATCGTTGAAAAAGGCATGGTTGTTGCTCCATAAGATTCGTTGCGATGCGCGGTTCGCGTTCGCGGCGCAAAATGAAGTATCGCGCAACGGCGTTGGTGCCATAAAAAATGGCGCAGGGTGCCGCCGCCAAGGGTTTTGCGAGGCTCGAGCAAGCTTGTGTATCGGGCCTGGACAGTCAGGGTTGGTCATTTGGCCGATGTGCGCCAGTGCTTGTTTTGCAACGTTTGGGGGTCGCCATGAGTATTTTTGCGTATCGGAAACACCTGCGTTTTCTCAGCCAGACCCATCGCCGTCAGTGGTGGGATCAGCGCAAGCGTCTCACGCCACGGGTCAGGATCAGCGGGGCGTACGTGCCGCCCAGCGTCACCCGCGAATTCGCCTACGTGAAGGTGGGCTGAGCGGGGGAATAGAGGTCGCGTGCCCAAAAAAGTAGCACCGTTTGAAAATGCCCCGCTTGACGCTTTCCGGTCGGCGGGGCTTTCATTTTTTCAGGCGCTAAAAGCAAAGTGTAATGAATCATTACTTTGGTGACATCCGGAATAAGGTGCCGGACAACGGCAGCCAAGCAACGGCCTTCTCAGCAAACCCTTAATCCGTCTCGTTATGCCGTTGCACCAAGGCTGGCGCGGCTGTCCGCCCGCTTGAAATTCGGCAGACAAATCCTACTTTTAGGACTGTAGATATTGCAATTTGCAACAAATGCTTAAGGTTGGATTCAGGGTTTTTAGCTACATTGAATACATGTCGCTGCGGTAACCGGTCGTGTGTACCGGACCGTGGTGAGGAGAATAAAAGTGAAAAAGATCATCCAGATTCTGGCTGCAGCCGCGCTTGGTATTGGCGTTGTAAGCGCCGCGCAGGCGCATGTCTCGGTGGGTATCGGCATTGGGGTGCCGGCTTATCCGGTGTACGCCGCTCCGCCGCCGCCCGTGTATTACCAGCCGGGCCCGGTGTATGCCGCACCGCCCGTGGTTTATGCACCGCCGCCCGTTGTGGTTGGCGGGTATTACGGCGGTGGTCCGTACTGGCGCGGTCATTATCGTGGCGGTTACGGGTATGGATACCATGGCGGATACCGCGGCTATCACGGTGGTTATGGCGGTTGGCGCCATTGAGATTCCGGGCATGACCGGACCGGCTTACTAATCATTGGTGGATTGGGTGCAAACAGCGCAGCGCTGGCGTAGAGCCGGGTTGCGCTGTTTCTTTTATGCCGGGTTCTTTATTTAATTACGTTTCCCGCGTTTCCCGAATTATCCGCGGCACGGACGGGGCCGGCCGTGTTGGCTATTTGGCCAGCTTTCCAAACGCTCTACGATGCTGGGACAATAGACGTTCCTCAACCGCCGCCTTTGAGTCTCGATGTCAATCCTTCCCGCACCCACCTACGCCGACGTCGCCGACGCCGCAGAACGTATTGCTGGCGCTGCGCATCGCACGCCCGTGATGACTTCCCGCACCGCCGACGCGCTTACTGGCGCGAACCTGTTCTTCAAGTGCGAGAACTTCCAGCGCATGGGCGCTTTCAAATTTCGGGGCGCGTTCAACGCGATCTCGCATTTCTCCGAGTCCCAGCGCCGGGCCGGCGTCCTGACTTATTCATCAGGGAATCACGCGCAGGCAATCGCGTTGTCGGCTCGTATTGCCGGCATCAAGGCAACCATCATCATGCCGGAGGACGCGCCGGCCGCGAAGATGGAGGCCACGCGGAGTTACGGCGGCGAAGTGATTACGTACGACCGGTACACCGAGAATCGCGAGGAAATTGGTGCGAGGCTCGCGCAAGAGCGAGGCATGACGCTGATTCCGCCCTACGATCATCCGCATGTCATTGCGGGGCAGGGGACGTCGGCGAAAGAACTCATCGAAGAAACCGGGCCGCTGGATTATCTGTTCGTGTGCCTGGGTGGCGGAGGCTTGCTCGCCGGGTGTGCGCTGGCGGCGGCCGAGTTGAGCCCGTCATGCACGGTGATTGGCGTGGAGCCGGAGGCAGGCAACGACGCGCAGCAGTCGCTCGAACGCGGCGAGATTGTCCATATAGAAGTGCCACGCACGATTGCCGACGGCGCTGCGTCCACCCACGTTGGTGAATACAACTTCCCTATTCTGAAGCGCTACGTGGACCGCGTCGTAACCGTCAGCGACGACCAGCTCGTGCAGACCATGAAGTTCTTCGCGCAGCGCATGAAGATGGTCGTCGAGCCAACGGGCTGTCTGGCTGCGGCCGCCGTGCTGCAGAAGATCGTGCCGGTAACGGGCAAGCGCGTGGGCGTGATCATCAGCGGTGGCAATGTCGATCTGGCGCGGCTCGCTCAATTCCTGGCTTGATGCCCTGACGTCATGACGTCTGTGCGCCCTTCAGGATCAGGTCGTGATAACCGTTGACGATCACGCTGTACGCAAAGTACGCGAACAGCACCGCCGATAACACGTGGCAAGCGCGCAGCAGTGCCGTTCCTGCGCGTTTGCGACCGTGGCTGGCGAGCGAGCAGATAAAGAGTGTCCAGCCGAGCCCGCCGCAAAAGAAGCCAATGAGGAACACCGATGCGCTCGCCGGGCCGGTTGCGCCGGCTTTCGCGATCAGTGCACCGCCCACGGCGGCGAACCAGAGGATGGCGCTGGGTGAAGACACCGCTAGCAAGGTGCCACGCATGAAGCTGCGCAGGTGAGAGGGCCGTGGTGTAGGCACAAGATCCGGTTCGCCCGCAACCGGCGGCGCTGATGCAGGAAAGAGCGCTTCGCGTGCCATTTTGAAGGTCAGGAAGAGCAGCACGATTGCGCCGCCTATCCATACGACCCAGCGCACGGTATCGAACTGAAGTAGTGCAGCCATACCCGCGAGTGCGAGCGCCGCGTAGACGAGATCGCCGAAACAGGTGCCAAGGCCGATCATCATGCCCGGCTTGAAGCCGTGGGAAAGGGTCAGTGAGATGATCGCGACGTTTGCGATACCAATATCCAGACACAGGGACAACGACAGAAAAAATCCATCGGACAGCAATGGCAACACGTGCATCCCGACTTTCCTTCTCAATCTTTTTATATTGAACGAAGCCGGTTGTCCGGCTTCGCGTTTTCATTCTCCGGCTTCGCGTTTTCATCTTGCTGCTGCGTGTGGGGTAACCGGTCGAATGCCCGCGTCTCTGTCGGTGTTTCTGTACTAATCAAGCCAACTAAACGCGTTCGAGCGGCACCGACACCACCAGCCGTCCCGTCTCGATACCCATCGTGTTGCGCATCGGCGGGTTTCCGTAGGCGGCGAGTCGTGCACGCTGCGTTTCGTGGCCGATGTCGAGTTGCGCCAGCACATGCGTGACGATTGCGTAAAGCACAGCCGTGTTCCCATCTTCCACCTTGACCGCGATGCCCAGCGACCCACGCGTACCTGTACCACGCACACCGATCGCATAACTTGCATCGGCGCCTACTTTGCCGACCAGATCGCCTCCGAAGGCTTGCATCAACGCGGTACAGAATCGGCCGTCGCCCGCGACGAGTTCCGGGTATGTCGTCATCGCGCGATAGATCCGGGCGAGGGCATTCGTGCGCGGCGTGCTTTCAGCTCCGGCACTCGCGTCCGCCATCTTCATGAACAGCCGGGCGAGCCGATGCAGGGGGAACGCTGGCGTAGGCAAATTGCAGCCATCAATAGCCCATTGCACGCCGTCGTGCGGCAGATCGCAGAGCTCGGCAACGGTGCGTTTCACCCGAACCTGCAGCGGATGGTCAGGCAGGTGATAGTCGCGAACAGCCGCGCCTAGCGCTTGCGCACCCGCCAGCATGCCCGCATGTTTGCCCGAGCAATTGCTGCATACGCCGGTTGGCGTGAAGTCACGCCTGATCCACTCTTTCCAGACTGCGTCCGACAAAGGCGCATGGCCACCGCATCGAAGATCGGCTTCGGTGACGTGCGCCTTCGCGAGCATGGCGCGTGTGCGCTCGATGTGGCGCGGCTCGCTGTTATGCGATGCACACATCAGAGCGAGATCGGCGTCGTCGAAACCGAAGCGGTCCAGCGCTCCCGTTTCCAGCACCGCGAGCGCTTGCGCCGGTTTCGCCGCCGAGCGCGCAAGCGTCATACGCGACGGATCGCCGAACGCGTAGATCAACCGGCCTTCGGCGTCGACGACCGCCACATGCGCGGCATGCGTGTTCTCAACCAGATCCCCGCGATAAACCGTCGCAGCAACATTCATGAGCGCTTTCCTCCGGAAAAACCGATCTCGTCCCACAACGCGTCGACGCGCCGTTTCACGGCATCATCCATCGTGATCGGCCGACCCCATTCGCGGTCGGTTTCGCCCGGCCATTTGTTGGTGGCGTCGAGCCCCATCTTCGATCCCAACCCCGCCTTCGGCGACGCGAAATCCAGATAGTCGATCGGGGTGTTATCGACCAATACCGTATCGCGCGATGGATCGATACGCGTGGTGATTGCCCAGATCACTTCCTTCCAGTCGCGGATGTTCACGTCGTCATCCACCACCACGATAAACTTCGTATACATGAACTGCCGCAGGAAGCTCCAGACGCCGAACATCACGCGCTTCGCGTGGCCCGGGTAACTCTTCTTGATCTGGACGATCGCCATTCGATAACTGCAGCCTTCGGGCGGCAGGTAGAAGTCGGTGATTTCGGTGAACTGCTTTTGCAGCAACGGCACGAATACTTCGTTGAGCGCGACGCCGAGCACAGCCGGTTCATCAGGCGGTTTGCCTGTATAGGTCGAGTGATAGAGCGCGTCGCGGCGCATGGTGATCTTCTCGACTGTGAAGACCGGGAACCACTCTTGTTCGTTGTAGTAACCAGTGTGGTCACCGTACGGACCTTCGAGCGCATGTTCGTACTTCGAAGACGCGCTATTCGTGGGTCGCGGCGGCGCGCCGGCGGGCAACGGCGGAACAGGACCTTCCTGCGGATAAATGAAGCCTTCGAGCACGATCTCCGCACGCGCAGGCACCTGCAACGTATCCACACCGGGCGTGAGACATTTCGCCAGCTCGGTTTTCGCGCCGCGCAACAACCCCGCAAATTGATATTCGGAAAGTGAGTCTGGCACCGGCGTCACGGCGCCGAGAATGGTGGCCGGATCCGCGCCGAGCACGACCGCCACAGGATAAGGCTTGCCAGGATTAGCGAGCGCAAACTCGCGGAAATCCAGCGCGCCGCCCCGGTGCGCGAGCCAGCGCATGATCAATTTGTTGCGCCCGATCAGCTGCTGCCGATAGATGCCAAGGTTTTGCCGCGTCTTGTTCGGGCCGCGCGTGACCGTAAGCCCCCACGTGATGAGTGGACCGGCGTCGCCCGGCCAGCACGTCTGAATGGGCAGGCGCGCCAGATCAACGTCTCGTCCTTCCCACACGATCTCCTGGCAGGGCGGCGAGCTGACCGTTTTCGGCGCCATGTCCCAGACGGCTTTCGCCAGCGACAGCAACTTGCCCGCGTCCTTCAGGCCCTTCGGCGGCTCGGGTTCCTTGAGCGCCGACAACAACCGGCCCACGTCGCGCAACGACTCGAGCGCGGCTTTATCGCTGAGAAGGCTGGGATCGGCCGTCTCCTGCGCTTCCGTTTCGATACCCATGCCGAGCGCCACCCGCCGAGGCGTACCAAACAGGTTGGCCAGCACGGGCATGGTGTGTCCCGTCGGTGCCTGGAATAGCAAAGCCGGACCACCGGAACGCAGCACGCGATCCGATAGTTCGGTCATTTCAAGGACGGGCGAAACCGGCTGGTTGATGCGGCGCAATTCGCCGAGTGTTTCGAGGCGGGCGGTGAAGTCGCGCAGGTCTTTGTATTTCATCGGCTAAAGAAAAGGGGCCTGCGGAAAGCGTGGTCTGCGCGAGGGCGGCAGAGGCTGATGGTGCGGCTCAAGCCCCCTTGTGAGGAACTTTCGCGCGCGGGCGATTGTCGATTTTACCTGTGTTGATGTCGGTACGTCAGAGCACGCAACGGCACAATTCCGGCGTTTCCGCCGGAAAGTGGCTTGGCAGGCCGCTCTAGCCGTCCTGAACACCGTTCATAATTACCAAAAGTAATAGCTTTTACATTTATCAGCATTGACGGATCATTTGAGCCTGCTAAAATCCTTTGGCATTGACAACACCAATTGAAACTTTTTACCACTGCCTCAGGTCTTTTGAAATGACGCGACGCGTCGCCTGCGCCGGATTAGTACGGTGAATCAAGGCTTTGGTTTTCTTGCCGGCGCTCTTCTTCGCCGGTTTTTCGCGTGGCGACCTGTGTGCGCGCCCCGGCATGTCCTTCGTGCTGCGCGCACCCGGAAAACGTAATGTTCCGGTCAGGTTTCCCCAACGGTCTGTGCCGTTTTCCCGATACCGCTCGTGGCTAACCCAGGGCTGGCGGTGTCGATTTCTGCGTGGTGGCCCATTTTTTCGGGTTTTCATCTGCGGAAATCATGCAATTTGGGAGATCCATCCAATGAATGCTTGGTTGTCGTGGCGTCCCGACGCTCGCCTGGCGCTTCATCTACGCGCTATGCTGCGTCGCGCCAAACACATGAGTCTTACAGTTTTTAGCCTGGTCGGTTGTGCTGCTGTAGTGACCGCGCTGGCACTTTGGCTGCTTCCAGCCTGGCGCGGCTCCTTCGCCGCCAAACTGATGCCCCTCGTCTCGGCCGCGGTACAAGCCGGTCCAGCCCGGTTGCTCTCCGGACAACCTTTCCCCCCGTTCGCGCTCGGTCATCAGCGCGAAGAGGAACTGCGTAACGGTACCGCCGAGACCACCTCGCTCGGCGCCGCAGCCACCGACGACGACAGCACCCGTAAGCTCACCGGCGGCCTAAGTCTCGCCGTGTCGCCAAACGGGCTCGATCCCCGCACGTTGCCGACTGTTTCGACGCTCGCCAGCGCGATTTCATCGCAGCGGGTTGTCGCCGATGCCCGCGACGATCGCGTGCTCGTGTCGGATCGTGAACAGAACCTGGTGGCGAATTTCATTGCGCGGCGTTACCACGTGGCGCAAGAGCCGGTCAGCGAGCTCGTGAAAGCGGCCTTCGATACCGGCCGTGAGGTTGGCCTCGATCCTTTGTTGCTGCTGTCCGTCATGGCGATCGAATCGGGTTTCAATCCGTATGCTGAAAGCGGTGTGGGTGCGCAAGGGTTGATGCAGGTGATGTCGAAGGTTCACTCCGACAAATTCCAGTACTTCGGTGGCTCGCACGCGGCGCTTGAGCCGCTCGCGAACATCAAGGTCGGCGCGCTGGTGCTGAAGGATTGCATCGCGCGCGGTGGTTCGGTGGCGGGTGGCTTGCGTTTCTACGTAGGTTCGACGGCGCAGGACGACGGCGGATACGGCGCGAAGGTGTTGGCTGAACGTTCACGTCTGCGCGATGTAGCGCGTGGCCGCAATGTGCCGATCATCACGCCGCCCGCGCCGGCGCAGCCCGCGCCCAAGCAAGTGGTGGCGTCGGCTTCGCCTTCAAATTCGGGAACAAGCGAAAAACGCGTGCACGTGACGCTTGCCGGTGCTCCGGCAATCACGGCGCCGGCCAAGTCATCAGCGCCGCAAGCCAGCGACCGCAACGATACCGACGACGCAGACGCGCAGGCGAAGCATGTTGCGACGACGGAGTTCGGCGCTTAAAGGCAGGCTAGCGGCAAGCAGAAGCAGGGCTCCCGGGCTGTGAATCTGAGCTGGATAAGACAAAAAAGCACAAAAAAGCCGTTCCAACTCGCGTTGGAACGGCTTTTCTGCTTCTGCTTCCCTGAGGAATCGCTGAACGTTCGGGAGCGCCTCGAATCCGGGATTCAGACCCGAAACAGCGTCCCCAGCCGTTGCACGGCCTCTTCAAGCTGCGAGTATGCCGTCGCATAAGACAGCCGGATATAGTCCTGCGGCGCATGAAAGCCGAAATCGGTGCCGGGTACCAGCACAACACCTGCATCATGCAGCATGGAACGTGTCAACGCGTTGCTGTCGCCGGCAGCAGGATGCGCGACGTGACGGGTATCTGCATAAACGTAGAACGCGCCGTCCGGCACAACGGGCACTTCAAAACCAAGCGAACGCAACGCCGGCACGATGAAATCTCGTCTGCGCCCGAATTCCAGGCGTCGCGATTCGTAAATGGCGAGCGTGGCCGGCTCAAAACACGCCAGCGCCGCGTGCTGCGCGAGCGCCGACGCGCAGATGAACAGGTTCTGCGAGAGCTTCTCCATGGTGGCGACCATCGCTGGCGGCACCACGAGCCAGCCGAGCCGCCAGCCGGTCATGTTGAAGTACTTCGAAAAGCTGTTCACCGTGACTACGTCATCGCCTAACGAAAGCGCTGATACGGGCTTTGCGTCGTAGCTCAAGCCCTGATAAATCTCATCGACGATAGTAAAACCGCCGTGCGTGCGTACTACGTCGACAATTTTCGCCAGTTCGTCCGGTTCAATGGACGTGCCGGTCGGATTGGACGGCGACGCGAGCAGGACGCCGCGCGTGGCAGATGTCCAATGCGCTTCGACCTGAGCGGCCGTCAACTGGAACCGCTCGGCCGGACCGCTCGGGATCAGCACCGGACGGCCTTCGGTGGCAGCCACGAAATGGCGATTGCACGGGTAGCACGGGTCGGGCATCAGCACTTCGTCGTCGCGATCAACCAGTGCAGTGCACGCCAGCAACAATGCCGCAGACGCACCCGCTGTCACCACGATGCGCGCTGGATCAATACTGAGCCCGAACGTGTCGCGATAGTGACCGGAAATTGCCTCGCGCAACGAAGCCAGGCCAAGCGCATTCGTGTATTGCGTGACGCCGCGACGCAAGGCGTCGGTGGCGGCCGCGATCACCGGTTCCGGCGCCGTGAAATCCGGTTCACCGATACCCATGTGAATGATGCTGCGCCCCGCGCGTTCGAGCGCCTGCGCTTCTTTCGCCAGTTCCATGACATAGAACGGCTCGATGGCGTCAACGCGAGCGGCGTATCGGATAGCTGCGTTCAACGGTTCTTTTGCAAAGTTCATGGATTGGAAAAACCGTTCGTTCAGCTACGCTGCCCGCGGCCTTGCGCTTCCGTCGGCCGCAACTGGACGGCGAGCTTATCCAGCACGCCGTTCACATACTTGTGGCCGTCGGAGCCGCCGAACGTCTTCGTCAGTTCGATCGCTTCGTTGATCACCACGCGATACGGAATGTCCAGATGATGCTTGAACTCGAACGCAGCGACCATCAGCACCGCGCGTTCGACCGGCGAAAGCTGTTCGAGCGGACGGTCGAGGCACGGCTGCAATTCGGCGGAAATGGTGTCCGCTTCCTTGATCACGCCATGCAGGATCGCGTCCAGATGTTCCTGGTCGGCTTTGTCGAAGCCCTGCGCGCCGCGCAACTGCGCGTCGATCTCGCCGCCGGGCGCGCCCGACAGCAACCATTGGTAAAGCCCTTGTGTCGCGAGTTCGCGCGAGCGTCGTCGAGCGCTTTTCATGCACGGTCCTCGTCGTCTTCGTCTTCGTCGTCGCCGCCGAGTTGTTCCAGCGCAACCGACAAGTTCGCCATTTCCACCGCCACGCGTGCTGCGTCACGGCCTTTCTCCGTCATGCGGGCAACGGCTTGCTCGTCGTTTTCGGTCGTCAGGACTGCATTCGCGACCGGCGTGCCGAAGTCGAGCGCGATACGGGAAATGCCCGCGCCGCTTTCATTCGATACCAGCTCGAAGTGGTACGTTTCGCCGCGAATCACTGCGCCGAGAGCGATCAATGCATCGAACTGACCCGATTCAGCCAGCTTTTGCAGCGCCAACGGAATTTCGAGTGCGCCCGGCACGGTGACGAGCAACACGTCTTCACCAATCACGCCGAGGCGTTCGAGTTCTTCCGTGCACGCGTCCACGAGGCCATTGCAGACCGGTTCATTGAAACGCGATTGCACGATCCCGATGCGCAGTCCGTCGCCGTCGAGGTTCGGTTGGTATTGTCCGATTTCCATTATTTATCCGTTTTCAGTGTGATGCAGTGTGTTGGTTGGCGCTGGTCAGACGCGGTCGGCTAGACCGAGCGTAAATGGGCGATGGAAGCAGGGTCGGCCGAATCCGCCGGGCTCGTGGCGGGGCAGCCCGGCATGGGGATGAACCCGGTTACTTCGAGACCGTAACCTGACATGCTGCCGAGCTTGCGAGGATTCGACAGCACCTGCATCTTGCCCACGCCCAGTTCGCGCAAGATCTGCGCACCGATGCCGTAAGTCTTGAAATCGATTGGGCGGCGTTTCAGTTCGGCCGCTTTGTCCTCGCGCTCGAATGCCTGGAATACATCGACTAGATGCTCTTTCGTGTCGCCGCAATTGAGCAGCACAATGGCGCCCAGGTCGCGGGCCGCGATTTCCTTCATCGCGGCGTCGAGGGTCCAGGAGTGCGTGGACGAGTCCACTTCGAGCAAATCCAGCACCGACAGCGGTTCATGCACGCGCACCGGCGTTTCCCTATCCGGCGACGGCTGGCCGCGCACCAGCGCAATATGCGGCGAACCGCTCGGCTGATCGCGATACAGCACCGCGCGAAACGCGCCATGCGCCGTTTGCATGGTGCGTTCGGCGACCCGCTCGATGATTGATTCCGTGCGTGAGCGGTAGTGAATCAGGTCCGCGATCGTGCCGATACGAATACCGTGCAATTCGGCAAATTCGATCAGGTCGGGCAGCCGAGCCATTTCGCCGTCATCGCGGATCACTTCGCAGATCACCGACGCCGGCGTCAGGCCGGCCATTGCCGTCAGGTCGCAACCCGCTTCCGTATGCCCGGCGCGGACCAGCACGCCGCCCGGTTGCGCCATGATCGGGAATACATGACCGGGCTGGACGATATGCTCGGCTTTCGCGTCGTGCGCAACCGCTGCCTGAATGGTGCGCGAGCGGTCCGCGGCGGAGATGC
>NZ_JAQGMM010000450.1 GCF_028292365.1 Caballeronia sp.
ATTGTTCGGCTTCGCTCAACGTCAACTCCACCTTCGGTCGTCCCATTGGCATGTTGGTATCTCCAGTTCCGTTGATACCAACATCCTACGCAAACATAGTTCAGTTAACAACGGAACAGCACACTAGTTGATCTATAGCAATGTACGGGGGGCGTCGAATTACGGAAGCCTGTCGCCTTCGGTAATCTATCGCGCTAAAGCTGAGCTTCAATAGCCGCCTTATCTATCACTGACCATACTTGCTCGATCTTTCCTTCCCGAAATTGATAGAACACATTTTCTGTGAAGGAAACCTTCTTTCCGTTCACCGGGAGGCCAAGGAAATTTCCCTTCGGGGTACAGATGAATTCCAACCGGCTCGCGACACAAGACGAATCGGAAATCAGCAGATGAATGTTGAAATGCAGGTCGGGAATTTCACTAAAGTCTCTCTCCAGCATCGCGCGATAACCTGATAAACCAATCCGCTGGTCGTTGTAGTACACGTCGTCATGAACAAACTGTCCCAGTTGCGGCCAGTCCTGCTTGTTCAGGCACGCAATGTAGCCTCGGTATACGTTGGAGAGGTCGATTTTATTCATGGCAATTGCCCTGTCCTTTTAAAAGTTCCTTACTCCAAAATAGCACGAGTTGAAATTCGCCACCTGCCGCTCACATCGTCCTGCCAAGACCTGTAGCGCAACGCTTCAACCAGCACAGCCAGGGCTCGCGAAGACTGGCGACGGCTTGGGTAGTAAAGGTGATAGCCCGGAAAGACCGGACACCAGTCCTTGAGCACCGGCTTGAGTCGTCCATCGGCAACATACGGCTGCGACAGATCTTCCGGAATATAAGCAAGGCCACCACCGGCAAAGCGGACTCGGCGAAGCGAGCGTCCGGCATCTGAGCGCGCGGAGCATGCACTTCGTGCCCGCCACGCGAACCTAGCGCCGTCAGATCGTGCCGAACAAAGCTCGCGGCCGGTCGCGCAGCGTTTGCGCAATAATCTGCAACGCACCCGCCAGCTGCTCACGCGACGTTGCGCACGCAAGGTTGATCCGCACGCCATGCTCGATTGTCGAGCGGTCCACAGCGAACGCCGATGCAGGCATGACATTGACACCGCGAGCGAGCGCATTCGCCGCGAAATCGTCGGAGCGCCATGGCGCCGGCACGCGCATCCAGACGAACATACATGCCGGGTCGCTATTCAGGTGTTCTTTCGGCAAGAGATCGCGTGCCAGCTCCTGCCGCGCAGCCAACTCGGTGCGCTGTGCATCCAGAATGATCCTGGCCGTGCCATCCTCGATCCACCGGGTAGTGATGAGCGTTGACAGCGGCGCGGGCATCCACGCGGTGGTGCGCACGGCCTCGGCCGCGAGCGCCGCGCCGTTAGGCGGTGTGAGCACGTAGCCCACACGCAGTCCCGGCGCCAGGGTCTTCGACGTCGACGCAACATGGAACGTGAGCTCCGGACAAAGACTCGCGATGGTCGGCAAACGCGTGCTCACCAGCGGCCCATAAACGTCATCTTCGATAATCGCGATGTGATGCCGGCGCGCGATCTCGACCAGCGCTGTGCGCCGCGCGAGGGTCATGGTGACCACGGTCGGGTTTTGCAGATTCGGCACGGTAAAGATCGCCTTCACCCGCATGCGCCGGCATGCCTCTTCGAGCTGGTCCGGCAGCAAACCCTCGTGATCGCTCGGAATACCAACG
This sequence comes from Caballeronia sp., assembly GCF_028292365.1. GTDB lineage: Bacteria > Pseudomonadota > Gammaproteobacteria > Burkholderiales > Burkholderiaceae > Caballeronia. Next base: position 1,699 of record NZ_JAQGMM010000450.1, read on the forward strand.
AGTTCAAACTGGAAGACCGGCGCGAGCGCCTTCAGCCCGTAGTAAGTTAACTGGTCCGAGAGGATCACGCCGTCGTGTCCCATCAGACTGCTTAGGACCGCATACAAACCGTGCTGCGCACCACTTGTAACGACTACGTTGTCCGGCGTGGGTGTGAATCCGGGCGCAGCCATCCAACGCGCCCCCGCTGCGCGTGCCCAGTCAGGCCCTTGCGGCGGCTGATATTCCTGCGTCTCCGGAAAACGCGAATCACGCGCAACGCTTGCCATCGTCCGCGCGAGCTGCGTCAGGAATTCTCCGGTGGCGGGACGGTTAACGGTCAGGTCTATCACGGCATTCAAAGCGGTTTCGCCGTTCTTGCCGCGTGCCGACGCGGCGTGGACTGAAGGCATCGCGCCGCCCGTCACGATCGAGCCGCGACGCTTGCTCGCCACGATCAGTCCGCGTGCCTGCAATTCCTTGTATGCCCGCGAAACGGTCGACACATTGATGCCAAGTTCCACTGCCAGGTCGCGTTGCGGCGGCAACCGGCTACCGGGCGGATACAGCCCGTTGCGCACCTTTTCTTCCAACGCGCGCGAAACCTCGAGATAGGTGGCCTCGCGCCGCTTTGTCTGAAGGTTATCACCCGTTTTTGTGTGGTTTTGTTCGATCTTCATCCAACCAATATCTCCATACAAAAACGCATTGAATCGATGTATCCGACGCTTCTTGAACCGTGGGCTGCAAGCTTTGACATAACAGGCGCCTTTTAAGCACCTGTAGCGTACTAGCATTCGTGAACACGCAACATAAAAATCCGCGCAGAGTCAGGGAAAATCCCTAAGTCCACACAAAGACAAAATAATTGCACACAAAAAAACTTTGTGTGAGCATGCATTCATCGTTTGTGTGTCGACGGACCGCCGGCACGATCCCGAACTGTATTACAGGAGGAGACACGCATGGCATATCAACCTCCATCGACGCACACAGCGCCTTCAACACGCGCCCAGACCGCGCACGGCCGGCGGGCAATGGCACCAGCGCCCACTCCTTTTGCGCGCTCACGCACTGGAAGAAATAATGGCTGACGTCGCTGTTCTGGGCTCGGGTTTCATCGGCTTGTCGTGCGCCTACTGGCTGATCCGCGACGGGCATCGTGTGGCGCTCTTCGACCCACAGGGCCCGGGCGAAGCGACGTCGTACGGCAATGCCGGCACCTTCGCGAACTATGGATGCATTCCGGTCAACAACCCGGATGTGTTTCGTAATCTGCCGCGCTTTTTGTTTTCGTCGACAAGTCCGATGCGGATTCGCTGGGCTTACATGCCGCAACTTGCGCCGTGGCTCGCGCGTTTCATGCTGAGCGCGACGCAGAGCCGCTACGAACACAGCGCCCGCGCGCTGGCGAGCATCTTGTCGCGTGCGTTCGAAGGTTACCGGGAGATGCTGGCCACCAGCACGCTTGCGAGCTTCGTGCGCCAGCGTGAATGCCTGTACCTTTACTCGAACTCCGCATCGTTCAAGGCGGCACAAACTTCGCTCGACTTGCGCCGCTCGCTCGGCGTGGAATTCGACACGGTCGATCGCGACGGCATCCGTCAACTCGAACCGAATCTCGCGCCAATCTTCGCGCACGGCACGATGTTCAACGGCAGCTGGTTTCTCAGCGACCCACGCGGTTTTCTACAGGCGTTGCATGCGTCAATGGTGACGCAAGGTCTTGAGCACGACCGCATCGCAATCAATATCATCGAGCCGCAACACAACGGTGTGCGTCTCATCGATGAAGCCGGCCGCACGCATGGCGCCGAACACGTGATCGTCTGCACCGGTGCATTGTCGAAACGATTTGCCCGGCAATGCGGCGATCGCGTTCCGCTCGACACGGAGCGCGGTTATCACGTGCGCTTTCCCGGCACTTCAGGTCTGCTCTCCCGCCCTTGCGGCTGGGCCGAGCGCGGCTTCTACATGACGCCGATGACGGGCGGCATCCGCGCCGCCGGCACGGTCGAACTCGGCGGTTACGGACCGCGGAAAAACCCGGCGCTCCTGGACCTGATAACCACTTCCGCGCAACAAGCGCTGCCCGGCCTGCCTCAACCCGACAGCACCTGGCTCGGCTTCCGGCCAAGCCTGCCGGACGGCTTGCCAGTGATTGGGCGATCAAGCGCTTCTCCACGTGTGGTCTATGCGTTTGGGCACCAGCATCTCGGCGTCACGTTAGGTGGCGTAACGGGCAGTGTAGTGGCCGACCTCGTAGCGGGCCGCACTCCTCTGCTCGACCTGAACCCTTATCGCCCAAGTCGTTTTTAACCACCGCAGCAGTCTCCATGAGACGAGGACTGACATCATGAAACGTCGAAACCTGGTTGTCGCAATTGCACTTGGGATCATAGGCGCGCAGGTGCCTTCATACGGAGCGGAACTGGAGGTGGTCAAGATCGGCTTTGCGGGTCCGCTAACGGGGCCGGTCGCGCGCGTGGGCAAGGACTTGCAGTACGGTGCGCAACTTGCGCTCGACGAAGAGAATGCGAAGAATCCAACCGTCGATGGCAAGCCGGTTAAATTTGTCCTGGACGTGCTGGACGATCAGGCAGATCCGCGCTTTGCGATCCAGGCCGCTCAGAAGCTGGTCGACGATGGCGTTGTAGGCGTGATTGGTCACTACAACTCGGGATGCAGCATTCCGGCATCGGCGGTCTACCATCAGGCCGACGTCGCCATGATCACGCCGGGTTCGACCAATCCTCAACTGACGAAGCAAGGCTTCAAGAACGTGTTCCGCACGATGGGCCACGATGGTATTGGCGGCGTGGTCGCGGGTCACTTCGTGGTCGAGCAAATCAAGGCGAAGCGAATCGGCATCATCGACGATCGCACGGCGTTCGGACAGGGCTTGGCCGATGCCTTCGAGAAAGGCGTAAAGGAAGCGAATGGCAACATTGTCGACCGCGAGTTCACGAACGACAAAGCTGTCGACTTTCGCGCTGTCCTGACCACGTTAAAGAGCAAGAACGTCGACGTGATCTTCTTTGGCGGCCTGGATGAGCAAGGGGCAATGCTGATCAAACAGATGCGTTCGCTCGGGATGCAGACCCAGCTCTTTGGCGCGGGTGCGCTCAAGAGCAACGCGTTCCTGCAGATCGCAGGACCTGCCGGCGAAGGCACGCAGGATCTGGAACCGGGTCCGGCGCTCGACAAGTTGCCCGCAGCCCAGGACTTCGGCAAGCGATACAAGGCCCGATTCAATCAGGATGTCGAACTGTATGCACCGTTTGCATACGACGCCGCGCTCGCGATGATAAAGGCCATTGAGAGCGCCAATTCGCTCGATCGGAAGAAGATTACCGACAGCCTCGCGAAGGTCACAGTCACCGGCATCACTGGCAAGATTGCGTTCGATCCATACGGCGACCTGATCAAACCGCCCTATACGCTGTTCCAGGTTCAGCAGGGGCAATGGAAGAGCCTGCGAACCGTGGGCGGGAGCGGCGTTTAGCTGAGCCGCGGACGCGGGCGTCGCTGAAAATAACACGCACGATGACACCCGCCCTAAACCACCGGCCACACGGTGCCGCAAAGCGCGGCGCGTCCCTTTTTCCACATCCGTCCAAACCCCGGATGGATTCAAAGCAAGACTAGGAGTAACGTTATTCGCAGACGCGAATAAATATGAGGGAGGACGCTATGTCCGATGAAGCTGCTCCATGGCTCGTCTTCGAATACGAAGGCTTCGACATCCACGTCTTGCCCCAGTTGAAGTTGAAGCCGATGCCTGCACACGCGGCGCCGCAAGTGAGCGACCGTTATGTCTACATCGGCTTTATTTGCCGTCACGGCGCGCACGCAGGGGTGCTGGGCGAAGCCCTCCCGTTCCACGCCGACGGTGACGACGAATTCAAGAGCGTGGACGACGCCGTGCAGGAAGCGCGGCACATAGGGCGAAGCATTATCGACGGCACGCATCCGGATATATCCGTCTTACCGCTCATCTCGCATCATCATCCGGGCTAATGCCGGCATTGGTTATGGAGCACACTTGTCGATGAACTTGCCCCCTGCCGGAACCGAACCGCTGATTGAAGGCTTGAGCGCCATCACGTTCTCCACGCGCGACATGCAGAGCGCCGTGCGCTTTTACCAGGCCCTAGGGTTCCCGCTATTGCACGGCGGCGAGAACGAACCGTTTACTTCATTCGCTGCGGGCGGGTCGTTTCTCAACCTGACCGTGGAGACGCGTGGTCCAGTCAACTGGTGGGGCCGGGTGATCATCTATGTGTCAAACGTCGATGCGATGTACCACAAGGCGCTCGCAGCCGGGTTCACACCGGCGTTCACGCCGCGCGATGCGCCTTGGAACGAACGGTATTTCCATATCGTGGACCCGGACGGGCACGAACTCAGCTTCGCCCGGCCATTGAGTTGAACGCGCGATGTTAACCGTGTGATGTCGCGCACGGGGACACGGCGCGTTGACGGTTGTCGAAGCCCAGGCGTAGGCGGGAGAATGGGGCGTGTCGGCACCGTATGTGGCTGGATCTCCACAAAGATAATCTCATCGAGCCCCAAGCCCCTGCGGCTCAATCGCGAGCAGATTTGTAAAGCATGTTTCGCTGATCGGATGACGACTCTCAATTCGTCTCGTCCGCGAGCGGCTCATGACTCTCAATTCGTCTCGTCCGCGAGCGGCGCATTCTGGACCCTGTGTCTCGATTGACGATTTCATGTATGAGTCACCCGACAGTGCTTGCCGGAAGAGATTTGTCACGAGAAACGTGCGCCAGCGCAATGACTCGCGTTGCACGTTAGGTCAAATGGCAGTTGCTGATAGTTGGCCAAAATCTCCAACTAGCAAAGGAGGCATCTGTGGCATAAGCTAAATCTGCGAAGCGTCCAATCGCCAGCGACACGTTTTGACGACAGAGCCGGTCCAGATGCTCATCGCAAAAAACGACCAGCTCGGCGCTGATGTTTTTCCGCTCCAGACAGGCGAGGCATTTGCATCAATCCCCGTTGGGGATGTTCGCCCCGGCAGCCAGATTACCTGGTATTACTCTGGCCCAGCCGGAGCGACGATGACGCTTTCGTTGAATCGCATTCCAAATAGCGGAGGACACATTCACGCCAGTGGCCCGACCGGTTCGCTGAGTCGCACCTCAATTATTTTGGGGCCGAAGTACCCCCAGAACGAACCCGTGGTCTTCACCGCCCCCGACGCGGCAGGAACGATTGAGATCACCGGCGTCGCCTCAAAAGGGGGAAGTACTACCGGCCAGAACCGAGTCCATATACCGGGTTTTACGACGCTCGCAGGTGGTGTTGGTCTCACATTAACCGGCGGAAAGCCCAAGCATCCTGGCAATCATTTCGGTTTGCCAGCATTAGTGCAAATAAATCAGCAACTGGGAGCGCAGTTTCACGCGAAATTTGGCAAAAATCTGTTCGTTAACGACGGCGTCGGTCGACGAAACGATGGACTCCATCGAGGCGGACGAGGGGCGGAATGCGGCGATGGAGTCGGAATGGATGAAAGGGCCCAAGCGATAGAGCCGCGAGCACCAGGGCCTGCTTCGTGGCAACGCCGCATGCGGGAGATTGCGATGAGATCCTCGCCGGTGCGGCGAGTGTGGTCTCCTATCCGGTTCCCTTCGCCAAGTGTTGTTGTCGTCAATCCCAAAGGCCGCGTTGCGGCCCAAGCAATCGGAGGTTCACATGAGCAGCGCTGCAGTCGAGACCCCGGACGTGCGGGGCGTGGATATGAAGCTCGAGATCGTCGTCATCCCTGTTTCGGACGTTGATCGCGCCAAGCGTTTTTACGGCGGCCTGGGGTGGAGACTTGACGCCGACTACGCCTCCGATGATGGCTACTTCCGCGTAATCCAGTTCACGCCGCCAGGTTCCGGGTGCTCGGTCATCTTCGGCAAGAACGTCACCGCGGCCACACCCGGCTCCGCCCAGGGACTGTACCTGATCGTCTCCGATGTCGAGGCGGCTCGCCAGGAACTGCTGGGACGTGGGGTAGAGATCAGCGAAGTGTTCCACGACGCCGCTGGCGCGTACACCGGCTCGGATGAACCATATCTGTTCGGACGGGTCCGGGTTAGCGGTCCGGACCCCGAGCATCGCAGCTACCGCTCGTTCGCCTCGTTCAGCGATCCGGACGGCAATGGCTGGCTGTTCCAGGAACTCACCCACCGAGCGCCCGGTCGCGTGGACACAGACGCCACGACCTTCACCTCGTCAGCAGATCTCGCGGCGGCGCTCCGGCGGGCGGGGGCCGCGCACGGCGAGCACGAGAAGCGGACCGGCGGCCAACGCGATGAGAATTGGCCGGACTGGTATGCGGAGTACATGGTTAGTGAGCAGGGAGGCAAGGACCTGCCCTTGTGAGCTGGCGGTTCTGACGATCGCTGTCGCAATCGCGGTGGTCGAAACCTCACCTCCGCGATTGCGAGAAAGGGTCTTGGACTGGCCAATACGACCAATCCCTGGAACGGGAGAACACCCATGACTAGTGATTTCGACGCAATCCCTGTTTATCGATCCGCCGCTCGGCCGCGTCGGCATCACTGAGACCGAGGCACGGGCGAGCGGCCAAC
>NZ_JAQGMM010000469.1 GCF_028292365.1 Caballeronia sp.
GGCACCCCTGTTATTGGGCGACGCTTTGTTCACGCACTGGATGGACCGCTAGACAGGACCGAGAGAGCCCGCCTGACGCAGGGAGAAAGTACGCCGCGCTTGGCTAATGCTGCACGCAGTCTTAAGATTATGCTGCCATTCTTAGATGAGGATTAGCTGCGCCTTTCGGTTATTGGACAGTCGTAGAACACATTCAAACTGTCACCGTTGCGGGAATAATCAGCTCAGCGCGATAGGACATGGTGCCCAGTTGGCGTCCGAGTTCTGCCATGCAGGTAATCAGGTATCGCGAAAAGTGCCACTGACATCGAGGCGCGGTATTGCGCCGATTGCAGTTCAGTTTACGATTTACCTTCTTGAGTCAGATACTCCCCGCTTCCTGGGAATCATCGACTCAGTGCCAGGTCGCCTCGCCGATGCCGGCGAGCGTACAAAGCACAACGACGGCGAGTGGTGGAACCTTCCAGCGCGTCAGCAGCAAAAATTCAATGGCTGCGATGGCACAGTCGAGCTTCGAAAGAACCGCACTTGTTTCGAGCGTTGCTACGCTCCGTGTCACCACCGCGTTCGATATGCCGAGTTGGCGTGCTGCGTCGGCGAAGTTCAGGCATTCGGCGGCTTTTGAAAAAATGCGCATCGAATCGAGCTGATTCATGACTTGTCATCCAGGGTCAACAACACTGAGCGCATTCGCAGTCGAATTCATAGTTCGGTTTTGTGGTTATCCTAAATATCAATAGTATAGATAAAAAATCTATGGCTGTAGTACTAAGGGGTGCAGGAGTAAAATCCATGCGGACATTTTATGGAAGTGAAGCGTGATATGAAGAAGGCGACTGCGAGAAAAGCCCTGCCTGCCGGCGTAGCGAAGGTACTCAAGCCTGCACTATCCGCTGGACGTGATCCTGCTGTGTGTGCGGTGTTGTGGCCTACCCGCTGAGCCTACGCCACCTGGAGATGATGGCCGAACGGGGTTTCGAGGTTGACCATTCCAGCGTACATCGCTGGGTGATCAAACGCGTGCCGCAGGCACACGGAAAGGAGGTTCGCAGTGAACTGACGGACCGTGTACAAGCTGCATGAGAGATGAGGGCAGGCCCCTCGGAGTCGGTGTTCAGGCGCAGGCTCCAAACAACCCCAAGCTGCTGCGGTAAAGAGCCGCGGCGGTGAACGTTGGGACAAAGCTACGAGGCCAAACCTCGGGCAGGTATGGGTCAGAGAGACGAACGAAAGTGAACCTTCCGATAACGCGTCGTAATGCAGAGACTTGTCGTCAAAACCAGGGGCAGCTTGATCTCCTGGGACAAGCCTGCCGGAAACCTGATTACTGGGCAGGCGGCGGCCGGCGTAAAGGGGCGTGAAGCTGATCCAGACTCTTGTGCGGAACTGCGGGAACTCGTCCGATGCGAAGGGAGAAGCACAAGTGGTAGAAGCCACGAGGCGAGAGTACCGATGCGGAGCACTGGGGCGGACCAACCCGTACGAGCGACGAAGGCTGGTAATGCAGCTGGAGCAAAGGGGTTGGGTCAGGCGGTCGTGTTCGGGGTTCAACTGGAACAGGAGGAAACCCATAAGCACGACAAAACCAAAAATAGTGTCCTTCGAAAAACGAGACACGCCAGCCGGATAGGTGCCCGGGGCGACTAAAACCAGAGGGGGAAGGCAGAATTGTTGATTCCACTGACTGGCGCGTCTATGCCCGCCAGTCAGCGCAGGATAACTAAGTACTGCGGTGTTTATGACGCGATCTAACGCGCAACTGCGGTGCGCTCGTTCAGGCCGCTACCGCCAGACCGTGAGCCACTGTCGGCCGGACTACCGGCTCGAAGAACTGTACGCAGGTATCGACGAACTCGCGCGTGCGCCGCGGGAGTGACTGGCGTCGGACGAAGGCGACGTCCAGATCGGCCGGCGCGTATGTCACTCTGCAGTTCGGCAGAATGAACTGCAGACGGGCGTCGGCAATGTGGCGTTCCACTGTAGCTCTCGGGACCAGGGCCATGCCGAAACCCGACAGCGCCAACTGAACTGCTACGGGCTCGCTCACGATCATCGTCACCGCGGGCGCTACGGGCGTGATCACCGTCCCGTCCAGATCCAGCCGCAGGTCCGGCTGGGCGTGCCCATCGATAACGGAGGACACGAGCACGTGTCCCGAGAGGTCGTGGGCGGATGGCGCGCGGCCGACACGATCGAGATAGGCCTTGCTGGCCGCAAGAACGAACTGCGAACGCAGCAGCGGTCGACAAATCGCGCCGCCGTCCTGGATCAAATGCCGCGGATATACCGCGACGTCATGCTCGCCGTGCTCGAGCCGCACGGGGCCGTCGGCCGTGTTCAACACGATGTTCACATCCGGCCTGTTCCGGCGATATCTCTCTATGATTTGCGGTAGTCCCGCCTCGATAGCGAACGGGTGCGCAAGAACGCGTATCACGCCGGTCGGTGTGTCACGATCCTCCAGCAGACGCTGCTCGCTGTCGCGCAGGCGGTCGAGGAGATCAGAACAGGTGGTGAAGTAGTCGCGTGCACCCTCGGCGAGCGACACGTGCCTCGTGGTGCGGTTCAGCAGTCTGGTACGCGTGTGCGTTTCCAAATTGGCGATGGCGCGAGAGAGCCCCGACGGCGAAATGCTTAGCTGCGTCGCGGCCTTGGTGAAGCTTTCCAAACGCACGACCGTCACAAAAGCTTTCATTGACAGCAGTTGGTCCATTTTTACCTCCTTCGACGGACGGTAAGGCTCATTTCCAATCGAGCCAACCGTGGGTGGCGTACGCCTCAGATCGCCACTCGGCTATTCGCTCTTCTATTTACCATTCGGTAATTATCTGTCGGATCCAATCGGGTGTCAATCGCTAATTGCCGTGTGGCAATTAGCGATTCTGCAACGGCAGCCCCGTAGGTCTTGAAACAAAGCCCTTAAACTCGTCTATAACGCATCAGCGGAGTCCCCTTCTTGTCGGTGCCGTGATAGCCGCGAAGGAAGTCAAACGCGCCGCAGGGGTCAGGGTCACGCGTCGCATTGTTTTGCCATCGGGTTTTCACACAACCTGGTCGCTTTCAGCCATGCACCAACCGCGGCCTGACTTCGACTTACCTTCGATAATTGCAGCCGATTGCCTGGCAACCTGAATGCGGCTGCCATGAGGCTGTATCTCGAATGTGCGAAACCGGGGGAGCGTGTCAGCGGCCGCCACCATGTCCTCCTCCGCCACCATGTCCTCCTCCACCGCCATGTCCTCCTCGACCGCCATGTCCTCCTCCACCGCCATGTCCGCCGTGCCAATGGTCGCCGTGCCAGTGATAGCCGCCCCAGCCGCCCCAGGGATAGACGTACGCCGAATCGTATGGCTGGGCGTCTCCATATCCTGATGCGATGGCGCAACCACCCAAGCACGCTGCCGCGCCGAGCAACGTAATTAACTTAAACACGATTCTCTCCCGGATGAGGCTGAGGGCGAGACACGTAGCGGGAGCGGGGAGCAACGCGAGCGGTTGCGACAGCCGAGACCATCAAAAGCGCTTTGGTTTTTCCTTGCGGTGGCTGGACGGTTGGAGCCGTCGCATTGAAAGTACGCGGACCGGCGCTGGTCGCGGACGGTAACGTGCTCGAAGGGAAAGTTTGCGGGCGGTCGTGGTTGGCATCGGCAAATGCAGACGCGGCGAGCGTTACAGCGTTAAGCTCAGCGGCAATAGCTTGGGGCTTCATATACCCTTCCAGAACGGTGCGAAATCGATAAGATTTGATTCCGAACGGTGTCCATTGTGGAGAGTGAAGTCTGAGCGAACCGTGACGCGGAGATTACTTCTTTGTCATCTGAACGACATGCTCATCGAACCATCCATGTATTCCACTGACGATGCGCGGTGAATTAAAAAGGGCTCTGTCATGTTGATGGGGAGTCGGCGGTAGAATGAAGTGATGAAGAAAACGAAATCGCTTTATCACGGTCAGCGCTTCCCTGCTGTCGTCATCAGTTGCGCGGTTCGCTGGTATTTCCGGTTAAGTCTGAGCCTGCACGACATCGAGGAATTGTTGCTTGAGCGTGGTGTCGTGGTCACGTACGAAACGATCCGCTGCTGGTGCGAATGGAATAAACGGCCCCGCCAACCGATGGAGATATGCAGAGTGTTGCCCTTACCCACAGGGGGACGGAATCGAGTGCCAAAGCTGGAGGATCATAAAGATCTTCCCAGGCAAATCGGAGTAGCGATCATGACGCATACGATAGTGGGTGTGGATATCGCGAAGAACGTGATGCAAGTTCATTGGGTCGACCCGGACAGCGGCGAGATCGTGAACAAACCCATTAAAAGAGCAGTATTTCTTGAATACTTTGCCAATCGCTCTCCTTGTCTGATCGGCATGGAGTCCTGTGGTGGCTCCCAGCATTGGGCCCGGCGGTTGATCGAAATGGGCCATCGGGTGAAGCTGATGCCCGCAAAGTTCGTCAACGCGTTCGTTACCGGAAACAAGAACGATTCGGCGGACGCCCGGGCGATCTGGATGGCCATGCAGGTGCCCAGCAAGGGAGTCACCGTGAAGACCGAAGCGCAGCAGGCCGTCCTGGCGCTACACCGGATGCGGCAACAACTGGTGAAGTTTCGCACGATGCAAATCAACAGCCTGCGGGGTCTGCTGACCGAATATGGAGAGGTAATGGGAGTCGGTCGTGCCGCACTCGACAGGACCATCGCCGGCGTACTGGAGAAGGCTCTGGTGCAATCGAAGACGGTGAATGGGTTAGAGTCGTCGGACTACACGAATTGACGACTGATAATGAGTAAGCTGAAGAGCCTGGACAAGCTGTTCGATGGGCGACACTTTGATCGCGAGATCATTCTTCTGTGTGTTCGCTGGTACCTGCGCTACAAGCTTAGCCTGCGGGATCTCGTCGAGATGATGGCTGAGCGGGGTTTGTCACTCGCGCACACGACGATCCTGCGTTGGGTGCAGCGTTACACGCCGGAATTCGTCAAACGTTGGAACCGTTTTAGCACGCCCACAGGAGAGTCGTGGCGTGTCGACGAAACATACCTGAAGATCCGAGGCAAGTGGGTCTACCTCTATCGGGCGGTGGATCGGGCAGGCCGGACGGTAGACTTCATGCTCCCCGCCAAACGCGACGTGGCAGCAGCAAAAGCATTTTTCAAGAAGGCCATCAAGAATCAGGGGCAGCCACCGAAAACCATCACACTCGATGGCAACGCGGCCTCGCACCGGGCCGTGCGCGAGTTGAAGGCCGACGGCTTGCTGCCTGCCGACAACGAAGTTAGATCCTCGAAGTATCTGAATAACCTGATCGAGCAAGACCATCGAAACATCAAGTCCCGGACGAAGGTCATGCTTGGTTTCAAGCGGTTTAGAGGCGCCGCGACCACGATTTCTGGCATCGAGTTGATGCATCGCATTCGCAAGGGGCAGTTCAATCTCGTGACGCTCGACCTCAAAGACACCACTACGCCGACCGTCTGGAATGCGGTCCTCTCGGTTCAATAAGCCCTCCTATCAATATTAACCTCCTCGACTATTTCCGCTATTTGCGCCAGAGCAGTTCCGCACACGATAGCGGACCGCATTACTGCAACAGAACCCATCGCACGACCTTAACCAAGGGTGCGCGACCAGCAATCAATGATCACCCGGACGCCCGGCTCAGCACTCGCCATCCTCATCGTATAGTCGTGCACGCGAAGCACCGCTGACACAATGCTTAGACCGATGCCGGAACCGGGAAGATGCTGCGTCCTCTCGCTCCGATAGAAGCGCTGCAGCACCACCTCGCGCTCGGCGGCCGGAATACCTGGACCCGTGTCGGCGATGCTGACCTGCGGACCGGCCGGCGTCTTCCTCAATTCCATCTTTACCGTGCCGCCCCCCGGTGTGAACTTGATCGCGTTGTCCATCAGGTTGCTGAGCGCCTCGAACAGCAGGTTGCGGTCTCCGCGGATGTCGGGGGTCGGCTCTATGCGCATGACGAATTGAATTGATCGGCTCTCCGCCAGCGGTTCGTAAAGCTCGCCGACCTCCCGCACAAGTGTTTCCAGTTGGATGTCGGCAAACCCGTCCCGACGTTTCAGCGCGCCAATCTCCGAGATGCGCAAAATTGCCCGGAACCGCTCCAACAGACGATCTGTATCGGATCGCGCGCGCGCAATCAGGTCCAGCATTGGCCGGTCGTTGAGGAGTTCGGCTCGTTGGACCATACTGCCGAGCAACACAATGACGTGCGCAAGCGGGGTGCGAAGATCGTGGGCGATGCTATCGCACGCGCCCTTTACCTCGGCAATCAGCCGCTCGACCTCGTCGAGCATGTGATTGACAAGATGCGACAGCATGTCGATTTCATCACCGCCTCCAGTCGGCAGACGCTGGTTCAGACCGCCCTGCGAGATTCGCAGCGTAACGCGGCGGATCGCCCTCACGCGTCTCATCTGCCGCACGCTCATGGCAAGCCCTACAGCGATGCCAGCGGCCAGGCAAAACATGCCGCCCATCACAAATGCATTGGTGATCGCCTTACGAATGCGAAAGATGTTCGTGACATCGCGGCTGACCAGCAATATGTCCCCGTTCTTGCGCCGCTCCGCCATCGCGCGCACCACCGGCGCCGGTTGGGTGCCGGTGATAGATAGCGTGTGCGCTAGCGTCACTCCAAGCCTGTCAACGGTTAACTGTGAAGGAAACACCATCACGTCGCCAGCGATGTGTCTGCCGTCCCGCGTAAACAAACCATAGTAATTGGCGTGCATGCGCTCGTTTTCGAGGCGGTTACGGATCGCGTCGGCAAGCACATTGTCTGGCGTCGAATCAAAATAGATCAGTTGCCAGTCCATGACGACGTCGACTTCGTGCTCCATCTGCCGGGTCACCACGTGCTCCACGAAGACTAGCAGCAACATCATCGACAACAGAAAGGTCACTGTATAGATGAATAGCAACCGGGAAGTCATCGTGGTCCAGCGACGCTGCGGCTCCGCAGGTTCGTTCGGAAAGGGGGATTTCATCAAGGCAGTCGCTCGTGCGGGAATAGGTTTCGCAGCGCATCGCGTACGATCTGGCGCGACGTGTTGCGCGAATCGCCTGCCTGCATCACTCACACTGAATTCGGATAAACGATCTAAGGCCCGTAGGAGAACACATTTTTTAGAATCGCGCTCTGCCGCGGACATGATGCAGACTAAAAGTGCCGCTTGGGTGGCCGCGTGAGCACTTGATTGAAGAAAATTTTGTTTGCGTTTTGGCGAATCACTATTGCTCGAGCCGACAACAATCATCTTCAGTCAAGCCGATCTACATGCGCGAACAATGTCGTCGAAAGGTACAGGGTTGCGCGATCAAAAAAATTCACTCTATTTCGATCCAATTTAGCAGTGTCAAAGTGACGCAAAGCGGTCGAAGATTCGCAGACGTAGCTCACAAATCGCGATGTTTCATCTAACCGGCTCTGTCACGTTACCTTAACGACGGCGAGAAAAGCGCAGAGGAGGCGCCTTTGCTCTGAAGGCAAACGGATTTTGGGCCAGTTCAGTAAAGCGGTGCCAGGCGCCAAAGCGTGCGGCGAGCTGTTTTCGATATAGCGAGGCGCGCAGCAATGTTGCTTGAGCGCGAAGTGCTGCCTGATCGGGCCGAAGCTAGATAAGAACGCGTGGGTGCGTTCCCGATCGCGAAAGCCACGCATGCGGCGCTCGCGTTCACGCGTAGGTTGATGACGGCTTTCGGCCCGGTTGTTGAGCCGGGCACTGGCTTTGACGAAGGGTTTTGATAATCATATAGCGGGCCTGCCTCGGTCCCAGTAGACGGCTGGCGTAGAGTCAGGGTGCAAATCCCACCAACTTGACCACAGGAGGCCGGCATGAACAAGTTTAGTGGAATCGACCTGCACTCGAACAACAGTGTGATAGTGGTCAGCGATGAAGCTGACCGGATCGTCTACCAGCGGCGGTTACCGAACGATCCGGTACAGATCCGGGCGGCACTGGCGCCGCACCGTGAAGAGTTGGTGGGGGTGGTCATCGAGGCGACGTTTAACTGG
>NZ_JAQGMM010000485.1 GCF_028292365.1 Caballeronia sp.
ACTCACAGGAGCGCATTATGCCTAGAGTCAAACGTGGGGTTACCGCACGGGCCCGCCACAAAAAGATCATCAAGCTGGCCAAGGGTTACCGCGGCCGTCGCAATAACGTCTATCGCATCGCCAAGCAAGCGGTCATGCGCGCCGGGCAATATGCGTATCGCGATCGCCGCAACAAGAAGCGTGTGTTCCGTGCTTTGTGGATCACGCGTATCAACGCGGCGGTGCGTCAGCACGACATGACGTACAGCGTGTTCATCAATGGCCTGAAGAAGGCTTCGATCGAACTCGACCGCAAGGTGCTGGCCGACATGGCTGTGTTCGACAAGGCTGCTTTTGCTGCGATCGTCAAGCAGGTAAAAGCCGCCGTTGCAGCCTGATCGAGCTAGTTAGCTAGATTTGGTACTGCGTGGTTCGTTGTAGCGCTGTCTCTAACCGGACAGCGCAGCGACAGAAAACGGGGCTCTTGTCGAGCCCCGTTTTTGTTGGTGAAGCCGGTGAAGCTGGGCTGAAGCGCAACAATGCACCGTTTGCACAAACATCGGCCCGGGAACGATCAGTAGAACTTTGACGCGGAAATGATGGGATCAATGGATCTGGACCAGATTGTCGCCGACGCGCGAAATGCCTTCGAAAACGCCGCCGATGCGGCTACGCTCGAAAACGAAAAGGCCCGCTTTCTTGGTAAGTCCGGTGTGCTCACGGATCTGCTGAAAGGCTTGGGCAAACTCGATCCTGAAGCCCGCAAGACCGAGGGCGCACGCATCAATGCGATCAAGCAGCAGGTGGAAGCAGCGCTGAACGCGCGCCGTCAGGCGCTGGCGGACGTGTTGCTGAATCAGCGGCTTGCGTCGGAATCGATTGATGTCACGTTGCCTGGCCGCGGTCTCGGCGCCGGCAGCCTGCATCCGGTGATGCGCACGTGGGAACGCGTGGAACAAATTTTCAGCACGATTGGTTTCGATGTGGCCGACGGCCCCGAAATCGAAACGGACTGGTACAACTTCACTGCACTGAACAGCCCGGAAAATCATCCGGCGCGCTCCATGCAGGACACGTTTTATATCGATGGCAAAGATGCCGATGGCCGGCAACTGCTGCTGCGCACGCATACTAGCCCGATGCAGGTGCGCTACGCGCGCATGAACAAACCGCCGATCAAGGTGATCGTGCCGGGCCGGACGTATCGGGTGGATAGCGACGCCACGCATTCGCCAATGTTCAACCAGGTCGAAGGTTTGTGGATCGACGAGAACATCAGCTTTGCCGACCTGAAGGGCGTGTACTCGGACTTCCTGAAGAAATTCTTCGAGCGCGACGATATTCTCGTGCGCTTCCGGCCGTCGTATTTTCCGTTCACCGAACCGTCCGCCGAAATCGACATGATGTTCGAGCACGGCAAGAATGCTGGCAAGTGGCTCGAAATCTCGGGTTCAGGACAAGTTCATCCGAACGTGATCCGCAACATGGGACTCGATCCGGAACGGTATATCGGATTTGCATTCGGCAGCGGCCTCGAACGCCTGACCATGCTGCGCTATGGCGTGCAGGACCTGCGCCTGTTCTTCGAAAACGATCTGCGTTTCCTCGAGCAATTTGCTTAAACAAATGTGCAAGTTGCTGCGAGCCGTTGTCCGGACACAGAAACGTAAAAGTCCGGACGCAGACACGACTTATGTCGAACCTCATTTCGAACCTAGACACACATGCAATTCCCGGAATCCTGGCTTAGAACTTTCGTCGATCCCAAGCTCTCGACCGATGAACTCTCGCACGCGCTGACCATGGCGGGTCTTGAAGTGGAAGGGCTCGCGCCCGTCGCGCCGCCGACTACGAAGATCGTTGTTGGGCAGGTGCTTGAAGTGGCGAAGCATCCGAATGCTGACAAGCTTAACGTGTGTCAGGTCGACGCCGGCACTGGCGAGACGCTGACCATTGTGTGTGGCGCGCCGAACGTGTCGCCGGGCATCAAGGTGCCGGTCGCGCTGGTCGGTGCCGAACTGCCACCGGCCGAAGCAGGTGGCGCGCCGTTCGCGATCAAGCTGTCCAAGCTGCGCGGTGTGGAAAGCCAGGGCATGTTGTGCTCGGCGCGCGAACTGAAGCTGTCGGAAGACCACAGCGGCTTGCTGATCCTGCCCGCCGATACCCCGATTGGCCAGGACATTCGTCAGACGCTCAATCTCGACGACACCGTTTTCGAGATCAAGCTCACTCCGAACAAGGCCGATTGTTTGTCGGTATTCGGCGTCGCGCGAGAAACTGCCGCGATCACGGGCGCGCCTTTGCATGCGCTCGACATGCCGCCGGTCGCCGTCTCAATCAACGAAATCCTGCCGGTCAAAGTGTTGGCGCCGGACCTGTGCGGACGCTTCTCGGGCCGCGTGATTCGCGGCGTGAACGCGCACGCAAAAACGCCGCACTGGATGGTCGAGCGTCTCGAACGCTCGGGACAGCGCAGCATCTCTGCGCTCGTCGACATCTCGAATTACGTGATGCTTGAACTTGGCCGCCCGTCGCACGTGTTCGATCTCGACAAGATCCACGGCGGTATTGAAGTGCGCTGGGGAAAGTTGGGTGAGACGCTCAAACTGCTGAATGGCAACACGGTGGAAATCGATGAAACCGTCGGCGTGATCGCTGATGACCACCAGGTCGAAAGCCTCGCCGGGATCATGGGCGGTGACAGCACCGCCGTATCGCTCGAGACCGCCAACATTTACCTGGAAGCCGCGTTCTGGTGGCCGGACAGCATCCGTGGCCGCGCGCGCAAGTACAACTTTTCGACCGACGCGGCACATCGCTTCGAGCGCGGCGTGGATTATTCGACGACCGTCGAGCATATCGAGCGCATTTCTCAGCTGATCCTCGATATTTGCGGCGGTAACGCCGGTCCTGTCGACGACCAGACGCTGAACGTGCCCACACGCGAGCCAGTAAGCATGCGCGTGTCGCGGGCGAACCGGATTATCGGCGTGGCTATTGGCGCTCACGAAATTGCGCAGATTTTCACGCGACTTGGCCTGGCGTTCACGCACGATGGCGACACGTTTGCTGTCACACCGCCACCGTATCGGTTCGATATCGAGATTGAAGAAGACCTGATTGAGGAAGTTGCGCGGATTTACGGCTTCGAGAAGATTCCGGCGCGGCCGCCGGTCGCGACCAGCGAGATGCGTCCGACCAACGAAACGAAGCGTTCGATTCACGTGCTGCGCCACGCCGTGGCTGCACGGGATTACGCGGAAACGGTGAACTTCAGTTTCGTCGATGCCGAGTGGGAAGCGGATTTTGCCGGCAACAGTAACCCGGTGAAGCTGCTGAACCCGATCGCGAGTCAGCTTTCGGTCATGCGCACGACCTTGTTCGGCAGTCTGATCAGCGTGCTGCGCTACAACCTGAACCGGCGCGCGGACCGGATTCGCGTGTTCGAAGCGGGCCGCGTGTTCCTGCACGATCCGGCGATCAAAGCGGGCGAACTCGCTATTGAAGGTTTCGACCAGCCGAAAATGATTGGTGGCCTGGCTTACGGCCCCGCGCTCGAAGAGCAATGGGGGACGAAACCGTTGCGCACCGTCGATTTCTTCGATGTGAAAGGCGACGTGGAAGCGCTGTTCGCACCGGTCGTGCCGCGTTTCGTGAAAGCGGAACATCCGGCGCTGCACCCGGGACGTAGCGCACGGATCGAAATTGACGGACGGGCTGTGGGCTGGATAGGTGACCTGCACCCGCGCTGGATGCAGAAATACGATTTGCCGCACGCGCCGGTTTTGTTCGAAATCGAAGCTGAAGCTTTGATGCAGCGCGCGTTGCCGGTACCGTCCGAAGTGCCGAAATTCCCGCCGGTTCGCCGCGATATTGCGATTGTCGTGGACCAGAAAGTGGAAGTGCAGGCGCTCATCGACGAGCTGGAAAGTGCCCGTTCCGAGCCCGCCTGCAAGCATGTCACCAGGGTTGCTTTATTCGACGAATTTCGTCCAAAATCAAGCACTTCCGGTGGGTTGGACGCGCATGAGAAAAGCCTTGCCTTCCGTGTAACGTTGCAAGATACTGGCGGGACGCTTCAGGACGAAACGGTCGAAACGGCCATCAAAACAATGGTGGAACGCTTGGCTCGAGTACATGGCGCGCGATTGCGCGGATAGCCTGCAGTTGGCCCCCTCCGTCTTCATCGTTACGCCATTTTTTCGATATGAACCAAATGAACTCGAGTGATTTCGAAGCCCTTCTTTCGGCGCAACGCAGCGCCATGATCCGAGATGTTCCCACTTCGAACGGTGCGGCAACGGCAGAAACGCCTACGCTGACAAAAGCCGAATTGGCCGAAATGCTATTTGACCATGTCGGGTTGAATAAGCGCGAAGCCAAAGATATGGTGGAAGCATTTTTCGAGGTCATTCGCGACGCGCTTGAAAGCGGCGACAGTGTCAAGCTATCCGGCTTTGGCAACTTTCAGTTACGCGACAAACCGCAGCGTCCCGGACGTAATCCAAAAACGGGGGAAGCCATTCCCATCGCGGCGCGTCGTGTTGTCACGTTTCATGCGAGTCAGAAGTTGAAAGCGCTGGTGGAAGCCGGTGCTGAAAACAGTTTCGGCCGCTGAAGTGACGGGCGTTTGCTGCGTGCTGCCCTACCGCTTATTAGCGACATCAGCCCCATTCGCGACATTCACCACATTGGTTGATTGACGATGGAAAAAGTCGTCCTGCCTCCGATTCCAGCCAAGCGCTACTTCACTATCGGTGAGGTCAGCGAGCTATGCGGCGTTAAACCGCACGTGCTGCGCTACTGGGAACAGGAATTCACGCAACTGAGGCCCGTCAAGCGGCGGGGCAATCGCCGCTACTATCAGCATCACGAAGTACTGCTGATCCGCCGCATTCGTGAATTGCTTTATGAGCAGGGTTTTACGATCAATGGCGCGCGCAATCGCCTCGATTCACATGGCCGCCCGAACGGTTCAGCTGGCGATATCGAGGACGCGCAGGAAAGCGGTGCGGTTCCTCAGGTGAATGTCGCGGTTGATGTCGATCAATTGCGTAAGGACATTCTGCAAGTGATCGATTTACTGGGCGGCTGACGACTCGTCAGAATCGAGCAGAAACTCAAGCAAAAAGGCGTCGTGATTTAATCAGCGACGCCTTTTTACATTTTCGTTTCGGAACGGGAACGCGCGCTCGGTTTTACGAACTTCAAGCTTCGCCGAAGCCGTTATTTTCGAGCGTTGTCGCGCTTGAATTCCAGGATCGGCAAATCTGGTTCTGAAAGCATTGCCTTCAGTACATCATTCGCAAATTCCTCAACCACCGTGTGCCATTCAAGAGTACCAACCGGGAAATCGCCGGGGCATTTTTTCCCCTGCGCCTTCCGGATAGCGCCGACGCTCAGACTCAACGCTCGCGCCCTCTGGAAGGTCGGATCGTTTGAGTCGGCTGGCGGATTGATTTCGTGGTCCATAGACGGGCTTTCGGCAGCGGGTGAAAAAACTTTAGGGTAAATCTGGCGAAAATATGTGTGCGCCGAAACTCATCGGGAAGTCGTCGCGAGTCGTCGGAAATGCGCCGGAACATGAGTGTACACAAGGAAAACAGGGGCGGAAGAGCACAAAACGGGGACATAACCCGTAACAACACGAATCCCCCGATTGCTCCAATCGACGCTCAGCGGGTATCGTGCTTCGATAAAACGAGAAAGGAGCGCAGCATGGCGGAGACATTGGGCGTCGCGATCATAGGCGCGGGCATGATGGGCGAGGTTCACACGCGAGCGATACGGCTTGCCGGCGCGACGGTGCGCGGAATCGCGTCATCGAGTAAAAGCCGCGCTGAGCAGGCGGCCGCCCGATTGGGGATCGAACGGGCTTATGCGTCGCCGGAAGAGGCGATTGCGGATCCTGCGGTATCGGTTATTCACGTTTGCACACCGAACGCCCACCACTTTTCGCAAGCGATGGCCGCGCTCGACGCCGGCAAGCATGTCGTTTGCGAGAAGCCGCTGGCAACCCGCGCGAGCGACGCCGAAGCGCTGGCGCTCGCTGTGCGCAAGTCGGGTCGTATCGCGACGGTTCCGTTCGTTTATCGATATCACCCGATGGTCCGCGAAGCGCGTGCGCTCGTTCAGGATGGCAGCGTGGGGGCGCTGCAACTGATCCACGGCAGTTATCTGCAGGACTGGTTGCTGGGCGTGGGAGATACCAATTGGCGCGTGGATGCCGCGTTGGGTGGTCCATCGCGAGCTTTCGCCGATATTGGCTCGCATTGGTGTGACCTGGTGGAATGGATCAGCGGCGAGCGCTTCGATTCCGTCGTGGCGAGCTTGCAGACAACGGTCGCCGAACGCCCAGCCGGCTCGGTGCAATCATTTACAGCGACGGCGAAGGGCGGTCCGACCCGGACGGTGGGCACGGAAGATGTCGCTGGCGCATTGCTGCGCACCAGGTCCGGCGTGCTGACGACACTGACGGTCAGCCAGGTGTCGGCGGGGCGCAAGAACCGGCTGTGGTTCGAAATCGACGGCGCGAAGGCGAGCCTTGTATTCGATCAGGAAAATCCGGAGCGGCTGTGGGTCGGCGAACGCGATTCCACGCGGCTGCTGGTGCGTGATCCCTCGCGAGGAAGCGCCGAGCAGCGTCGCCTTGCCACGCTTCCGGCGGGCCACGCGCAGGGATATGCGCAATGTTTCGAGGCGTTCGTGGCGGACACTTACGCGGTGATTCGTGGCGAAACGCGCGAAGGTTTGCCGACATTCGACGACGGCTGGCGCTCGGCGTGCATCGTGGATGCGGTGCTGGCGTCGTCGAAGGCAAATGGCTGGGTGCGGATCGAGTAGCTGAGTAGCCGTGCGTTTGCCCGATTGCAATGCAGGTTCAAGCGCGTGGAGCGCAAGCGCAAATAAACCGTGGAAACAGGTTTTAAACGGTATTCCTGCTGTGCGCCGTCAAAGAAATAGCCGGTTCGTCGCGGGACAATAGACGGGCAAACCGGCGCTGAAGAGCGCACGAAAAAAAGTCTGTCCGACGTGTCGATTTTCGGGCTGATCGCACGTCGTATCGACAGAGGGCGCGGGTTCGGCGCCGTCTCTCTGTCAAGTTGGTCAACCCGTTACATCCAGGAGCAACGCAATGTCTAATCCCGCTGTCAAACCGATCCCGGAAGGGATGCATACGATCACGCCACACCTGGTTTGCAAGGGCGCATCCGACGCCATCGAGTTCTATAAAAAAGCATTTAACGCGGTCGAGTACATGCGTTTGCCGACTCCCGACGGCACGGTGATGCATGCCATGCTGGGCATCGGCGACTCGACGCTGATGTTGGCCGAGGAATTCCCGAATTGTGGCCATAGCGGACCGTTGACGCTGAAAGGCTCGCCCGTCACGCTGCATTTGTACGTGAAGGACGTGGATTCCGCTTTCGCGCAAGCCGTCGCCGCCGGTGCAAAGGTGACAATGCCTGTCGCCGATATGTTCTGGGGCGACCGTTATGGCCAGATCGAAGATCCGTTCGGTCATCGCTGGTCGCTCGCGACTCATACCCGCGACCTGAGCGCGGAAGAGATCCGGGAAGGCATGCCCAAGGAAATGCCGACGTAATTGTCGGAAGATTTGCTTCGATAGGTAGCAGGGCAGCGGCGCCGCGTATTGATATGTCCGACGTGGCCGATACGTCCAATGCATCAGTCCGCGGCGCCGTCGTCATTCGACAAATAACAAAAATGAATTTGGGATGACGCGCGTACGCCGGTAGGATCGCGCGTTCCGCAGCCTTTGTCATTGCATCTCCTCCCATGTCGATTTCCTTTGCGCCTGAGCCGGCCGTCGCGTCGGTATCCGCGTCCGCCGGCACCACCGCGCGCCCCGTTATTCGCAGCGCGGCCGATGTCTCGCAACTCGTCAATCGTGGCGCCGCAGTCGGCAGCGACGCCCGCATCGTAATCGCCATCGCACTCGGGGGCGTGTTCCTCGACGCCTACGATCTCGGCGCACTCGCGTTCGGCGTGAAGGACATCGCCCGCGAGTTTTCGCTGACGCCGGCGGCGACTGGTTTTGTCGCTTCAGCGATTACGTTTGGCGCGATCATTGGCGCGTTCCTGGGCGGCTATCTGACCGACAAGATCGGCCGGTATCGCGTGTTCATGGCCGATATGTTCTTCTTCGTGGTCGCGGCCATCGCGTGCGGGCTGGCGCCCAATGCCTGGGTACTCGGCGGCGCGCGATTTGTGATGGGATTGGGCGTAGGCATCGACTTGCCAGTCGCGATGGCTTTCCTCGCTGAATTTTCGCGGCTGAACGGACGCGGCAACAAGGCGGCGCGCATCGCTATGTGGTGCCCGACGTGGTACGCCGCCATCAGCGTGTCCTATTTGCTCGTGCTCGCGTTATACGCGGTGCTGCCCGCCAGCCATTCCGGCTGGCTGTGGCGGCTGACGCTGGGTTTCGGCGCGCTGCCGGCGCTCGTGATCATCGCGATTCGCAGCCGTTATATCAGCGAGTCGCCGGTCTGGGCTGCGAACCAGGGCGACTTGCGTGGCGCGGCGCAGATTTTGAAACGCTCGTATGGCATTGATGTCGAGGTCGATCCGACCGCACTGCAAAGCGCCAAACAGCCTGTGCATAAAGCGGCATGGAGTAATTACGGCGCGTTGCTGCGCGGCGTGTATCTGCGACGCACGGTGCTCGCCACCGTGATCGCGGTGGCTTCATCGTTTGCTTACAATGCCGTGGCGTTTGGACTGCCGGTCATCATTTCCAGCTTCCTCGCGCAGTCGATGCTCACCACGATCCTCGCATCGCTCGCGTTGAACCTGTGTTTTGCATTCGTGGGCGGATTGATCGCCGTGCGAACGGTGCCGAAGGTCGGTGCGTGGAAACTGACCGTGCTGGGTTACGCGTTCCAATTGGCGGCGTTGATCGGGTTGGCGGTGGTCGGCCGTCCCGCGGGTGGCGCGCAGGTCGTGCTTGCGATCGGATTTCTCGCGGTTTTCCTGCTTGGGCAAGGCTTCGGTCCGGGTTCGCACAGCATGACGTTTGCATCGCTCAGTTATCCGACGTCGTTGCGTGGTGTTGGCGTGGGTTTCAATCAGACGCTGATGCGCGCGAGTTCGACCGTTTCGTTGTTCTTGTTCCCCGTGCTCTCGGCTGCGCTCGGCACGAAGGTGTTCTGGATCATCGCGGTCGCGCCGCTTGCAGGGCTGATCGCGTTGCTGGCAATTCGGTGGGAACCGTCGGGCTATGACGTCGATGCCGAGGATTTCGATACGGCTTCCGTCACCGTTAAACAAGCTTGATGCCCGCTTGATGCCCGCTCGCGGCCGGCGATGTTTGCCTGGCCGCGTGCGGGCTGCGCCAAACGCCGGTACGATTCCCTCGTGGCGAATTCCAACCGCAGTGGTTTGATAGCTGCACTACTCCATGTCCATGAGGAAAAAATGATCGTTGAAATGCGTATTTATCACTGCGCGCCGGGTCGTCTGCCCGCATTGAACGACCGGTTCGAGAACATTACGCTCGGCTTTTTCAAGAAGTATGGGATCGAGCCGATCGGGTTCTGGACCACGCTGGCCGGTCCGAGCAACCACGCGCTGACCTATCTGCTGAAATGGGAAAGCCTGGCTGAGCGCGAAACCAAGTGGAATGCGTTCCAAGCCGATGCTGAATGGATTGCGAAGCGCGCGGAAACCGAGGCGAAGCAGCCTATCGTCGAGCGGATTGAAAATCACTTTCTGTCGCCGACCGCATATTCCGCTTTGCGTTGATGGTTTGATGCAGTTTTAAGCATTCGATGTTGCAAGATGTGGCAATACGCCCGGTTATCAGTTCGATACCCGGGCGTTTTTTTGCGTCTGGCTCCGCGAGGCGTTTGGCGCCTGACTCCTGAGGCCCGATTTAGGCGGCGCGCACCGAAAAGGTGCTATCCGCCTTCGACATAACCCCGCGAGATCCGGCGTCGCGGCGGCGCGCGCCGGGCGATTTCCGGCAGGCATCCGTGCGTTTGCAAGTAGTCGGTCAGTTCGGCGGTCACCCGATAAGCGCGCTGAATGAACCAGCCTTTCAACGCGACCAGAAACGCGGCGGGCGGCAATTAATTACCCGCTACCGGCGAGGGAAAATCATGTTTATTGATTCGGATAACTATGTACGAAAGACTGATTTATCGGGTGGCGTGACATTCAAATCGTGTGAAGGGTACGGTGGCGTTGTTGCGTCAAAACGCTAACTCGAGCTTGCGCCTGGTGGCGCTTGATGCGCCGAGTGCTGCCCAAACCCCAGCATTCATCGCTTAGCCTAGCGGAATCAACAAAATCGTAACAACCTCACCCGCCGCGGCTATCGCCACGGCAGATTCGACCGGGTTCGTGTTGAGGAACGTCCACAAGCCGACATCGTCTCTGAACTGATTCCACGTTCCAAAAAAACCGAGCGACAGGATCAGTCCGAAGAGCAGGCTGAATGCGATTGCCGCGGACAGCCACTTGTTGTGATCAAGACTATCCGGAGAAAACGCGAACGCGCTCAGACAGAGTAATTGCACGCCAAGAACCACCAGTAATCCCGGATGGTATTGGACACCGTTGTACGTATACGACCGCGACATGCGCGAGCGTTCATATCTGTTCCCCATGGCCCGTCCTCCCTGGATCATAAAGTGTACGTGATCTATCACGACGCGAGGCTCCCTCGTCGTTGAATCCGGTTTTGCCCTTTCGGCCCCGCAAAATCCCCGGCGAAAACGCTCCGTTGTTCCCGATTCCATTGCCTAAAATCAAGTTACGCGCAAGCGGTAACGATCACGCACATACAGTGGGTGTTCGTGACACTGCTGGCGCGGATGGTTCCCGATACGTTTCAATCGTAGGGAGAATTGTCATGGCGACATATGTGGTTCTTTCACAATTTACGGATCAAGGCATCCGCACGGTCAAAAACAGCCCGCAACGGGCGGCCCAGGTGGCGGAAATGGCGAAGGGCTTCGGCTGCGAAATGAAACAGATCTATTGGACGATGGGCCAATACGACGTTGTCTCGATCATCGAAGCACCGGACGATCAAAGCCTCGCCGCATTCGGTTTCGCACTCGGCTCCGCAGGCAACATCCGCACGCAGACCTTGCGTGCTTTCACGAAGGACGAAGTCGGCCCGATTATCGGCAAGCTGCCGTAAAGCGGGCACTGGACACACAGACAGTTCTTTTCCCAAGGAGGTGACGATGGAAGCAAACAACAAGGGTAACGTGCGCGCCTTTGTGCAAACCGCTGAGCAGTCTGGGGAGTATGTCTGGTTCATCACGCTGGTCGACTTTGGCGCACAAAACGTCAAACGCTCGCTGGTATCGGACGAGACATACGCCACACGCGCCGCCGCCAAAGACGCCGGCGACGCCCATCTGAAAGCGCTGGAGGAAGACCGCTAGCCGTGTCCGCGAAAGCTGGTTGCCCGGGCACCGGATCACTCTGTAGCCGCCGCGCTGCCGCCAAGATACGCGGCGCGGACCCGGCTGTCCTGCGCCAGATCCCGGGCTGGGCCGGCGAGCGCGATGCGGCCGCTTTCGAGCACGTAGGCCCGATGAGCGATGCGCAGCGCCTGACGAGCGTTCTGTTCGACGAGGAGGATCGATGTGCCTTCATTGCAGATGTCGGCAATCATGCCGAAAATCGCGCGAACCAGTTTCGGCGCCAATCCCATGGAGGGTTCGTCCAGCACGATAATGCGCGGCCGTAGCATCAGGGCGCGCGCGATCGCCAGCATCTGCTGTTCGCCACCGCTGAGCGTCCCGGCCTGCTGGCTGCGTCGCTCACCAAGTCGCGGAAAAGTCTGATAGACATGCTCCATCCGCTGCGCCAGCACGGCGCCGTCGCGCCGGATCAGATAGCCACCGAGCTGCAGGTTTTCCTCGACCGTCAGAGCGCCGAACATGCGGCGGCCTTCTGGCACGTGACCGAGACCCAGCGCCACGATCTGGTGAGCCCGCAGCGCGTTCAGCGGATGCCCGGCCATCACGATCGCGCCCGCTCGTGGGCGAATCAGGCCGGAAATGGTTCGTAGCGTGGTGGTCTTTCCCGCCCCGTTGCTGCCGAGCAATGCAACGATCTCGCCTTCCCCCACGTCGAGGGATATGCCATGCAGAACCTCTACGTTCCCATAGCTCACATGCAGGTCGCGGATTTCTAGGAGTCCCACAGCGATGCCTCCCCGGCAGCATCGTCGGCGGCCTCATCTTTCTCGTCCGTACCGAGATAGGCGTCGATCACACGCGGGTTGGCCTGGATCTCGGACGGCAGACCCTCGGCAATGATGACGCCATGGTCCATGACGATAATCCGGTCCGATACGCCCATCACCAGCATCATGTCGTGTTCGATCAGCAGCACCGTCACGCCAAGGTCCCGGATACGCCGGATCAACTCCATCAGCGCGTGCTTTTCGGTCGGGTTCATCCCTGCCGCCGGTTCGTCCAGCAGCAGCAGGCGCGGGTTGCTGGCGAGGGCACGGGCAATCTCCAGCCGCCGTTGATCGCCATAGGGCAGGTCGGCCGCGCGAACGCCTGCCCGGGCACCGAGGCCGACGAAGCCGAGCCAGCTCATGCCTTCCGCCGCATGATCCGCTGCCTCGGCACGCGCGGAGGGCCACGCGACCAGCTCGGCCCAAAGCCACGTCCGAAGCCGATGATCCATGCCGATCAGCACGTTCTCGAGAGCCGTCATGTTGGCAAACAGGCGGATGCCCTGGAAGGTGCGCGCCATGCCGCGATGAACGATGCGATGTGGCGCCCCACCGACGAGTGAGGCGCCCCGCCAGAGAACCTGACCGCCGGTCGTGCGGATCACGCCGGTGAGGCAGTTGAACACTGTTGTCTTGCCGGCGCCATTCGGGCCGATCAGGCTGACAATTTCACCACTCCGAACGGTGAAACTGACGCCGCCGACCGCCTGCACACCGCCGAAGCGGCGTTGCATGTTGCTTACATCGAGCAGGATTTCACCGGTGATTGTCTCCCTCGGCAAGGGTGTTGCCCCGCTGCCGGCATCCTTGTGTGGGAGCGCGACGCGGCGCAGCGGTGCTGGCCACAGCCCCTGCGGCCGAAGCAGCATCAGGATCACGAGGCCGATCGCAAAAGCGAAGATGCGCCAGAGGTTGAGGAAGCGCAGCATCTCGGGCAGGCCGGCAACGATGACCGCACCCAGGATCACGCCAGGAATGCTGCCCCGTCCGCCAAGCACGACAACGATCAGGATCGTGACGGACTGCAGGTAGGTGAAGCCGGTCGGGTCGATGGTCCCGAAGCGCGCGGCGAACAGGCTGCCGCCAAAGCCGCCGATCAATGCGCCCATGACGTAGGCGAGCAGTTTGACGCGCAGTGTTGGCACGCCGACAGCCTCGGCTGCGTCCTCGTCTTCACGGATGCTGGTCCAGGCGCGGCCGAGCCGCGACCGGCCAAGCCGGATCGCGAACACGAGCACCAGCACGAAGAACGCGATGCCCAGTTCGTAGACCGCACGCGGCGAGTTGATCTCGTAACCGAACAGGCTTGGGCTATCGATACCGTAGATGCCGTTCGGGCCGCCCGTGATGCGGAGATTGGTGGCGACAATGCGCGTGATTTCGCCGAACCCCAGCGTCACTATCGCCAGATAGTCGCTTCGCAGGCGCAGGGTAGGGTAGCCGATGACGATGCCCGAAGCACCGGCAAACGCCAGGCTGAATGGCAGCGTTTCCCAGAATGAAAAGTGCAATAGCGTTTCCAGCAGCGCGGTTGTGTAGGCGCCGATGGCAAAGAAGGCTGCGTAGCCGAGGTCCAGCAGCCCTGCATAACCTACGACGATGTTCAGCCCGAGACCCAGGATCGAATAGGTAGCGATTGTCAGTCCGACATCCACAACATAATTGCTGGCGACAGCCGGCAGCGCAACGGCGGCGGCGAGAAGCGCGACGCCGGCAGGGCGGGACCAACGCGATGACGCCTGCAGTGCGCTCATGGCTACATTCTCTCGACAACACGTTCGCCGAACAACCCGGTCGGTTTGATCACGAGCACGGCGATCAGCACACCGAACACGAACACATCGGTCCATCGTGACGAGACATAGCCGGCGCCGAAGGCTTCGAGCAAGCCGATCAGGATGCCGCCGGCCATGGCGCCCGGAATGTTGCCGATGCCGCCGAGAACCGCAGCGGTGAACGCGCGCAGGCCGAGCACGAAGCCCATGAAGAAATTGATCTGCGTGTAGTAGATCCCTTCCATGACGCCCGCCACGGCGGCCAGCGCCGAACCCAGGAAGAAGGTCAACTGGATCAGCCGCTCGACATCGATGCCCATCAAACGCGCCGCGTCCTGATCGATCGCGAGCGCGCGCATCGCGGTGCCGATGAACGTACGGTGAACGAAGAAATACAACGCGATCATCAACGCAAAGCTGGTCGCGATGATGCCGATCTGTGCAAACGTGATTTGCACGCCTTCGACATCGAATCCTGTGTGGCTGAGCACGTGCGGGTAGGTGTTGAAACCGGCACCGTAGAGCAGCAACACACCGTTCTCCAGCGCCAGGGAGACGCCCAGTGCGGTAATCAGAATCGACAGCCGCGGTGCGCGCAACAGGGGCTGGTACGCAACCCGCTCGATCGCGAGGCCAAGCGCCCCTGTGACCGCCATCGAAGCCACAAGTGTAATCAGCAGCGCCAGAGCGAGCGGCACGTGCGCTGCGGCTAGCGCCGTCAAACCAGTCCAGCCGATGAACGCCCCGACCATGAACAAGTCGCCATGAGCGAAGTTGATCAGCCGGATGATCCCGTAGACCATCGTGTAGCCGAGGGCGACGAGGGCATAGAACGAGCCGATCGTCAGCCCTTCGATGACGAACTGGAAGAAGATGCTCATGGCTGGACGCAGTAGTCGGCGCGCGCGGCTACTTCATCGTCATCCAGTGTCCGCCTGCATCCTGCTTCTGGTAGGGGGCGAAAGCGCCGTCGCGAACAATGACGGTGATGTACACGGCCACGCTGCGGTCACCCTTCGGGTTGAAGCCGATCGTCCCGGTCGCGCCTGCGTAGTTCGTCACCTTGTGCAGGGCAGCGGTGATCGCGGCGGGCGTCGCCGATTTCGCGTCCGCGATCGCTTTCGCGGTGACTCCGACGGCATCGTATTCGTAGACCGAATACGGGCCAGGGCCTTGCCCGTAAGCCTTCGTATAGTCGTCGACGTAGCCATGCGCGGCGCTCAGGAACTGCGCCAGCGGCGCCGTGGTGATGATCATGTCGTTAGCTGCCGGGCCGGCTGTTTTCATCAGCGTGGGGTCATTGGTGGCGTCGCCGCCCATGAAGGTCATCTTCAGTCCCACTTGCCGCGCCTCCTTCACGAGCAGTCCCGCTTCGGAGAAATAACCGGTGTAGTAGATCACGTCCGGCTTTAGTGCGGCGACACGGGTCAGCGTTGGCGAGTAGTCCATCTGGCCGGGCGTGATCGCGTCGTCGTAGACGACATCGACGCCGCCTTTTTTCAGGGCTTCCACGGTGTTGTCGGCCAGGCCCTTTGAATAGGTCGTGTTGTCGTTGATCACGGCCGCGCGCTTCGCATGTAGAGAGTTCTTCATGAAACTCGCTGCAAACGGACCCTGTTCGTCGTCACGGCCGATTGTGCGGAACACGTTGTCGTAGCCCATTTCGGTGAGCTTGGGATTAGTCGATGCATCCAGTACGTAGGGGATCCCGGCGCGATGGAATGTCGTGAGTTCCGGTAGCGCCGCGCTGGAGCAATAACCGCCGGCCACCGCAACGACCCCCGCATCGACTAGTTTCTGCGCTGCCTGCACAGCCGTCTGTGCGTCGCAGGCGTCGTCCTCCGGCACTATTTCAATCTGCTTGCCGAGAACGCCGCCAGCCGCGTTGATTTTGGTGGCGGCAAGCTTGGCGCCATTGACGATGTCCGTACCGGCATTAGCGCTGCTGCCCGACAGCGGCACGGGCACGCCGATCTTGATGGTGGCGCCCTGACTTTGCGCCAGGCCGGGGGCCATGCCGGCGAGCACGGCCAGGGCGGCGAGTGCCGCCAGGGTGGTTTTCCGCAAGACGCGATCAGCGCCGGACGTGTCATTGTTCTGAGCAATCATGTTAGTGACTCCTTATTGTGAAAGGGATCGGATTGATCCGCCACACGGGTTCGCCGGTGGCGTCAGAAAACAACTGAAAACTTACGTTCGCCTGTACGTCAGAACTTGCCGGATTGGCAGCCTGACGTTCGGCGAACATCGCCGCGCAATCATGAAGGGACTGCTTTCATGATAGGTGTTGCCACACATTTGGGCCGTATAGGGTATCTGCGTATAAATTACCATGCAAAAATTATCGACAACATCGTATGTTTGAAAGACAGGCTGATTTTCGTAGGGGAGTCACGGATGAAAAGCGTTGTGCTGGGAGGCGGAATCGCGGGCGTCACGGCTGCCTATTACCTTGCGAAGGAGGGCCGCGAGGTGACGGTGATCGATCGCCAACCAGGCGTCGCGCTTGAGACCAGCTTTGCCAACGCCGGTCTGGTCGCGCCGGGGCATTCGTATACGTGGGCGTCACCTCGTGCGCCGAAAATCTTGCTGAAGTCTCTCTTCGTTGACGGGCAGGCGCTGCGGCTCAAGCTCAACGCGGATCCTCGCATGTGGATCTGGTGCTTCCAGTTCCTGCAAAACTGCACGGCGGAGCGCTCGCGTCAGAACACGACACGCAAGGTGAAGCTTTGCCGCTACGCACAGCGTCAATTGCAGCGGCTCACCGCGGCGGAACACCTGGAATATGACGGCATCAGCCGTGGCCTGTTGTATCTCTATCGAGACGAAGCTGCTTTTGCGCGAGGCACGCAGAACATGTCGATCCTCGCGGAGAACGGGTTGCGTCTCGAAACGCTCGACGCGGCGCAGGTGGTCGCACGGGAGCCGGCGCTTGGAGCTGCGCGTGACAAGATCACCGGGGCGATTTATTGCCCGACTGACGAAAGCGGCGATGCGCACTTGTTCACCCGCGCCCTGAAAGCGGTGTGCGAATCCCTTGGCGTAAGTTTCCAATTTAATGCTCCGATCAGCGCGATCGAAGCGTCCGGCGACCAGGTGACCGGAGTGCGTACCCCGGCCGGACTCGTGCAAGGCGACGAGTTTGTCCTCGCGCTCGGTTCCTGGTCGCCGATTGTGGCGCGTTCATTGGGCTATCGGCTACCGGTGTACCCGGTAAAGGGTTATTCGGCCACGTTCCCTATTGGGTCGAATCACAGTGCGCCGACGCTGGGCGGTGTCGATGAGAACAATCTTCTGGCATGGGCTCGTTTTGGCCAGCGGCTGCGCTTTACCGCGACTGCGGAGTTCGCAGGCTACGACACTCGCCACACGCCCGCTGACTTCACGCAGATGCTGCGGGCCGCACGCGACTTGTTCCCGAATGGCGCTGACTATGACAGCCCGTCGTACTGGGCGGGTCTGCGTCCGATGACGCCCGAGGGGACGCCGTTGATCGGCCGCACGCATCACAGGAATTTGTATCTGAACACGGGCCACGGACACATGGGATGGACGATGTCGTGTGGCACCGCGAAACTGCTGGTCGACATCATGGCCGGTCGCCAGCCTGAACTTGACATGACAGGGATGACACTGAAATGAGCGAGATTTCATTGCAGGACGACGCGTACGTAAGGCTCCATTTCGCGCTCGACGACGGCCTCTGCCGGCGCGCCGCCATTGGCCTCGTGGTGCTCGCTACCGATCATACGATCGAACACGAGTGGCGCCGCTTGCTGACGCAGGACGGCGTGGCGTTCTACGAAAGCCGCGTGCTCAACTCACCCGACATCACGCCCGAACGGCTGGCGGAAATGGAGGAGCGCATTGCACCAGCGGTCGCGCTGATTCGTCCTGCAGAGCGGATCGATGTCGTGGCGTTTGGCTGTACGTCGGCATCGATGGTGATCGGCGAGGAAAACGTATTCGCGCGCATCCACGAAGCGCGTCCGGGCGTCGCGTGCACCACGCCGATTACCGCCGCGCTTGCCGCGCTACGCGCACTAGGCGTTCAGCGCGCCGGGCTGTTGACGCCCTATGTGCGCTCGATCAATGACTATATGCGTGAGTACATCGAGGCACGTGGCGTCGGCATTACGCGCATGGCGTCGTTCGAACATATGAATGACAACGAGGTGGCGCGGATAGACGCGGCCTCGT
>NZ_JAQGMM010000488.1 GCF_028292365.1 Caballeronia sp.
AGCATGAAAATGTTGGCGCCCGAGCAGAACACACGGTCCTTGAGGCTCGTCACCACCACCGTGCGCACTTCCGGATGCTCGAAACGCACACGCTGTAAAGCGTCGTGCAATTCGATATCGACACCCAGATCGTACGAGTTGAGTTTCAGCTTGTAGCCGTCGCGAATACCACCGTCTTCGGCAATGTTGATGCCCAGCGTCGCCACGGCGCCGTCGAACGTCAGCGACCAGTGTTTGTAACGAGCCGGCTCCGTGCGGTAATCGACGCGCTGGCCGGCCGGCGCCGCGACGGTCTCGGTTAGTACTGCGGTGGCGGCCAATGGGCCTGCGGAGGCCGTGCCGTTGACGCCTGCCTGCTCTGCTGATTGCGCGACTGCCATGGATGTCTCCTTCGTACACTGGATAGGATATGTGTACGATAGTGCATCTCATGTTTGACATCAAGCATTTTAATGCTCTTATCGGGTTAGTGCGGAGTTCGGACCCTTGCTACTCAGATGCAATTCGCGCCGCCAACCTGTCCCGCAGCGATAAATAGCATTCCGCCAGCGACTTTCCGCTGGTATCAAAGGTCATGTCGGCGCGGCCGTACAGCTCGCTGCGACCGGCCAGGATGCGCTTCAGGTCATCCATGGATTCCTTGTTGCCTGACATTGGCCGGAAATCTCCCTGGGCCACCACACGACGCATGTGGTCCTCAGGCGTAGCCTGGAGCCATACGGTAAAACAGTGCGTCAGCAACGCGTTCAGGGTCGCCGGTTCGGACACCAGGCCACCCGGCGACGCAATCACCGCACGCGGATGCTCCTGGATCACCGCCTCCAGCGCTCGATGCTCGTATCGACGGTAAGCCGTTGCTCCATATAGCGCGTGGATCTCCGACGGCGGACAGCCGGCCAATTGAGCGATCACGCGGTTGATCTCGACGAACGGCACTTTCAGTTCGTCGGCAAGCATGCGGCCGAGCGTCGATTTACCCGCGCCGCGCAAGCCGATCAGCGCAATTCTTTCCAGCCGGTGAGGGTCCTGCGGCGCCGTGGCAAGCATCTCCTCCAGTGCGATCCGGGCGCGCTTGAGCGTGTCGTGATCGCGGCCGCTCAATAACTCCCGGATGCGCAGCCAGTCAGGCGTCAGCGTGGTTTCATCCCCCACGATTTCTGCCAAGGTGCAGTTTAATGCTTTCATGAGCTGCCGGAGAAACAGCACGGAAGCATTGCCGACACCTGATTCCAGGTTCGCCAGATAGCGCTCCGACACGTCAGCCTCTTTCGCCAACGCTTTTCTCGTCAGCCCGCGTCGCGCGCGCATCAACCGAACACGCTCACCCATCCCGACCAGGAAAGGATCGCGGCCCTCGCGTCCTTTTTCGACGTCAGCAGCCGAATCCCCGCCTTCAATGGGTTGTAAAACGGCGGTTTGCTTCATATCCACGGCTCTCAATGAGTAATTTATATGTACTATAGTGCTTGACACGCACTGTGTTGCAAGCTAAGTTTAATGCACCCAGTGCGCAGAAGCTGGCCTGTCGCCGCGGGTTGTCGCGAAGATCGGCACGGCCAGCGGCGAACAGCGCTTTGGCGCGACGGAGATACGCATGTCCCCCAACGAGTTCCAGGGTCTTATTGCGCGAGTGACGGCGAGGATCGCGTCCCGGCCGCTCGATGCAGAGCTTGAAGCGTGGTTGAACGCCGAGTATGCGGCAGGCAGCACTGGATATACCGAACTCGCGAGCGCGTGCCGCACTGGCGTGCAGGAAGGCTGGCTTGCCGACCGCGAGGGCGGCGGGATTCGTTACGGACGCATCTTCAAAGCCCTGCCCGATACCCACGGCTTTTCCGTCGATGTCGTGCAGATGAACAATATCGCCGGTCCCCACCATGTGCATCCGAACGGAGAGATTGACCTGATCATGCCGCTGACTGAAGGCGCGACGTTCGATGGCCATGCCGCCGGCTGGCGCGTGTACGGGCCAGGCAGTGCACATTGGCCGACCGTGGCCGGCGGCAGCGCGCTCGTGCTTTATCTGTTGCCCGAGGGAGCTATCGAATTCACGACGCACGCGGCTTGATCAAGTGCGTCGACTCAATCAATTACCACCAAGGGCCTTTGAATGGCTGAGTTATTAAGCAACTACGTCGCGGGCGAATGGATCGCGGGCAACGGTGACGGCACGACGCTCACCGACCCGGTCACCGGAGAAGCGCTAGTCCGCGTGTCCAGCGATGGACTCGATCTTTGCGCCGCCTTTGACTACGCGCGCACGTCCGGCGGCGCGGCATTGCGCGGCTTGACCTACACCGCACGCGCTGCGCTGCTCTCGGAAGTCGTGAAGCTTCTGCAAGCACGACGCGATGACTACTACGCCATTTCACTCGCGAATTCGGGAACGACGAAGAACGATTCGGCCGTCGATATCGACGGCGGCATTTTCACGCTTTCTTATTACGCGAAACTGGGCGCCACACTGGGCGACGTGCACGCATTGCGTGACGGCTCGCCCGTGAGTCTTAGCCGCGATGAGAGTTTCAAGTCGCAGCACCTACTCACGCCTACGCGTGGCGTCGCGCTATTCATCAACGCGTTCAATTTTCCGTCCTGGGGCCTGTGGGAGAAGGCGGCGCCCGCGCTGCTCTCGGGCGTGCCGGTCATCGTCAAGCCCGCTACCGCGACGGCGTGGCTGACGCAACGCATGGTGGCCGATGTCGTCGATGCCGGCATCCTGCCGGCCGGCGCGTTGTCGGTGATCTGCGGCAGTTCGGCGGGCCTGCTCGACCAGATCGAAACGTTCGACGTTGTGTCGTTCACCGGCTCCGCCGCGACCGCCGCGACGCTGCGCGCCCATCCTGCATTCGTCGTGCGCGGCGCCCGGCTCAACGTGGAAGCTGACAGCCTCAACAGTGCCATCCTTGCAGCCGATGCGGCGCCGGGCACTGCCGCGTTCGACTTGTTCATCAAGGAAGTCGTCCGCGAGATGACAGTCAAGTCAGGTCAGAAATGCACGGCTATCCGGCGCGCGTTCGTGCCGAAGCAGCACTTGGGCGCAGCGGCCGACGCGCTCTCCGCCAAGCTCGCAGGCGTGAGCGTGGGCAACCCGCGCAACGAGTCCGTGCGCATGGGTTCGCTTGTCAACCGCGAACAATACGACGCGGTTCGTGCGGGCATCGCGTCTTTGCGCGAAGAAGCGCGCCTGGCCTTCGATGGTTCGCAGGTTCAGCTCGTCGATGCCGATCCGGCTATTGCCGCGTGTATCGCGCCGCATCTGTTCGTGATCGACGACGCAAGCCGCGCGGTACATGTGCACGATGTCGAAGTGTTCGGTCCCGTGGCGACACTGTGCGGTTATGAAATCGCGACCGATGCTTCGCGACTCGAAGAATCTCAAGCGGTTGAACTCGCGCGGCGTGGCCAGGGCTCGCTTGTCGCTTCCGTGTATTCGAACGACGACACACGCCTTGCTCGCATTGCGCTGGAACTCGCCGATACGCACGGCCGCGTCCATGCCATCTCGCCCTCGGTCGCGCAGAGTCAGACAGGTCACGGCAACGTCATGCCAATGTCACTGCATGGCGGTCCGGGACGCGCCGGAGGCGGTGAGGAACTCGGCGGAGTTCGCGCCCTGAATTTTTATCATCGCCGTGCGGCAATCCAGGGACCGGCTGCTTCTATCGAAGCGCTCACGGACTTGACCGGCACATACGAAAATTGAAGTAAAGCGCTAACGATTAGCGGCCGGCGTTCAACCCGTCACCGGCTTGCGATGATCTGCGCATCGAACAAAACTGAACGCATGGCGCACGGCACCCGTCCGGCGCATAGGCGTCGCCCCATTATCAGGAAGGAGACACCATGGACGCCACTATTGCGCCGCCCGCGACCGCCGGAAAGCCGGCCGCCGATGCGCCGCCGGTCAAATTCAACTTCGCGACGCATCTGTTCGCGCTGAACGAAGCGCGGGCGCAAAAAGTTGCGTACATAGACGATGACGGATCCACTACGTATGGTGAATTAGCGGATCAGGCGCGCCGCTTTGCTTCGGTGCTGAACGCGCTGGGCATTCATCCCGAAGAGCGCATCCTGCTGGTCATGCTCGACAGCGTAGACCTGCCTGTCGCGTTCCTTGGTGCGTTATATGCGGGCGCAGTGCCCGTTGTCGCGAATACCTTGCTGACGTCGACGGACTACACCTACATGCTCGATCATAGCCGGGCGCGCGCGGTCATTGTGTCGGGGACGCTACAGAGGACCGTGGCGCAAGCGCTCGCAGATACCTCCAACGAAGGCTGCGCGCTGATCGTTTCTCACGCGCAAGACGACTGTCGTCAGGGCGAACGCATATTCAAGCGCTTGTTGTCAGATGCAGAACCCCAGCGCATTCCTTTCTTAAGCAATGCCGATGGAATTGCGTTCTGGTTATATTCATCGGGGTCGACGGGCAAACCCAAAGGCGCCGTTCATACGCATGCGAACCTGTACTGGACCGCGGAACTCTATGCGAAGCAAGTACTGGGGATCCGTGAAGACGATACCGTATTTTCCGCAGCCAAGCTGTTCTTCGCTTATGGATTGGGCAACGCGCTGACCTTCCCTCTTTCGGTAGGCGCAACGGCAGTCCTCATGGCCGAGCGGCCCACGCCGGCGGCCGTCTTCGCACGCCTCACGCAATACAAGCCAACCATTTTCTGCGGCGTGCCCACGCTCTACGCCAACATGCTTGCTTCGCCCGCCATGCCGGCGCGCGCCGATATGCGCTTGCGGATGTGCACCTCAGCGGGAGAAGCGTTGCCACGCGAGATCGGCGAGCATTTTGCGGCTCATGCGGGCTGCGAGATTCTCGACGGTATCGGCTCTACAGAAATGCTGCACATCTTCTTGTCGAATCGGGCGGGTCATGTCGCGTACGGGACAACCGGCACGGCGGTACCGGGTTATGAAGTTGAACTGCGCGACGAAAATGGCCATCCAGTGCCGGATGGCGAAATCGGCGACCTGTACATTCGGGGCCCAAGCGCCGCGCTCATGTACTGGTGCAACCGCGAGAAATCCCGGGCAACGTTTCTTGGCGACTGGCTCAGGAGCGGGGATAAATATCGTCGATTGCCCGACGGGAACCATGTCTACGAAGGCCGCGGCGATGACATGCTGAAAGTAAGCGGCCAGTATGTGTCTCCTGTCGAAGTCGAGATGGTCCTGATGCAGCACCGTGACGTTCTCGAAGCGGCGGTTGTCGGTATTACGCGCGATGGCCTCGTCAAAACGCGTGCGTTCGTCGTGGTCAAACCCGGCGTAGCGGCAACGGACGAACTCGCCGTGGAACTCAAGGCGTTCGTCAAGGCGAGAATGGCGCCTCACAAATACCCGCGCGAGATCCTGTTCGCTGACGATCTGCCGAAAACCGCGACTGGTAAGATCCAGAGGTTCAAACTACGCGAACCGGCACTCGACGCGTGAGCGTTTCCCCTTCATTGGCAGGCTTCAATTCATGGACCGATTAGACCAACACACCGCTGTAATCTGCGTGGCCGATCTGCCCGCCACGGACGACCGGGAATCGCTTTGTCTCGAGTATCAATGGTTGAATGCCGACCAGACCAATGCGCCTGTCGCCGTTTTCCTGCATGAAGGACTCGGCTCCATTTCCATGTGGAAGGACTGGCCGCAGAAGCTATGCGAGCAACTGGGCTTTCGTGGCCTCGTCTATTCGCGGCCGGGTTATGGCGGCTCGACTCCCCGTGCAGCGGACGTGAAATGGCCGGTCGATTTCATGCAAAGGCAGGCTCATGACGTTCTGCCGGCGTTGCTCGACGTTCTTGACATAGACAGCACCGAGCGTGCCCGGATGTGGGTCATCGGCCATAGCGACGGTGGTTCTATCGCGTTGCTTTATGCAGCGGCCTTCCCTGATGCATTGGCTGGCGTGATTGCCATTGCGCCGCATGTGTTCGTTGAAGATGTGTCGGTCGAGGCGATCTCGCAGGCCACCACTCTATACACGCAAGGCGATTTGCGGGTCAGGTTGTCGCGTTATCACGCCGATGTGGATTCAGCGTTCTACGGGTGGAACGATATCTGGCTGAATCCCGAATTCAGGCACTGGAACATCACAGACCTGCTGCCTTCCATCCGGTGCCCGCTGCTCGCTGTGCAAGGACATGACGACGAGTACGCAACGATGGCGCAGATCGACGTCATTGCGTCGCGCGTGCCGCACGCACAGCTTGTCAAGCTGCCAGCGTGCGGACATTCTCCGCACCGCCAGTGTCCCGCCATGCTCGATGCCTCGATCGCGGCATTCGTCGCGAGTATCAGAAGCTCAGTTACGAGCACGGATCGCTGAAGGACGCACAGACTTGGGAAAACCGAAATCTCGATACAATCGGTCATCCCCTACCCTCTGCGCAATCTTTCAAAACGCATGACTGGTTCCTCGCTGCTCAAACCGAAGGTTTCACCCAGTCTGCGTTGGCTCACCCTGTGGGGACCGGGCCTGCTCGTCATGCTCGCCGATTGCGACGCCGGCAACGTGGTGACGGCGGCGCAAAGCGGCGCGCAATGGGGAGCGCAGCTACTGCTGGTTCTGCTTGCGCTCATCCCCCTGCTTTATATGGTCCAGGAACTTACCGTGCGGCTGGGTATTTTCACCGGGCAGGGTCATGGCGAACTGGTCCGCTCGCACTTCGGTCCTGGATGGGCATGGGTCTCGGCAGGCGGGTTAGGCGTTGCCGTCCTCGGCTCACTGGTGACCGAGTTCACAGGGGTCGCCGGCATAGGAGAGATGTTCGGCGTCGCACGGTCCGTCACGTTGCCGCTCGCCGCCGCATTCCTGGTGGGGATCGTGTTCACCGGTTCGCATAAGCGCGTGGACAAGTTCGCCATCGTCATTGGCGCTTTCGAACTGTCATTCTTCGCGGTCGCCTGGCATGCCCATCCGGACATCCCGGGCATGTTCCGGCAGATGACTCAGCTCCCGCTCTCCAACCCTCATTACGGTTATCTCGCGGCTGCATTGATTGGCGCGACCTTCAACCCGTGGATGATCTTCTATCAGCAGGCCGCGGTCGCCGATAAAAAACTCAGTGCCCAGGATTATTCCGCAGCCCGGATCGAAACGGCCGCCGGTGCGATTCTCACGCAATTGCTCACGGCAGCAGTGCTTGTCGCGGTGGCGGCAACGCTGTCGAGAGAGGGTCAGCAGCATGCTTTTCAGAGCGTAGGTGAAATCAGCGATGTCCTCACAATGGCGGCAGGACCGCGCGTCGGCCGTTTTCTGTTTAGCGTGGGTGTGCTCGGAGCATCGATGGTGGCAGCCATTGTCTGCTCGCTGTCGCTGGCGTGGGGGCTGGGTGAAGTGGCGGGATACAAGCGCTCGCTCGAGGACCGGCCTGGGAGTGCGCCATGGTTCTATGGTGTGTATGTGGCCGCGGTTGTTGGCAGCGCGACCATCGTGTGGCTGGCGCCCAACCTCATTTCGCTGAACGTCGCCGCACAAGTTGTCAACGCGCTGATGCTGCCCTTGGTAGTGGGCTTGCTGATTGCGCTCAGCGTGAGTGCGCTGCCAATGCAGCATCGGCCTCGCGGCGTCTACCTGTGGCTTGTATGCGGTATTGCTGCGCTGGTGTCCGCGGCCGGCATTCTGGGTGCAGGTTTGAGCCTTTTTTCTCGATAGGCACCTGCGCTATTTCGTATCAATCCCCGGCGCGATTAGGACGTCGGTATTGAATGCCGGATCATGTCTTTACAGCCCGTCAAAATGACCCTCTGAAAAGTCTTGCTGTCTTCCATCGGGTAATCACTTGAAATCTTTTTGATCGCGCGCGCATCCGTATTGCGGTCGACATGCGTATCCACCCGTACGTGACATGAGAGGCGCCGAATCAGCGCTGCTGCTCTGCGTCATGCTTCGTCACGAGTTCGTAATTCGTAATTCGTAGTTCGCGTTTGACACAGGCGCCCGCCTGGCGCTTCGTCGTCTGCTGTCCGCTGCTTTTCCGTCTCTGGATTTCATCGGGCGCAGTCGCCGTATTGCTTAGTTTACAGAACGGTTCAAGGAGATGTCATGTCAGAAGACTCAAAGGTCATGGATGTACTCGTGCAGCGCGCCGGCAAGCTGGCAAAGCGCAGGCAGTTCTTCCGGAGCGCAGGAGGCGTCGGTCTTGGACTGATCGGCGGAACGATCCTTGGTGCATGCGGTGGCGGCTCCTCGGGCGCATCGGCGCAAACTAGCGGCCCGACCGATCCGGAAATACTCAACTTCGCCCTCAACCTCGAATATCTCGAAGCAACGTTCTATGCGTATGCGACTACCGGCGCGGGCCTCTCAGCTAGTCTGGTCAGTGGCGCGGGCACGCCGGGAACGGTTATCCCTGGCCATGCAGTGACGTTCTCCGACCCGGTGGTCCAGGCCTATGCGAACGAAATTGCGAAAGACGAACTCGAACACGTCACGTTCCTGCGCACGGCGCTCGGTGCGTCGGCGGTAGCCATGCCGGCTCTCGACGTCGGTTACCAGAATCCGAACGGGGCGTTCTCCAAAGCGGCGCAGGCGGCCGGACTGGTTCCTGCGGGCACGGTCTTCGACCCCTATCTGAACGACGAAACCTTCTTGCTCGCCGCCTTCATTTTTGAGGACGTAGGCGTGACGGCCTATAAAGGCGCAGCGCCGCTGATCACGAACAAGACCTATCTGGAAGCCGCCGCCGGCATTCTGGCAGCAGAGGCTTATCACGCCGGACTTGTGCGCACGGTGCTTTATTCGAAAGGTATTGCTAACCCGGCGCTCGGTCTCATCGCGTCGGCGAATGCAATCTCCGCTGCGCGCGCCTCGCTCGACAACGTGGGTACCGACGATCAAGGCATTTCAGGAGCAACGGCAGGCAGCTCGAACATCGTGCCGCTCGATTCCAACGGCCTCGCGTTCAGCCGCGGTTACCCGAATGTCCTGAACATCGTCTACCTGACGAGTGCTGCAGTCACGCAGGGCGGCTTCTTCCCGGCGGGCGTCAACGGCGATCTGCACATGAGCGCCTGATCGCTGGAGGGAATATTTTGGCTTCACCGCGCTGGATTCTACCGCTTGTTTGTGGTGGGAATCAGCGCGGTTTTTTATGCCTGGATGAGTGAAATGAAGTCTTTATAAAAAAGCATAACTAACTTTTTCGATCGACATGGCATGGGACCGCATCGTGCCCTGAGTAGAGCCCAGGCATCCGTAAGGGAAACGAAACTTCCACTACGCATCAGCCTTCAAACAGCCAACAGGCACCTTCATCCGCACAAGCATCAAGCAAATTCTGACCTGACTTTCAGGTACTCCGCTGCGGCGTTCACATGCGCATGATCAACAACCGACGACGCTTTCAGCCTCAGGCCACCGGAAAAAATGAACAAGTTACGCCCTGCGAGGTTGTGCCTGAAACACGCTTTGGTGTAGTGTCGGGCCGTCCTGAAAGAACGGTCGAAATTACCCGGACAAATCATGTCCGGACCCGTCGCGTGCACGCTTCTCACCTAGCCGCGTTCCTTAACATTCAAAGCTTACAGTTCACGTTTTTATCGCGGCTTGGTCGCATGCCGATGCGTTCGTGGATCTGCGTCGGTGAATCAATGCATGGCGGCATTCAAGGCTCGAATCTCGAAGGGCACGCCGTCATGTTTTCAAGCATAGCTGTTCGGAGAATATATGGACTTCGGATTCAACCTGAACCGCACGGCTAATGCGTCTGCCTGGCGGCTCTTGCCTAATCGATGGGACTTCGTTGCGTTCCCCCTGATCATCTGCCTGATTGCGATGGCCGCCATCGGCTTCCATCAGACCATGGCGCCGATCGCAACCCTCAAGACGCAAGCGATCTCGCTCGCACCATCGAACCTGCCTGAATACGCGCTGCGCACAACATTGCGGATGCTCGCCGCCATGATCGCTTCGCTGGTCTTCACGCTTATCTACGGCACCCTTGCGGCCAAGAGCCGTCGTGCAGAAAAGGTGCTGGTACCGATCCTGGACATCCTCCAGTCAGTTCCTGTTCTGGGCTATATCTCGTTCACGGTCACGTTCTTCATCGCGTTGTTCCCAACACGCGTGGCGGGCGCCGAATGCGCGGCGATCTTCGCCATCTTCACGAGCCAGGCGTGGAACATGACGTTCAGTTTCTACCAGTCGTTGCGCACGACGCCACGGGACCTGGAGGAAGTCGCCCGCAGCTTCCACCTGACTGCATGGCAACGGTTCTGGAAACTTGAGGTTCCCTTCTCAATGCCGGGCCTCATCTGGAACATGATGATGTCAATGTCCGGCGGCTGGTTCTTCGTGGTTGCCTCTGAGGCAATCACGGTCGGCAACAATACAATCACGCTGCCGGGCATAGGCGCATACCTCGCGCAGGCGATCACCGAAAAGAACATGGGTGCGGTTGGCTGGGTCATTCTCACGATGACCATCGTGATCCTTGGCTACGACCAACTGCTGTTTCGTCCGCTCGTTGCCTGGGCCGACAAGTTCCGCATGGAAACAACCAGTTCTGGCGTTGCGCCGGAGTCGTGGGTGCTCGGCCTGGTTCGACGCACGCATCTGATTCACCGCTTGCTCGTGCCGGCCGGCTGGGTCTTCGCTACCGCTGCACGCGTCCCGCTAAGGCTGCCCTCGTTCGATCGCGCGAATTTGCGCATGACGAAGCGCAAGGCGCCGTCCCGTATCGGCGACATCGTCTGGAGCATCGTAGTCATCGCAGTCACGCTTTATGTGGTCTGGCGCGTGGTCAGCTATGTGCGCACCGGAGTGGATCTCCACGAGGTTGGCCACGTGCTCGTGCTTGGCCTGATCACGTTGCTGCGCGTGGCGGTCCTGATCGCGATCTCGTCGCTGATCTGGGTCCCGCTCGGCGTGATGATCGGATTGCGGCCCGCGCTCGCCGAGAAAGTGCAGCCGCTCGCGCAGTTCCTGGCGGCCTTTCCGGCGAACCTTTTGTTCCCCATCTTCGTGATCGTGATTGTCCGTTTTCACCTGAACCCGGATATCTGGTTGTCGCCGCTCATCGTGCTCGGCACGCAGTGGTACATCCTGTTCAACGTGATCGCCGGGGCCTCCAGCGTGCCGACCGAGCTGCGCTATGCGGCGCAAAACCTGGGCGTGACCGGCTGGCTCAAGTGGAAGCGCTACCTGCTGCCGGCCGTATTTCCGAGCGTGGTCACCGGGGCCATCACCGCCAGCGGCGGCTCGTGGAACGCCAGCATCGTGGCCGAGTACGTGACCTGGGGCGACACGAAACTCGAAGCGTCCGGCCTGGGCAGCTACATCGCCCACATGACGGCCACGGGAGACTTTCCGCGCATCGCACTCGGCATCGGCGTGATGTGCGTGTTCGTGATGGGCCTGAACCACTTCGTCTGGCGGCGGCTGTATCGGCTGGCCGAAGACCGGATGCACTTCTAGGGGAGACGCGGTTGAACATCATCGAACTGAGCCAGGTCGGCAAGTCGTTCCGCTCGGCCGACGGCCGCACGCGGGCGGTGCTCGACGCGGTCGACTTCACGCTGCGCGAGGGCGAGATCGTGGCGCTGCTCGGCCAGTCGGGCTCGGGCAAGAGCACGCTGCTGCGCGTGATGGCGGGCCTGGTGCCGGCCGATTCAGGCGAGGTGCGCTACCGCGGCCAGCCGCTGTACGGCCCGGCGCACGCCATCAGCATGGTGTTCCAGTCGTTCGCGCTGTTCCCGTGGCTGACCGTGCAGCAGAACATCGAGCTGGGCCTGGAGGCGCGCGGCATGGCGCCGGCGGCGCGGGCCGAGAAGGCGCGAGGCGCCATCGAGTTGATCGGCCTCACCGGCTTCGAAGGCGCGTTGCCGCGCGAGCTGTCGGGCGGCATGCGGCAACGGGTGGGCATCGCACGGGCGCTGGTGACGGAGCCCGACGTGCTGTTGATGGACGAGGCGTTCTCGGCGCTCGACGTGCTGACCGGCGAACGGCTGCGCGAAGACATTCTCGAGCTGTGGGGCAGTGGCGCGATGCCGACCAAGGCGATCCTCGTGGTGTCGCACGGCATCGAGGAGGCGGTGGTGATGTCGGACCGGGTGCTGGTGTTCTCGAGCGACCCGGGGCGCGTGCGCTTCCAGCTCGCCATCGACCTGCCGCGCCCGCGTGACCC
The DNA here is from genome assembly GCF_028292365.1 of Caballeronia sp. GTDB lineage: Bacteria > Pseudomonadota > Gammaproteobacteria > Burkholderiales > Burkholderiaceae > Caballeronia. The sequence continues at coordinate 12,135 of NZ_JAQGMM010000488.1, forward strand.
CGACAGCGCCGAGGTGCGCTCGCTGATCGACCAGGTGTATGCGCTGATGAC
>NZ_JAQGMM010000498.1 GCF_028292365.1 Caballeronia sp.
CCATCGCGAACTCGAAAATATTCTGGTCGATACAACCCTGTCCGCGAGCCTGCAATCCGAGCTTCGAGGCCTCGCCGAATCGGCTTCGTCGTCCTCGCCGGTGCCGTAGTGCAGTAAGTCGGTGCAATAGGTCAGTGCAACATCCGGTCAATAAGCCGACCATCGCGATTCTCCTCGCGGCTACCTTTTAATCGAAATCACACCATGGCAAAGAATGAACACCGCGCTCTCGAAGCTGCGTGGCAGAAGAATAACTGTCTCTCCTGTCACGCCGTGGATTCACAAGTGGTCGGGCCGGCGTATCGGGAGATCGCGAAGAAGTACCACGGGGACGCTACAGCGCCCGACAAGCTATTCACCAAAGTCCGCAATGGCGGCGCTTTTGTGTGGGGCGAAGTCCCCATGCCGCCGAACCCCAATATTAGCGACGCTGACCTGCATACCGTCATCGCGTGGATTCTTGCCGGCGCACCCGACAAGTAAATCGGCTCATCGACTCCGCGCGCGCCGCCCCTTCCATGCAGCGCGCGATATTTCCCCCTCTAGGTAAAACCCCTGATTTCGCGCAATCTCCTCACGCACTACCCTCGCGTCAACGTTAAACAGAACGACGTTCTATTAGACAGAACGACGTCAAAAAAGCGAGATTCCCATAGGAGGGTTCAATGGCAAGCCTGCCAATCGATGCGACGCACGGGTCGCCCAATTCAAGCGCCGGCGTGAGCGATACAACGTTCGGCGTCAATGCGCGCATCGACCGGCTGCCGGCGACGCGTTCCGTCTGGATGCTGGTGTTCCTGCTGTCCATCGGCGGCTGGTTTGAGTTCTACGACCTGTTTTTCTCCGCGTACGTAGGCCCCGTCCTCGTCAAGAGCGGCCTCTATTCCACAACGACGGCCTCGTTCTTCGGCGTCTCGGGACTCGGCGCGTTCGTGGCGGCGTCGTTTGCGGGCTTGTTCATCGGCACATTCTTCCTCGCCGGTCTCGCCGATAAATACGGCCGCCGCACTGTCTTCACCGTCTCGCTGCTCTGGTATTCGGCGGCAACGCTGATCATGGCGCTGCAAACCACTGCGCCCGCGATCAACCTGTGGCGGCTGATCGCAGGCATTGGCGTGGGCGTGGAGTTGGTGACTATCGATACCTACGTCAGCGAGCTCGTCCCCAAACATCTGCGCGGCCGCGCCTTCGCGTTCGTTCACCTCGTTCAATATTCAGCCGTGCCCTCGGTCGCGTTTCTCGCGTGGTGGCTCGTGCCGCAAAAACCCTTCGGCCTGGACGGATGGCGCTGGGTGGTGATCATCGGTGCACTGGGGGCGATCGTGGTGTGGGCGATCCGTCGGCGCGTGCCTGAAAGTCCCCGTTGGCTGGCGCAACAAGGCCGCACGGCGGAGGCGGAACAGGTGCTGCAAGCGATCGAGGCGAAAGTGGCTGCGCAGTACGGACGCGCGTTGCCGACGCCCGTTGCGACCGTCGAACCGGCGACCACGAAAGCCGCGTTCCGCGAAATCTGGCAGCCGCCGTATCGCAAACGCGCCATCACCATGCTCGTCTTCAACTTCTTCCAGGCGATCGGGTTCTACGGCTTCGCGTCCTGGGTGCCGACGCTGCTCGTCTCCAAGGGCGTCACCATCACGCATAGCTTGCTGTACTCGTTTGTCATCGCGATCTCGAATCCGTTTGGACCGGTGATCGGGATGGCGATTGCGGACCGGATTGAGCGGAAGACGCTGATCGTGTTGTCGGCGTTCGGCATCGTGGTGTTCGGCAGCTTGTTCGCCACGCAGACATCGCCGGTCATGCTGATGATCCTCGGCGTGCTGATCACGCTCTGCGGCACGTTGCTTTCCGTCGGCTACCACGCGTATCAGACCGAGCTGTTCCCCACGCGCCTGCGGGCGCGCGCCGTCGGTTTTGTTTATTCCATCTCGCGTCTTTCAGCCATGTTTTCCGGCTTCATGATCGCGTTCGCGCTGCGCCACTTCCAAGTGACGGGCGTGTTCGCTTTGATCAGCGTGTCGATGGTGGTGGTGATGGGCGCGATCGGCATCTTTGGGCCGCGTACCAACAACCGCAATCTCGATGAAATTTCGCAATGACATTCAGCTTTGAACACGAGGTTTTGACATGACGCTTCCGTTGACTGGCGTGCGGGTGCTGGATTTATCGAATGTATTGGCCGGGCCGTTCTGCGCGTATCAACTCGCGCTGCTCGGCGCGGAAGTGATCAAGGTCGAGCATCCGGAAGGCGGCGACCTGGCAAGGCGTCTGGGTGCCGATAAAGACGCTTCGGCGCGTAACATGGGTGCGTCGTTCGTGGCTGTGAATGCGGGCAAGCAGTCGATCACGCTGAACCTGAAAGATGCGCGCGGCAAGGAGATCTTGCGCTCGCTCGTGAAGACGGCGGATGTGCTCGTGGAGAACTTCAGGCCGGGCGTGATGACGCGGTTGGATCTCGGCTACGAGGCTTTGAGCGAGATCAATCCGAAGCTCATTTATTGCGCGATCTCCGGTTTTGGTAAGGATGGCGAATTTTCCAAGCGGCCCGCTTATGACCAGATCATCCAGGGCATTTCCGGCGTAATGAGCGTAACCGGCGATGCCGAAAGCGCGCCGCTGCGCGTGGGATATCCGGTCTCGGATACGGTCGGCGGCCTGACCGCGGCATTCGGCATTTGCGCGGCGCTGGTCGATGCCCGCGCAAACGGTCGCGGCCGGATGCTTGATGTATCGATGCTCGAAGCCACGCTCTCGACCATGGGCTGGGTCGTGTCGAACTACCTGAACGCCGGCGTCACGCCCGCCCCGATGGGCAACGAGAACTTCACGGCGGCTCCCTCCGGCACGTTCAAAACGGGCGATGGTTTGCTCAACATCGCGGCGAACGAAACGAAGCAGTTCGTGAGTTTGTGCCGGTTGATCGGGCGCTCGGATCTCTCCGATGACCCCCGCTTTTCGGAGCGCAACACACGCAAGGTGAATCGCGCGGCGTTGAAGGTGGAGATTGAAGCGGCGTTGGCGACCGACAGTGCGGTGAATTGGGACGCGAAGCTTACCGAAGCCGGCGTGCCGGCTGGACGCGTGATGTCGGTGCCGGAAATCCTCGCGCATCCGCATCTGGTATCGCGTGAATTCGTCCGCGAGTTTAACGGTGACAACGCCGCGACCCGTCAGCGCGTCACCCGCGCGGGCTTTCGTTTCTCCGATGCCGACACCGCGCCCGCCACCCCTGCACCGACCTTGTCCGCCAACACGCGCGAGCATCTCGCAACGCTCGGTTTCGACGACACACAGATTGATGAACTGCGCGCCGAAGGAGTGATCTGACCATGACGCAAACATTTGACGCCGCCACGCTCGCCGCGGATTACTGGAGCACGTCGATTATCGATATCCATCCGGGATCGATCAACGTCCGTGGTTTTCCGATTCAGGAGCTGATCGGCGCGGTCAGTTTCCCGCAGATGATCTGGCTGATGCTGCGCGGCGAATTGCCGGATAAAGCGCAGGCGGCTTTGTTTGAAGCGGCGCTCGTGGCGTCGGTCGATCATGGTCCACACGCGCCGTCCATCGCCATCTCGCGCATGGCGACGAGTTGTGGTCTGCCGTTGAACGGCGCGATGGCATCGGCCATTAATGCACTCGACGATGTCCACGGTGGCGCAGGTCAGCAAGCGGTCGAGCTATACGATTCGATTGTCGCGCTCGAAGACGCGGGCGCCACGTTGAGCGATGCCGTCGCACAAGGCGTGGATACGTTTATCGAAACGAAGGGGAAGTATTTGCCGGGCTTCGGGCATCGCTTTCATCCCGTCGATCCGCGTGCGGTCAAGCTGCTCGCGCTAGTCGATGCAAGCGTTGAACAAGGCGCAATCAGCGGCCGATACGCGGCGGTTGCACGCGCTATTGAAGCGTTGCTGAAGCAGCGGAAAAACAAGCCGGTGCCGATGAACATCGACGGTGCAACGGCTGTGATCTATGCGGAACTCGGCTTTGCGCCGGAGTTGGCGCGCGGAGTGTTTTGCTTATCGCGCGCGGTGGGGATCTTGTCGCACGCGTGGGAACAGCGCGGGCGCAACGAGCGCAATAAAGGGCCGATGCCGCGTCAGATGGCCTACACATACACTGGCAAGCCCGAGCGTCATTTGGCTTGACTCATTTACTCTGAACTTCGGCCGCGTGCCGTTGCGCGTGGCGCAACGCGCGCGCGTCGCCGCCGAGTGCATCGGTCGCGCGGGCCGCGCAGTCGAACAACACGCCAATGTTGCGCGCCACGAACGCCAGATCGATCCGTGAACTCGGACCCGCGAGCGTCAACACGCCACGCACAGTCTGGCGCACGCCGAAGACGGGCATCGACATGCCGGCGGTCTCGCGGTCGCGTTCGCCCATGGAGACGCAGTAAAAGTCGTCGCGAATGCGCTGGAACACTTCGCCTTCAGCTCCGCCGAATGCAAGCAGCGCCAGGCCGCCGGAACCGCTTTCCAACGGGAGCACATCGCCCTCGCGAACGTGATAACGCACCGCATGCGTCGAATCCACACGATGCAAACACACCCGCACCGCCTCGTCACGCACATAGAACGACACGCTTTCGCCGCTGATTTCGGCGAGCTCTCGCATCAGCGGAACGAGGATATCGCCGAGATTCAAACTGCGTTGATACAGCGCGCCGAGCATGAAGGTGGCCGGGCCGAGCTGATAGCGGCCGTCGTCGAGACGCAGCAGCAAGCGGTGCTGGATCAGCGCGCCCGCCAGGCGAAGCAACGTGCTTTTGTAGAGCCCGGTACGCGCCGCGAGTTCGGCGAGTGTCAGCGATCCATCGTCGGGTCTGAACGCAAACAGGATCGCGCAAGCACGGTCGATGACGGCGACGCCTTCGCTCTCTTTCGGGCCAGGTTTGATCTCGGGCGTTTGCATGGTTAAGTGACGTGGGCGAAGCGTCGTGTCCTGTGTATGTATCGATGGGGAATTTTACGCGATGGCGCGCGCGTCTCATACGGTTCATATAGGTGGCTGGAACCCCCTTCTTTGCGGGACCGGCTTTGATGAATTTCGAAGGCGCTTTGATCGGGCGATGGCGAATGCCAAATTCACGGATGTGTAGCGCGGCAGATCGTTAGTTGCTTTTTTGATGAAACCGCGTAACGGGTGGAACACGCCGCCCCGCGTCATGTGCCCGTGTGCGAAGCTCATGAATACATGGCAGCATTTATACATCGACGCAACTGGCCAATCCCGCGGAGAACGCGCATGGACGATCGAAAGCTCCTGGAATGCACGCCTAAACTTGAAATTGCATACACCGCGTCCGGACCAGTTAATGGGCCGCCACTCATGCTTCTGCACGGCTGGCCCGATGCCGCGCGCGCTTGGAAGCCCGTGGCGGCACGTCTCGCTACAGCAGGCTTTCGAACGATTGTTCCGGACTTGCGCGGCGCCGGCGACACGCGCTTTCTGTCGGCGGACACCGTGCGCGACGGCTCCGGCGTAGCGCTCGCGCAAGACGTGATCGACCTGGCCGATGCCTTGGGAATCGATCGTTTCGATGTCGTCGGCCACGACTGGGGCGCACGCGCGGCCTATACGCTGGCGGCGCTGTTTCCAGGGCGCATTGGCCGCATCGCTGGGCTCGCGCTAGCGTTCCAGCCCAAGGGCGTGTTCGAACTGCCGCACTTTTCGCAAGCGCGGAAGTTCTGGTATCAATGGTTCATGGCACTCGATGCCGCTCCGGCAGCGGTCGCCGCCGATCCCAAAGGTTTCGCTCGTCTGCAGTGGGATACGTGGTCACCGCCCGGCTGGTTCGACGACGAGGAATTCGCGCTTACCGCCGCCGCGTTCGATAACCCCGACTGGGTGCCTATTACGCTAAACGGTTATCGGCGGCGCTGGCGTCAGGGCGAAGTATCCGATCCAGCGTATGCGCCGCTGCGGGAGAAACTGGCGACGATCGACCGGCTTTCGACCCCCACGGTAATGATCCAGGGCGGCGCCGATTACTGCGACGAACCGGCTTCATCGGAAGGGATGGAGGAGAACTTTACGGGCGGGTATCGGCGGGTGGTGCTGGACGGCGTGGGGCACTTTCCGCCTCGCGAAGCACCCGACGCGGTGGCGGATCTGGTGATCGCGCATCTGCGCGGCGAGTGAGCGCTTGGTCAAGCGAACCACTCAAGCAACACCGCCCAAAGACACGCGCCCGATTTTCGGCCAGAACTAAGCGCTAATGTATTCGTCCGTGGACAGCATCGTTGCATAGGCAAAACCAAGCGCTGCCATGAAGGCAGCATGCACGTGGGCGGCGGGAACCTTAACGCCGTCGAACTCCATGTCGAGCGTAGCAACGGCATCATGTATGACCGTCGCCTTATATCCAAAATCGACAGCCGCCCGGGTGATCGCGTCCACACACATGTGGCTCATTGCTCCCGCAATAACCACTTCTTCAATGCCGTTAGCGTCCAGAATTTTCTTCAGATCAGTGTCACGAAAGGCATTGATTTGATGTTTCAAGACGACGTGCTCTCCTTCCTTATTGATCACTTGCGGAGCGATCGCGGCCCCTTCCGAGCCGGCGACAAAAAACGCTGCGTCGCTCTTCGGGGACTCATGGCGAACGTGCACGACGAGATGCCCGGCAGCGCGTGCTGATTGAAGCAGGCGCGCCGCATTGGCGGCAGCGGCTTCGATGCCTGTCAATGTCCATTTCCCACCGGGGAAGTAATCGTTTTGCAGGTCTACGATGATGAGTGCACGCTTGGACATATGTAACTCCTGGGTTTGGCGAGAATCGGGAACGTTCTGCGAGACTCAAGAGTAAGCTTGCGCGATGGTTTAGTGAATTGGCAGGACTGACAGAAAACGAGGTGAAACTGACAATGGTAAAGAAAATAGCCGTCGTGGAAATAGCGTTACTGATATATCCGGGAAGCCAGCTCGCTGCCGTTCATGGGCTGACGGACCTGTTCCATATTGCTGAGCGCTTATTTCAGCGGTCCAACAGTGTTGAACATCCGGTGCTCAAGGTAAGCCACGTTCAGTTCGACGCCGGCAGCTCTTCCCCGCCGTGGGCAGATAGCGCGCCTGATTTCGTGATTGTTCCGCCCGCGCTCGGGACGCTGCCCGTCGGCGATGCTTTCGCTCCGATCGTGACATGGTTGAACGACTGTCATGCGAGAGGCTCGGTACTGGCATCCGTCTGTGTCGGAACGTTTCTTCTGGCTCAGACCGGACTGCTCGCCAAGCGCTCGGCTACAACGCATTGGTCGCAGGCGCAACTCCTCGCTGAGCGCTTTCCCGACATCCACGTGGATAGTGACAAACTCCTGATTGACGATGGTGACATTCTGACCGCGGGAGGCGTGATGGCGTGGGCCGATCTGGGGCTCAGGATAGTCGATCGTCTGCTCGGTTCTGCAGCAATGGTGGAGACGGCACGCTTCCTCTTGGTCGATCCCCCGGGACGAGAGCAGCGTTATTACAGTGCCTTCTCTCCGAAGCTCAATCACGGCGACAAAACGATTCTCGACGTGCAGCACTGGCTACAGAAGGACGGTGCCAGTCATCCCACCGTTGCTTCAATGGCTCAGCGCGCCGGGTTGGAGGAAAGAACCTTTCTTCGCCGATTCCAAAAGGCGACCGGTCTTCGTCCGACGGAGTATTGCCAGCATCTTCGGGTCGGCAAGGCTCGTGAAATGCTCGAAACCAGCCAACAATCGTTCGACCAGGTCGCCTGGAAAGTCGGTTACGAAGATGTTGGATCGTTTCGAAAGATCTTCATCAGGCTAACCGG
>NZ_JAQGMM010000273.1 GCF_028292365.1 Caballeronia sp.
GCGCCGTAGTGGGCCACCGTCGGCATGACGGGCGGTTTTCCATCCGGGCCAAACGAGCACGCGGAGAGGGCGGCTGCGAAGCCGAGAGCAGTGAGGGCAGAGCGTGTCATGACTGGCCTCCATTGCGGGCATCGGACGTGGTTTGGTCTTCAAACCCCGCGCGCTCGTTATGCCGCACCTTGAACGAAGCCGCATACAACGCCGGCAGATAAAACAGCGTAAGCACGGTCGCGCTCGTAATGCCGCCCATCAGCGCGGTTGCCATCGGGCCGAAGAAGTTGCTGCGCAACAGCGGAATCAGCGCGAGCACCGCAGCGGCCGCAGTAAGCGTGATCGGCCGGAAACGTCGCACGGTCGCGCCAACAATGGCGTCAAAGCGTGGATGCCCCGCGGCAATGTCCTGCTCGATCTGGTCGACGAGAATCACCGAGTTGCGCATGATGATCCCGAACATGGCGATTACGCCCAGCATGGCGACAAACCCGAACGGCTTGTTGAACAGCAGCAACGCAATCACGACGCCAATCAACCCGAGTGGTGCGGTGAGCACCACCATCATCACCCGTGCGAAGCTCTGCAACTGGATCATCAGGAGCGTCAGCACGACAATTGCCATGATCGGCATTTGCGCGTTGATGGAGGACTGGCCTTTCTCGCTTTCCTCAACCGGCCCGCCCACTTCGATCCGATACCCCACCGGCAAGCCCGCACGCAAACTCTCGAGTTTCTTCTCGATTGCATGCGTCACGTCAATGCCCTGCGCACCCGCTTTCACATCCGACTGTACGGTGATGGTCGGCTGGCGGTCGCGTTCCCAGATCACGCCGTATTCCAGATCGTTCACCACATGCCCGATCGTACCCAGCGGCACGGGGCCGTTCGGCGTAGGCATGGCAAGGGTGACGAGTTTTGCCGGATCGACCCGTTCGCTTTTCGGCGCGCGCAAGTCGACGCTGATCAGCTTGTCGCGTTCACGATACTGCGTGACGGTATAACCCGTCAGTTGCATCGCGAGGAAATCCGATACGTCCTGCGAACTGATACCGAGTTCCCGCGCCTTCTTCTGGTCTATATCGAAACGCACCGAACGCTCCGACGGTTCGTCCCAGTCATACTGGACATTGGCCGTACCGCTGTTGGCGCTCATTTCGGCGAAGACCTTTTCGGCGATGCCACGTACCGTCGGCAGATCGTCGCCGCTCACGCGGAACTGCACCGGATAGCCGACAGGCGGACCGTTTTCAAGCCGCGACAAGCGCGTACGAATCGACGAAAACTTCTCCCGCAACACGGGCTCGAGCCAGCGTGCGAGCTTCTCGCGATCTTCGACTGACTTCGCCGTAATGACGAACTGCGCGAAGTTCGGCACCTGCAATTGCTGGTCGAGCGGCAGATAGAAGCGCGGCGCACCCGAGCCGACGAAGTTCACCAGATGGTCGATCTCGGGCCGCCCCTCCAGCACCTTCTCAAGCCGCTTCGTCTCGCGCAGCGTGGCTTCGAACGAGGCGCCTTCTTGCAGGCGGACATCGACGAGCAGTTCCGATCGATCCGAACTCGGGAAAAATTGTTGGGGAATGAGCGTAAAGCCTGCCAGCGCGATCACGAACAGCACGAGCGTGATGCCGAGCACAACGAAGCGCCGCTCAATACACCACGTCAGCCAGCCGCGCAGACGGGTGTAGAACTTCGTGTCGTAGATATCGTGTTCATGATCGTGCGCGTGATGTGCCTCGCGCTTGCGCTCGGGCAAGAGCTTGTAGCCGAGCAGCGGAATCAGCACGACGGCTGCGAACCACGACGCGATCAACGCAATGGCCGACACTTCGAAGATCGAGCGCGTGTATTCGCCAGTGCTGGATTTGGCCAGCGCGATCGGCAGGAAACCGGCCACGGTGACGAGCGTGCCCGTGAGCATGGGGAACGCGGTGCTGGTATAGGCGTAGGCCGCGGCACGCGAGCGATTCCATCCCTGTTCGAGCTTCACCGCCATCATTTCGACGGCGATGATCGCGTCGTCGACCAGCAGCCCCAGCGCGAGGATCAGCGTCCCGAGCGAGACCTTGTGCAGGCCGATATCGAAGAGATACATGAAGAGGGCCGTGACCGCGAGCACGACCGGAATCGAGATCACGACCACCATGCCCGTGCGCACGCCCAGCGACACCAGGCTCACGATCAGCACGATGATGACGGCTTCGGCGACCGCTTCGAGAAAGTCATCGACCGACTTCGATACCGCGTTCGGCATGCTCGACACTTCGTTGAGCACGAGACCGGCGGGAAGTTGACTACGCAATTCGGCGACCTTCGCGTCGAGCGCCTTGCCCAATTGCACCACGTCCTGACCGGGCTGCATCGTAATGCCAATACCCAGCACCGGCTTCTCGCCCGCGCGCATTTGCGTGGCCGGGGGATCGAGATATCCGCGCTTGATGGTCGCTATGTCGCCAAGGCGAAACGAGCGTCCGTTCACGCGGATTAGCGTGTTGGCGAGCGCGCCCATGTCGGTGATCTGGCCGGTCGGCCGCACGAACACGCGGTCATTCGGCGTATTCAGCGTGCCGGAGGGCGCAACCGCATTCTGACCGTCGATAGCCTGAGCAATCTGCTGCGGCGAGATCCCGAGCCGCGTAAGTTGCGTGTTCGCTATCTCCACGTAGACGCGCTCGTCCTGGTCGCCGAAATAATTGACCTTCGCCACACCAGGCACGCGCAACAAGACCGTGCGCAGTGAATCGGCGTAATCGTGAAGTTGCACCGGCGAAAAACCGTCGCCTTCGAGTGTGTAGATATTCGTGAAGACGTCGCCGAACTCGTCGTTGAAGTACGGACCTTGCACACCTCTTGGCAGTGTGTACGCAATGTCCCCGACTTTCTTGCGCACCTGATACCACTCTTCGGGCACATCTTTCGCGGGCGCGCCGTCCTTCATCGTGAAGAACAGCAGTGATTCACCGGGGCGGGAATAGCTGCGCAGGAAGTCGGTAGCGGGCGTTTCCTGAAGCTTTTTCGCGATCTTGTCGGTGACCTGTTCCTGCATCTGCTGTGCGGTGGCCCCTGGCCAGAAGGTCTGGATGACCATCACGCGGAACGTGAACGGCGGGTCCTCCGATTGCGCGAGCCGGGTGTACGCGAGGACCCCGAAAATGGTCGCCATCGCGATCAGGAAGACAACCAGTGCCTGATGGCG
>NZ_JAQGMM010000292.1 GCF_028292365.1 Caballeronia sp.
GTATGCTGGTGATTCGGGATGTTAACCCCTGCGATACGAGCCATTGTTTTTCCTCAAACAAAAAGCGCAAGCAAAAAGCGCGGCGTTCAGCCTTGACGCTGTTTGTGGCGCGGATCAGAGCTGCAAATCACGCGCACAACGCCCTTGCGCTTGATGATCTTGCAATTGCGGCAAATGCGCTTAACCGATGCCATCACTTTCATGATATTACCCTTTTTTCAAATCACTTCGCCCGGAACACGATCCGTGCACGAGACAGATCGTAAGGCGTCAATTCAACCGTTACCTTGTCGCCTGGAAGAATGCGGATGTAATGCATCCGCATCTTCCCGGATATGTGCCCAAGAACCACATGGCCATTTTCCAACCTAACCCGGAAAGTCGCATTGGGAAGGTTTTCCACCACCTCACCCTGCATCTGGATTACATCATCTTTGGCCATAGTCCTTATTAGCGCATAGGGACGTTACTGCCTTTGAAGTTGGCCTTCTTGAGCAGCGATTCATACTGTTGCGACATAACGTAGGACTGCACCTGCGCCATGAAATCCATCGTGACCACGACAATGATCAGCAGCGACGTTCCACCGAAATAAAACGGTACGTTCCAACGCAGCACCAGAAATTCCGGCAGCAAGCAAACGAACACGATGTAGATCGCACCGGCCAGCGTCAAACGCGTGAGGATCCGATCGATATACCGAGCCGTCTGGTCACCAGGACGAATCCCGGGAACGAAGGCACCGCTTTTCTTCAAATTGTCGGCCGTCTCTCTGCTGTTGAACACCAACGCGGTGTAGAAGAAGCAGAAGAAAACGATCGCCATTGCGTACAGCAACACATACACCGGTTGACCTGGCTTCAGAGCCTCAGCAACACCGTGCAGCGTGTTCGCAAACCAACCGGTCCGCGTGCCCGAACTAAACCAGTTCAGGATAGTTGCCGGGAACAGGATGATCGACGACGCAAAGATCGGCGGAATCACACCCGACATATTCAACTTCAGCGGCAAATGCGAAGACTGACCGCCGTAAATCTTGTTTCCGACCTGACGCTTGGCGTAGTTCACGAGGATCTTGCGCTGACCGCGTTCGATGAACACCACCACGAACGTGACCGCCGCAATCAGCACGACGACAATAATCGCCGAGATGATACTCATGGAGCCGGTACGAACCAGTTCGAAGAGACCACCGATTGCGTTCGGGAAACCCGCCGCAATACCGCCGAAAATGATGATCGAGATACCGTTGCCCAGACCGCGCTCCGTGATCTGCTCACCCAGCCACATCAGGAACATCGTGCCGGTCACCAGCGTGACGACTGTCGTCAACCGAAACACCATGCCAGGATCAATAACGAGCCCGGCTTGATTTTCCAATGCCACCGCAATACCGAATGCTTGAAACGTAGCCAGAACCACCGTGAAGTAACGCGTGTACTGCGTAATCTTCCGCTGCCCCGCTTGCCCTTCTTTCTTCAGCGCTTCCATTTGCGGCGAAACGATTGACAGCAGCTGCATGATGATCGACGCCGAGATGTACGGCATGATCCCAAGCGCGAAGATCGTGAACCTGGACAGCGCACCACCCGAGAACATGTTGAACATGCCAAGAATGCCGCCTGACTGGCTCTGGAAAAGCTTCGCCAGCTGATCCGGGTCGATACCCGGCACCGGAATATGCGCACCGATACGGTAGACGATCAGCGCCAGCAGCAAGAACATTGCACGCCGACGCAGGTCGCCGAACTTCGCAGCGCTTCGACCGGATTTTGCGAGACTCGGGCTATTAGCCAAGAACCTTCTCCGATGCTTTCGCTAACAACGACAACACGCGTTCGTTACTCAGAGATCGAGCCGCCGGCGGCTTCAATCGCAGCACGGGCACCCTTCGTAGCAACGAGGCCCTTTACCGTGATCTTGCGCGTCAGTTCGCCCGTCTTGATGATCCGTGCGCTCGTGAAGAGCACGCCAAGCAGACCGGCTTGCTTCAAAGCCAACAAATCGACTTCGTCGACCGGCAGCTTCTCGAGATCCGACAAACGCACTTCGCCCACGAACTCATGCGTCAGCGAGCTGAAACCACGCTTCGGCAGACGACGTTGCAAAGGCATCTGACCGCCTTCGAAGCCGACTTTATGAAAGCCGCCCGAACGCGATTTTTGACCTTTGTGGCCGCGACCTGCAGTCTTGCCCAGGCCGGAACCGATACCGCGGCCAACGCGACGCTTTGCGTGCTTCGCGCCTTCTGCCGGCTTAAGGTTATTCAAATCCATATTCAACTCCTTGATCCCTGGTCAGCCGCTTAGCTGAGGACTTTGACAAGGTACGAGACCTTGTTGATCATCCCGCGCACTGCCGGCGTGTCCTGCAGTTCGCTAACCGAGTTGATTCGGCGCAGGCCCAGACCACGCACCGTTGCACGGTGCGTTTCACGGGTCCCAATCAGGCTCTTCACGAGCTGAACCTTGACAGTTTTATCAGACATGGTGACCACCTGGCTTAGCCCAAAATATCTTCGACGGACTTGCCGCGCTTCGCCGCGATGTCGCCCGGCGTGGACTGCTTGCGCAGACCGTCGAGCGTTGCACGAACGAGGTTGTACGGATTCGTCGAACCGTGGCTCTTCGCCACAACGTTTTGAACGCCCATCACATCGAACACTGCGCGCATCGGGCCGCCGGCGATAACACCCGTACCGTCCTTGGCCGGAGCCAGGAGAACTGCGGATGCGCCGTGCTTACCGTGCACTTCGTGTTGCAGCGTACCGTTCTTCAACGGCACCTTGAACATGTTGCGGCGTGCTTGTTCCATTGCCTTTTGAACAGCAACCGGAACTTCCTTCGCTTTACCCTTGCCCATGCCGATGCGCCCATCGCCATCGCCAACCACGGTCAGTGCGGCAAAACCGAGAATCCGGCCGCCCTTCACCACCTTGGTCACGCGATTGACCGCGATCATCTTTTCACGGAGGCCGTCGTCGCGTTCTTCAGCCTTCACATTCGCTTGCATCTTTGCCATGACGAATTCTTCCCTTAGAACTTGAGTCCGGCTTCGCGTGCCGCATCAGCCAGCGCTTTCACGCGGCCGTGGTAACGGAAACCTGAACGGTCGAAGGCGACGGATTCGACGCCGGCAGCCTTGGCTTTTTCAGCAATACGCTTACCGACAGCGATCGCAGCATTGACGTTGCCGCCCTTACCGGTCTTGTCGGCCAGTTCGGCACGCACTTCAGCTTCGAGCGTCGACGCGCTTGCCAGCACCTTGGTGCCGCATGCCGAGAACACTTGCGCATAGATATGCGTGTTCGTGCGATGCACAGCCAGACGTGCGACCTGCAGCTCAGCGATCTTGACGCGCGTCTGTTTAGCGCGGCGCAGGCGAGATTGAGTCTTATCCATGATTGCGCACCCTTACTTCTTCTTCGTTTCTTTGAGGATGACGACTTCGCCGAAGTAGCGCACGCCCTTGCCCTTATAGGGCTCCGGCGGACGGTAACCGCGAACTTCCGCAGCGACCTGGCCAACTTTCTGCTTGTCGATCCCCTTGATCACGATTTCGGTTTGCGTCGGGGTTTCAACTTTGACGCCTTCCGGCATCGCATGCACCACGGGGTGCGAGAAACCCAGCGACAGATTCAGCTTGTCGCCCTGCGCCTGCGCGCGATAACCAACGCCAACCAGCGTCAGCTTGCGCTCGAAACCCTTCGTAACGCCATTCACCATGTTCGCCACGAGGGCGCGCATCGTGCCCGACATCGCATTCGCTTCACGGCTTTCATCAGCCGGGGCGAAGTTGAGCGTGCCGTTGTCGTTTGCTACCGTAACAAGCGGGTTGGCCGCTTGCGTAATCGTACCCAGCGGGCCCTTGACGGTGATTACTTCGCCGCTAAAGGCCACTTCCGCGCCTTGCGGCAGCGTAATCGGGCTTTTACCTACTCGAGACATGTTTCTTCTCCTTTTCGGTTTAAGCGACGTAGCAGAGGACTTCGCCGCCGACGCCGGTCTGGCGCGCCTTGCGGTCG
Organism: Caballeronia sp.; assembly: GCF_028292365.1. Lineage (GTDB taxonomy): Bacteria > Pseudomonadota > Gammaproteobacteria > Burkholderiales > Burkholderiaceae > Caballeronia. Next base: position 4,025 of record NZ_JAQGMM010000292.1, read on the forward strand.
GTCATCACACCCTGGGGCGTCGACACGATTGCAACGCCAAGACCGTTCATCACAACCGGAATGTCGTTACGACCGCGATACACACGCAGACCAGGCTTCGAGACACGTTCAATGCGCTCAATAACCGGACGGCCAGCGTAGTACTTCAACGCGATATTCAATTCCGACTTCGCACCTTCAGACTTCACTGCGAAATCGTCGATATAACCTTCGTCCTTCAAAACCTGCGCAATCGCAACCTTGACTTTCGACGAGGGCATTGTCACCGATACTTTCTCAACCATCTGCGCATTGCGGATGCGAGTCAGCATATCGGCGATAGGATCACTCATACTCATTTAGATATCTCCTATTACCAGCTCGCCTTGGTCAGGCCAGGGATTTCGCCGCGGAATGCGATTTCGCGAATCTTGCTGCGTGCCAATCCGAATTTGCGGAACGTACCACGCGGACGACCCGTGATCGCGCAGCGGTTACGCTTGCGAGTGGGGTTCGAGTTGCGGGGCAGTTGTTGCAGTTCGAGACGAGCGGCATAACGCTCTTCGTCCGACTTGCTCGCGTCATCAATGACCGCCTTCAGCGCCGTACGCTTGGGAGCGTACTTTGCAGCCAGGCGCGCACGCTTCTTTTCACGTTCGATCAGTGCCAGTTTAGCCACGGTAACCTCAGTTTCTGAACGGGAACTTGAAGCTGGCGAGCAGTGCCTTTGCTTCATCGTCAGTCTTCGCGGTCGTCGTGATGCTGATGTTCAGCCCACGAAGCGCGTCGATCTTGTCGTAATCGATCTCGGGGAAAATGATCTGCTCTTTCACACCGATGTTGTAGTTGCCGCGACCGTCGAACGCACGACCCGATACACCGCGGAAGTCACGAACCCGGGGGAGCGCAACCGTCACGAAACGATCGAGAAATTCGTACATGGCCTGGCCGCGCAGCGTAACCATCGCGCCGATCGGGTAGCCCTGACGAATCTTGAAGCCAGCGATAGCCTTGCGTGCCTTCGTGATAACCGGCTTTTGGCCAGCAATCTTCGTCAGGTCGCCAACGGCGTTTTCGATGATCTTCTTGTCGGCGACGGCTTCACCAAGACCCATATTCAGCGTGATCTTGGTAATGCGCGGCACTTCCATTACGGACTTGTAGCCGAACTTCTCAACGAGGCCGGGTACAACTTTCTCTTTATAAAACTCATGCAGACGTGCCATTTATTACTCCGCGTCAGACGCTAAGCGTGGCACCGGTCGACTTCAAGAAGCGTACCTTCTTGTCGTTCTCGACCTTGATGCCCACACGCGACGCCTTGCCATTCGCGTCGACCAATGCGACGTTCGAAATATGCAAGGGCATCGTCTTGGCTTCTACGCCGCCCGTCGTACCCTTCATCGGGTTAGGCTTCACATGCTTCTTGACGAGGTTGATACCCTCGACCGTCACACGCTCTTCCCCAACGGACAGCACGATACCGCGCTTGCCTTTGTCTTTGCCAGTGATGACGAGAACCTCGTCACCTTTGCGAATCTTGTTCATCGCGACTCCTTACAGCACTTCCGGCGCGAGCGAAACGATCTTCATAAATCGTTCACTACGCAATTCACGCGTAACCGGTCCGAAAATACGCGTACCGATAGGCTCGAGCTTGGCATTCAAAAGTACGGCGGCATTACCGTCGAACTTGATCAGCGAGCCGTCCTGGCGGCGCACGCCCTTGGCCGTACGAACGACCACAGCGTTGTAGATTTCGCCCTTCTTCACGCGTCCGCGCGGCGTTGCTTCTTTGACGGTCACCTTGATGATGTCGCCAATGCTAGCGTAACGACGCTTCGAGCCGCCGAGCACCTTGATGCACATCACTTCACGTGCACCTGTGTTGTCGGCAACTTCAAGCCGAGTTTCGGTCTGAATCATGGTTTATCTTTCCCAACTTAATCCAGTTACGCCACCATGGCTTAACCGGTCAGTCTTGGTCCCGTCAGCCTGGTGGCTGCTTGGGTTAGAACAGGCAGCGAGGGCAGACGAAACCCGCCATCGCAATCCGGTGAATCTGTCAGCACAAGCTTGGCGCCTGCGCTGGCTTCCCCCACCAACTTCGCCCGCGATGGGGCTCCCACAAAGAGGGAAGACCGAAATTATAACGCATAATTTCGGTCTGGCAAGCGAAAATTACTGCGATATTTCTTTTACCGCTTTTTTGCTGCTTAGATGACGCGAGCCGTCTCAAGCAACTTCGACACAACCCAGGCTTTCGTCTTAGAAATCGGACGGGTTTCCTGGATCTCGACGAGATCGCCTTCGTTGTACGTATTCGCGTCGTCGTGAGCGTGGTACTTCTTCGACCGCACGACGTACTTGCCGTAGATCGGGTGCTTTACGCGATGCTCAACCAGCACGGTGACCGTCTTTTCCATCTTGTTGCTGACGACCTTGCCGACCAGCGTCCGCTTGAGCGAGGTTTTTACGCTATCGTTCATTTCTGGTTCGCCTTCTCAGTCAGGACGGTCCGCACACGAGCGATGTCGCGACGAACCTTCTTCAATTGACTGTTGTTGGTCAATTGCTGGGTCGCGAGTTGCATGCGCAGGCCGAATTGCGCCTTCAGCAGGTCCGTCAGCTCTTGATTGAGCCCAGCCTGGTCTTTCTGGTGAAGTTCGGAAGCCTTCATCATTGCTCCTTAGGCGCCGAGCTGGCGTGAAACGAAGTACGTCTTCAGCGGCAGCTTAGCTGCAGCCAGACGGAACGCTTCACGTGCCAACTCTTCAGTAACACCGTCCATTTCATACAACATCTTGCCCGGTTGAATCTCTGCGACGTAGTACTCAGGGTTACCTTTACCGTTACCCATCCGTACTTCAGCCGGCTTTTGCGAGATCGGCTTGTCCGGGAAAATGCGGATCCAGATACGGCCGCCACGTTTAATGTGACGCGTCATTGCACGACGCGCCGCTTCGATTTGGCGCGCGGTCAAACGGCCGCGACCGATAGCTTTCAGACCATATTCACCGAACGACACTGCGTTGCCGCGCGTCGCCTTGCCGGTGTTACGACCCTTCTGCTCTTTGCGATACTTTCTGCGTTTCGGTTGCAGCATCGTTATTCTCCAGTCTTCCCGTCGCCGCCGGCACCGCCAGCACGACGGGGAGCGCCTGCGCCACGGCGCGCACCTGCGTTTGCCGGACCACCACCTTCACCATCACGACGCGGACGGCGATCGCCACCCGGACGTGCGTTGCGGCGCGGACGCTTGTCTTCGGCTACTTCTTCGACCACCGGTGCATCATTGCGGCCCAGCGTGTCGCCCTTGTAGACCCACACTTTGACGCCGATGATGCCGTAGGTCGTCTTCGCTTCCGAGGTCGCGTAGTCAATATCAGCACGCAGCGTGTGAAGCGGAACGCGACCTTCGCGATACCACTCCGTACGAGCGATTTCGATACCGTTCAACCGGCCGGCGCTCATGATCTTGATGCCTTGAGCACCCAGACGCATGGCGTTTTGCATCGCACGCTTCATCGCGCGGCGGAACATGATCCGACGCTCGAGTTGTTGCGTGATCGAGTCGGCGATCAGTTGCGCATCGGTTTCCGGCTTGCGGATTTCTTCGATGTTGACGTGGACCGGAACGCCCATGCGGCGTTGCAGTTCCGTCTTCAACAGTTCGATATCCTCACCCTTCTTGCCGATCACTACACCCGGACGCGAGCTGTAAATCGTGATACGTGCATTCTTCGCCGGACGCTCGATGACAACCCGACCAACCGAAGCGTTTTTCAGCTTCTTCTTCAGGTATTCACGAACGCCGATGTCTTCCTGCAGCATCGATGCGAAATTGGTGTTGTTCGCGTACCAACGCGACGCCCAATTTCGGCTGACAGCCAGACGGAAGCCTGTCGGATGAATTTTTTGTCCCATCGTATGGCTCCTTAATTCCCGACTGTCACGGTGATGTGACAGGATTGCTTCTCAATGCGGTTACCACGGCCTTTTGCGCGCGCGGTGAATCGCTTCAGGGAAGCTGCCTTGTCGACCATGATGCTCGTTACTTTGAGCTCGTCGATGTCGGCGCCTTCGTTGTGTTCCGCATTCGCGATCGCTGACAGCACGACCTTCTTGACAATACCCGCCGCCTTCTTCGGCGAGAACGTAAGAACGTTCAACGCCTTGTCGACCGGCAAACCACGGATCTGGTCAGCCACAAGGCGCGTTTTCTGCGCCGAGATGCGGGCACCGCGATGAATAGCTTTTACTTCCATCTTGATAGCCCCTTATTTCTTGGCCTTCTTGTCGGCTGCATGACCCTTGAACGTACGGGTCAATGCGAACTCGCCAAGTTTGTGGCCGACCATGTTTTCCGAAACATAAACCGGGACGTGTTGACGGCCGTTATGGACGGCGATCGTCAGACCGATGAAGTCCGGGAGAATCGTCGAACGACGCGACCAGGTCTTGATCGGCTTCTTGTCACGCGCAGCTGCGGCAGCCTCAACCTTCTTCAGCAAATGAGCGTCGCAGAACGGACCTTTTTTAACAGAACGTGCCATTGCTTACTCCTTAGCGCTTGTGACGGCGCTGAACGATCATCGTCGTCGTGCGCTTGTTGCTGCGTGTACGATAACCCTTAGCCGGGGTTCCCCACGGGCTGACCGGATCGCGACCTGCTGCCGTCTTACCTTCACCACCACCGTGCGGGTGATCGACCGGGTTCATTGCAACGCCACGCACCGTCGGGCGGATACCGCGCCAGCGGTTAGCACCAGCCTTACCGATTTGACGGAGGCTATGCTCTTCGTTGCCAACTTCACCGATCGTCGCGCGGCACTCAACGTGCACACGGCGAATTTCACCCGAACGCAGGCGAACCTGAGCGTACGTGCCTTCACGAGCCAGCAGCATCGCGGACGTACCAGCCGAACGCGCCATTTGCGCGCCCTTGCCAGGCAACATCTCGACGCAGTGAATCGTCGTACCGACCGGAATGTTGCGGATCGGCAGGGTGTTACCCGAGCGGATCGGCGCTTCCGAACCAGACATCAACGATTGACCCACCGTCGCACCCTTCGGAGCGATGATGTACGTGCGCTCGCCGTCTGCGTACAGAACCAGCGCGATGTTCGCGCTACGGTTCGGATCGTACTCAAGACGTTCGATCTTCGCCGGAATGCCGTCCTTGATGCGACGGAAATCGACCATACGGTAGTGTTGCTTGTGACCGCCACCTTTGTGACGCGTCGTGATGCGACCGGAGTTATTCCGGCCGGCGGTCACGGACTGTGCGTCGAGCAGCGCTGCATGCGGCTTGCCCTTGTACAGATCCTTGTTGACCACCTTGACCATCGCGCGGCGACCCGGCGAAGTCGGCTTAACTTTTACGATTGCCATGATTACTTGGCCTCCGCTTCAAAGTTGATTTCCTGGCCGGGCTTCAGGCAGACATACGCCTTCTTCACGTCCTTGCGCTTGCCCATGAAGCGGCCAAAGCGCTTGGCTTTACCCTTCGTGACCAGCACGTTGACGGAATTGACTTCTACCTTGAACAGCAGCTCGACAGCAGCCTTGACTTCCTGCTTCGTGGCATCGGGCGCGACTTCGAACACAACTTGCTCGTTCTTGTCGGCCACCAGCGTCGCCTTTTCGGAGATCACCGGCGCGAGCAGGACCTGCATCAAACGATGATCGTTCTTGCGAATCTCGCTCATGACAGCAACTCCTCGATCTGGGCGACCGCAGCCTTCGTAATCACGATCTTCTTGAAGTAGATCAACGAGAGCGGGTCGGCGTAACGCGGCTCGACAACGGCCACGTGGGCCAGATTGCGCGACGCGAGGTACAGGTTTTCGTCGACCGTGTCAGTAATGACCAGGACGGACTCGAGACCCATTGCCTTGAATTTTTCGGCCAGCAGCTTGGTTTTCGGCGCTTCGAGAGTCATCTCGTCGACGACCACGATGCGACCTTCACGAGCCAACTGCGAATAGATCGAGCAGAGACCTGCGCGATGCATCTTCTTGTTGACCTTATGCGAAAAGTTTTCTTCCGGCGAATTCGGGAAGATACGGCCACCGCCGCGCCACAACGGGCTCGACGACATACCGGCACGAGCGCGGCCCGTGCCCTTTTGACGCCACGGCTTCTTGGTCGTGTGCTTGACTTGCTCACGATCCTTCTGCGCGCGGTTACCGCTACGTGCGTTGGCTTGATAGGCCGTGACGACCTGATGGATCAGGGCTTCGTTGTAATCGCGACCGAACACGACGTCCGATGCGTTCACACCCGTGCCTTCCTGACCATTGGCGCTCAGGAGCTTAAGTTCCATTATTTCGCTCCTTTCACAGCGCGAGCCTTGACAGCCGGCGTCACGAAGACCTTACCGCCCTTAGCACCAGGAACAGCGCCACGGACCAGCAACAGATGACGGTCAGTGTCGATACGAGCGATCACGAGATTTTGAACCGTAACCGTTTCGTCGCCCATGTGACCCGTCATGCGCTTACCCGGGAAAACACGACCCGGATCCTGCGCCATACCGATTGAACCCGGCACATTGTGCGAACGGGAGTTACCGTGGGATGCGCGACCGGATTTGAAGTTGTGACGCTTGATGGTGCCGGCGTAACCTTTACCGATGGAGGTGCCTTGCACGTCCACTTTCTGGCCAACTTCGAACAGGCTGGCAGGAACGACGTCGCCAATCTTGAGTTCGGCGAGGCGCTCTGCAGTAACGCGGAATTCCTTGAGGACGGTGCCAGCTTCGACGCCTGCTTTTGCGTAGTGACCGGCGGCTGCCTTGTT
>NZ_JAQGMM010000581.1 GCF_028292365.1 Caballeronia sp.
AATCCCCGGCACATCCAGCCACTTTCGCGGCAAAAGCGGTTTGGCGCACGCGTATAATGGCGCAGACTTTTGCGCGACCGCTTGTCGGTTTAGCGCTCGCCGTAGCGCATGCGGCACGTGTCCGGCATCTACATGACCGGGTGCGCATTGCCCATGTGCCGCTCGAGTATCGAAGCGCGCGGAGGTCAGTCCAGCGAGCGTTTTATGCCGCGCCGGCGGATTAAGGATTCAACCGGGCTCTCGCCGGGTTTGTCTCGGTTTTACAGTGTTGTGTGCTTTACGTCGTCGTTTAAAACTGACCGTGATTCAGCGGTAGTTCGAACACGATTCAAAAGCTGTCAAACGAAAACCAATGCAACCCCAGCGGTCCTGACGGGTCCAACGATCCGCGTTTCGCGCGACGTCCAACGTTGTCTTCACCCAAGCGCTCTACTGGACTGACCCTCCGCCTGTACAACCCGCGCGTTGCGTATTTCCTTGAAGGGAATGCCTGACTCGCCGATGTTTTTTCTGCCGATCCGAACCTATGCGCTTTTCCCCTTCAAGCTTGTCTTTCGTCGCTCCTTCCTCCATTCATCGCGCTGTCACTGCCGCTATCGTCTTGCCCGCGACACTTGTCGCGGCAACTGCATTTGCGCAAGTGCCACCGCCGGATGTCACGGCGCGTTCCTGGGTTCTCGTCGATGCAACCAGCAATCAGGTGCTTGCTTCCGGCAACCCGGACGAGCGCTCGGAGCCGGCGTCGCTGACCAAGCTCATGACCGCTTATCTTGTCTTCGACGCGCTCAAGTCGAAGAAGATCAACATGGACCAGACGGTCATGCCGAGCGAAGCCGTGCGCCGCGTGGGCACGGACGAGTCGCGCATGTTCATCGAGGCGAACAAGCCGGTGACCGTGCACGATCTCGTGTACGGCATGATTATTCAGTCGGGTAATGACGCGGCGATCGCGTTGGCTGAACTGGTGGGCGGCAGTGAGTCGAACTTCGTCGCGCTGATGAACGCGGCGGCCAAACAGATCGGTATGAAGAATACTCATTTCGCCGATGTGAACGGCATGCCCGACCCGCAGCACTACACCACGGCGGGCGATCTGGCCGTTTTGTCCACGCGCCTGATCCGCGATTTCCCTGAGTACTACGGCATCTTCTCGGTGAAGGATTTCACCTATAACAAGATCAAGCAGCCGAACCGCAACCGCTTGCTGTGGATCGATTCCACCGTTGACGGTCTCAAGACCGGTCATACCAAAGCCGCCGGATATTGCCTGATCGCCACGGCGAAACGTCCGCTGGACGGGGTGCCCGAAGCCAGCCGCCGTCTGGTCGCCGTGATGATGGGCGAGCCGAAAGAGCACAACCGGGTGCAGGACAGCCTGAAAATGCTGAACTACGGCTATACGGCCTACGACGCATTGCGTCTGTACAAGGCGGGTCAGGTGATCGATTCGCCGCGCGTCTATAAGGGCACGGAAAATCTGGTGAAGGCGGGCGTGGAGACGGATCAGTACATCACCGTGCCGAAGGGTATGGGCGATAAGGTCAAGCCCACCGTCACGCACAACGACACCATCGTCGCGCCGATCAAGAAGGGCCAGCAGATCGGCACCGTGAAGATGATGGCGGACGGCAAGGAAGTTGCGCAGTTTCCGCTGGTCGCGTTGCAGGAAGTGCCGCAAGCCGGTTTTGTCGGCCGGACGTGGGACTCGCTGCTGATGATGTGGCAAAAGAAGAAGTAAGCTGAAGAAGTAAGCACCAGGGCAGGATGGCGGTTGGATTTATTCGATCCGGCTCCATCTATGCAAGCTGTAAGACGCCCGGGCGGACCGGGCGTCCTGTGATGGAGAACACAATGAGCTCACCCGATATCGACGCCCTGTTCGATTTCCCCTGCGATTTTCCGATCAAGGTGATGGGCGCGACGCATCCGGAATTCCGCGATGCCGTCGTGACCGTGATCCGCGAATTCGACGACCAGTTTGACATCGAGCGCATTGAAGTGCGCCCGTCCTCGGGCGGCAAATACACCGGCCTGACCATCAGCGTGCGGGCGCAAAGCCGCGCACATCTCGACGATATCTATCGGGCGTTGACGGGTCACCCAATGGTCAAAGTGGTGCTTTAAGCCTGAGCTCCGGCGCGGTCCGGGGCGGCCGCATGGGAGCATCGCATGCGGCCGGCGTGCACTCGTAGAGCTGCTTGAAGCGCGCAATTTCATCGAAGAGCCAGGTGCGAAAGTGTTGTACGCGCTGCGTTCCGAGCAACGCGGGCGGGCACACAAAGTAGTAATTCCACGGGCTCGGTCCGTCTACATTGAACAGCCGCACGAGCCGGCCCGCCACGATTTCCTGCATGGCAAGCGACCGGCGCACGAGCGCGATTCCCTGGCCTTGAATGGCTGCCTGCAGCAAATTCGACGAATCCTCGTATAAAACCCCGCGCTTCGGCTCAGCAAGGTCGACAAGTCCGGCCGCGTCGAACCACGGCTTCCAGAGCTCGTCGTGCGAGCGTAGCAACGGCGCGTCTGCCAGGTCGGCGGGCGTGCGCGGCAGCTTGCCGTCGTTGTAGTTCGGCGAGCACGCCGGGAAAAACACTTCATCAAGCAATTCCTCCGCATGCAGTCCGGCATATTTGCCGAGGCTGCTGAAACGGATGGCGACGTCCACGTCGTCGCGGGTGAAATCGGTGAGCGTATTCGTCGAAAGCAGTTCCAGGTTGATTTCCGGATGCTCTTCAATAAACCCGCCAATCCGCGGTGTCACCCAACGTGCTGAAAACGACGACAGCATCGACACCACCAGCCGCCGGTCGCGTTCCCCTGAGCGCAGGCGGCGCGTGGCTTCGGCGAGGGCGGAAAGTGTGGCGCGCACCTCGGTGGCGTATTGGCGGCCAATGTCCGACAGGCGTACGCGTTTGCCGTCGCGAGCGAACAGCGTGACGCCGAGATCGGCTTCGAGCGCACGGATCTGGTGGCTGACGGCGCCGTGAGTGACGAACAGTTCGTCAGCGGCGCGCGAGAAGCTTTCGTGGCGCGCAGCAGCTTCGAAGGCGCGCAGCGCGTTCAGGGCGGGGAGTTGTCGAAGGTCCACGGGCGTTCACTCGAGTTGTCTATGTGAATTTATCTCACAAACCGAAGAAAATTGCTCGTTTTGCTTAAAGCTATGCTGAGCCTATCTTATAGCCATCAACACGATTTTTGGCGGAGGCTGTCATGCGAGAAATATCCACAAGCATCACGTTTGAGATTGGCGATGGTGAAACGGTTCCGATGAAGATTGGCCGCAGCGTCAGGCTGGTCGTTCAGGGTGCACCGGTGTGGGCCACGCGTAGTAACGATACGGAAGATTACTGGCTTGTGCCAGGCGATTCCCTGAAGCTGCGTGAACGTGAGCGGTTGTGGCTGAGCACGGAGAAGGGGCGCACCGCGCAGGTGGTGTTCACGTTGGCGCCGCGGGCGGATCAGCGTGCGATTGGATGGCTCGCGCGCGGTATCGAGAAGCTTGGCGGCCGGTTCAGGTCGGGGTGGCGGACGGTTTAACAGGGCCCGTTCGTTTTTCGTTCGGACTCCGGTGGCTGTTTGGCGGTTTTGCTCGCGTCGGTGGACCTGAGGGGTTTACTGGCGCGAGCCGGCGCAGTAGTCGGGTTGGTTTGCTCGCTACCAGCGCTAGGCCGCCACAAAAAGCACCTCAAAAACCGTCCACCGGCGCGGATAACCGAACTTCGGTAAACTAACGGGACTATGTCCGCCCAGCCGGTAATAACTCCCCACTCAGCATCAACAGATCGTTCCGTCCCTGGTGCCTTGGCCCCCTTGGTCATATTCCGCTGGCGCGGCCTCGAGCCCTACACCCAAAGCTTCGACGCCATGCGCGCCTTCACGGACGCGCGCACGACCGAGACGACGGATGAAATCTGGCTTGTCGAGCATCCGCCCGTTTTCACCCTTGGGCTGGCTGGCGACCCCGCGCATCTGCTCAATCCCAACAGCGATATCCCGCTCGTCAAGGTCGATCGCGGGGGCCAGATTACGTATCACGGCCCCGGACAAGTCGTTGCGTACCTGCTGCTCGACCTGCGCCGCCGCAAGCTGATGGTCCGCGAACTCGTGCAGCGAATCGAGGCCGGCGTGATCGAAACGCTTGCATCGTATAATCTTGCAACGGAACGCAAGGAGCGCGCGCCGGGTATCTACGTCGCGCCAACGCCGTCGCAGCCGGCACAACAATCGCACGCGGGCGCCAAGATCGCAGCGCTCGGGCTGAAAATCCGCAATGGCTGCAGTTATCACGGTGTGAGTCTCAACGTGAAAATGGACCTGCAACCGTTCCTCGCGATCAACCCGTGTGGCTACGCCGGTCTCGAAACCGTCGACATGGCAACCCTCGGCGTAGCGGCAGACTGGAACGATGTAGCGCAAACGCTGGCTGAAAACCTCACTCACCATATCGGCGGCCATCGCGCGACCGCCGCCCAACCACAGAACGGCGTGGCCGTCTGAATGGACCGACCGAATGACTGATGTAACTGGAAATCTGGCTGGCAGTACTGACGCATCAACTCCCGTTGCCATCCCCTACGACGCCACCGCCAAGCAAAAAGCGCAGGCGAAAACGGCGCGCATCCCGATCAAGATCATCCCGATCGAAAAGCTGAAAAAGCCTGAGTGGATTCGCGTGAAGGCCGCAACGGGCAGTTCGCGTTTCACCGAGATCAAACAGATCCTGCGCGAACACAACCTTCATACGGTCTGCGAAGAAGCGAGCTGCCCGAACATTGGCGAATGTTTCGGCAAGGGCACCGCGACCTTCATGATCATGGGCGACAAATGCACGCGTCGTTGCCCGTTCTGCGACGTGGGCCATGGCCGCCCCGATCCGCTCGATGCCGACGAACCGCTGAATCTCGCCCGCACGATCGGCGCGCTGAAGCTCAAGTATGTGGTGATCACCAGCGTGGACCGCGACGACCTGCGCGACGGTGGCGCTGCGCACTTCGTGGAATGTATCCGGCAAGTGCGTGAGCATTCGCCCATGACGCGCATCGAAATCCTGACGCCGGATTTCCGGGGCCGTCTGGACCGTGCAATCGGCATCCTGACCGCCGCGCCGCCTGATGTGATGAACCACAATCTCGAAACGGTGCCGCGTTTGTACAAGGAGGCGCGTCCGGGTTCGGATTACGCGCATTCGTTGAAGCTGCTGAAGGACTTCAAGGCGCTGCATCCGGAAGTCGCCACCAAGTCCGGCCTGATGGTCGGCCTGGGAGAAACGGAAGAAGAAATTCTTCAGGTCATGCGCGATCTGCGCGAGCACAACGTCGACATGCTGACGATTGGCCAGTATCTGCAGCCTTCCGAGCATCACCTTCCGGTGCGTTCGTACGTTCATCCGGATACGTTCAAGATGTACGAGGAAGAAGCGTACAAGATGGGCTTCACGCACGCTGCGGTTGGGGCAATGGTGCGGTCGAGCTATCACGCCGATCAGCAGGCGCACGACGCAGGCCTGGTTGGCGCGATGTAGGTCTTCTGGCTTGCCTGGTACGAAACGAAAAACCCACGGAAACGTGGGTTTTTCCGTTTTGAGACCTCTCCGATCGCCCGGAATGCATGACGTTGCCGGACCCCGCGCCAAACACCAAAAACATCGGGAAAGCCCGTAGATAAAGCGTCTCAGGGATAACCCGAATGCCGTCTGGATGGTCGGACGATGCAATTCCCGAATTCCGGAAACGCGGATTTCTGCTGCGTCCTGTCAACAAAAAACCCTTAAAAATCAACGCTAAAGGCGAGTCAAAAACTGGCATCGACCTTGCAATATGAAGGGCAGGCCAGACAGGCCACAAAAAAGACAGGGAGACGACTCGATGCACCCCATCCCATCCAGCTTGACCTGATTTTGCCGACGCCAGACGCGCATCGCCGCAACCTAGCGCCGGCGCGTTTTTGTCTCACCCTTTTGCGACTCGCCGACCATGCCCGGAACCACTGTGACAACCGTCAAGAAACCTTTTTATAAAGTCCTGTATGTGCAGGTGCTGTTGGCTATTGCCATCGGCATTGCGCTCGGGCATTTCTATCCCGCGCTTGCCACCGAGATGAAACCGCTCGGCGACGGCTTCATCAAGCTCATCAAGATGGTGATCGGGCCAATCATCTTCTGTACGGTCGTGACCGGGATTGCCGGCATGGAAGACATGAAGAAGGTCGGACGCGTGGGCGGCAAGGCGCTTCTGTACTTCGAAGTCGTCTCCAGCTTCGCGCTTGTGCTCGGCCTCGCCGCAACGCACCTGCTGAAACCTGGCGTGGGCTTCAATATCGATCCGGCTACGCTGGATGCCAAGGCAGTCGCCTCGTACGCCGCGAAGGCGCACGGTCAGACGACCACCGACTTCCTGATGCACATCATCCCGGACACGATCTCGTCGGCATTCGCGCAAGGCGAGATCCTGCAGATCCTGCTCGTCGCGCTGTTGTTCGGCGCTGTGCTGGCGACTGCCGGTGAGAAAGGCCGCGTGGTGACGAGCTTTATCGAAGGCTTGTCGCACATCTTGTTCGGCATCGTGCGCATCATCACGAAGCTGGCCCCGATCGGCGCGTTCGGTGCAATGGCGTTCACCATCGGCAAGTACGGCATCGGCTCGCTGGTGCCCATGCTCAAGCTGATCGGCACGTTCTATCTGACATCGATCGTGTTCGTGGTCGTCGTGCTCGGCGCGATTGCACGCCTGGTGGGCTTCAACATCCTGCGGTTCGTCGCGTACATCAAGGAAGAAATGCTGATCGTGCTCGGCACGAGCTCGTCGGAAGCCGCGCTGCCGCAATTGATGCTCAAGCTCGAAAAGCTCGGCTGCTCGCGCTCGGTCGTCGGCCTCGTGGTGCCGACCGGTTATTCGTTCAACCTCGACGGCACCAACCTCTACATGACGATGGCCGTGCTGTTCATCGCGCAGGCGACGAATACCGACCTGACGTGGACGCAGCAACTGACGCTGCTCGCGGTGACCATGCTGACGTCGAAGGGCGCAAGCGGCGTGACCGGCGCAGGGTTCATCACGCTGGCTGCAACGCTCGCTGTCGTGCCGACCATTCCGCTGTCGGGCATGGTGCTGATTCTTGGCATCGACCGCTTCATGAGCGAGTGCCGCGCGTTGACGAACATCGTAGGCAACGGCGTGGCAACGGTCGTTGTGTCTGCATGGGAAAAGGAACTGGACCGCAACAAGCTGCGCGATCAGCTCAAGCACGGCGCGGTGGATACCGAAGCCGAGACGGTGTCCTGATCGGGAAAAAGCAGCCGCTTGTCCTGGCGCGCTGCTTACCCGACATCCCCATTCAAGCGAAACGGAATCAACAGCAATGAAAGCGGCGAAGCATTCGGTGGCGGATGCTTCGCCGCGTCCGTTTACGGAGAGTGTCGCGAAGGCGTCGGCAGAAACCGCGTTCGAAGCGGCGCGTGCCACAATCGGGGGTCTCCATCGTCTGGAACCCGTTCACGTGACGCGGCGTTTGATCGTTTTCCTGATTCTTCTCGCGGCGCTCGCCGGCGTGTGCGCGCTGACGTGGAGCATCGCGTGGCAACGTAGCCTCGACACGTTGCGTCAAAACGCGGCGGCGCGCGTCGACCGCACAACGGCCGAGCTGAAAAGCACGCTCGACCGTTATGAATATCTCCCCTATCTGCTTTCGCGCCATCCGTTCGTGCAGGAAGTTCTCGCCGATCCGAACCCGCAATTCGCCGCCCGCGCGGACCGTTACCTCGCCGACCTCAACGCGCGCTCGCGGGCCACGGCGACCTATATCATCCAGTCGAACGGGCGTTGCGTGGCGGCGAGCAACTGGGATGGCCCGGATAGTTTCGTGGGCGCGGAATACCTGTTCCGGCCATATTTCGTCGATGCCGTCAAGGGCGGGACCGGTCGCTTTTTCGGACTGGGCACCATCTCGCGCGAGCCCGGTTATTTCATCTCGCAGCCGGTACTCAAGGAGGGAACGCGCGACATTATCGGCGTGGCGGTGGTCAAGCTGAACCTGGAATGGCTGCAAGGCGCCGATGCTTCCGAGCCGCTGCTCGTCACCGACGATCATGGCGTGATCTTCCTGTCGTCGGTGCCGGCGTGGAAATATCACACGCTGCGGCCGTTGCCTAAGGATATCGAAGCGTCGGTTTATTCAGCACGGCAGTACGCGCAGCATCCGATCACTGCGTTGCCGATGACTATCGTGCGCACGCTCGAAGGCGGCGCGCAAATCGTGCGTGTGGGCGGCGGCCGCGACGCGCCAAGTTTTCTCGCCACGCAGCGAGCGCTGGGCGAACCCGATTGGCACTTGATCACCATGGTGTCTCTCGATCCGGCAGTCGATGCCGCGTGGAGCGCGACGATTGTGACGGCGCTGGTGTTCGTCTCGCTGTGTTTGCTCGCGTTCTACTGGCGCATGCGGCGTGTGCGTGTGCGCGAAATGATCCGCAGCCGCGCGTTGTTGCAGACCGCGTATGCGGAGTTGAACGAACGCGTCGCTGAGCGGACGGTGGATTTATCGGAGGCGAACGCGTTGCTGACCAAGGAGGTGAGTGAGCGCACGCGGGCCGAACAGGACCTGCGCGCCGCCCACGACGAGCTGATCCAGGCGAGCAAACTGGCCGCGCTGGGACAGATGGCGGCAGGGATCACGCATGAGCTGAACCAGCCGCTCGCCGCGTTGCGCAGTTTCTCCGACAACACCCGCGTGTTGATCGAGCGCGGCGATCACGTGGCGGCGCATGAGAATCTCGAGGCGATTGCCGCGCTGACCGAGCGCATGGGAAAGATCACGAATCAGCTGAAGTTGTTCGTGTCGAAGGCCCGTCCGAAAAACGCGCGTACCGATGTTGGCCGTGCATTGCGCAACGTGCTCGCCATGTTGCAGCCACGCATGAAGAATGTGGCGTTCGCCTTCGATGCCACCGAACGCGCCGATTCCAGTCCACCGCTGTTTGTGCGCTGCGAGGACCTGCGGCTCGAGCAAATCCTGATCAACCTGATTGGCAACGCGCTGGACGCGGTGGCCGCGTGCGATGTGCCGCGAATCGAGATCGAGTTGATGAGGCACGAAACGACCGTCGATATCGTGGTGCGCGACAACGGGCCGGGCATTCCGCCTGACGTCCTGCCGCGCCTGTTCGAGCCGATTTTCACGACGAAGGAAATGGGCCACGGATTGGGCTTGGGGTTGGCGATTTCATCAGCCATCGCTCGGGATTATGGTGGCACGCTGGTGGCGCGCAATTTGATCCCGCAGATGGAGGTGGATGGGCCCGAAGGCGGCACGCAGGCCGACGCGGATCGCTCGCAGGGGGCAGAATTCGTGATTACGCTGCATCGCGCGTGACGAGGGCATGACCGGTGCACCCGCACGCTCACCATGCTGAGAAAATGCCGGAGCACGCAGCGTTTTCGCGCTGACAGCAGCAACACGCAGGAGTAGAAACCCATGACCACAGGCCTTCAGGTGATCTTCATCGAAGACGATGAACTGGTGCGCCGCGCAAACGTGCAAAGCCTCCAGCTCGCGGGCTTCGAGGTAACCGCATTTGGCAGCGTGGAGGGAGCATCGCGTCTGATCGATGCCAGTTTCCCCGGCGTGATCGTGAGCGATATCCGCCTGCCGGGTGCGAGCGGCCTCGACCTTCTGGCTCAATGCCACGAACGCGCGCCCGAAGTACCGGTCATCCTCGTGACAGGCCACGGCGATATTTCGATGGCCGTCCAGGCCATGCGCGACGGCGCCTACGATTTCATTGAAAAACCATTCGCATCGGAACGCTTGATAGAAGCAGTCCGGCGCGCGCTGGAGCGGCGCACGCTCGTGCTGGAGAATCGCGCTCTCCGGCGTGAACTCGCCGGGCAGAGCAGCGTAGCGCCAAGAATCATCGGACGCAGCCCGGCGATTGAACAGGTGCGCAAACTGATCGCCAATGTGGCGCCCACCGATGCCTCCGTGCTGATCAACGGAGACACTGGCGCCGGCAAGGAACTGATCGCGCGCAGCCTGCACGACCTGTCGCCGCGCCGGGACAAGCCGTTTATCGCGGTGAATTGCGGCGCGTTGCCCGAGCAGATGTTCGAGTCGGAGATGTTCGGCTACGAGGCCGGCGCGTTTACCGGCGCGCAGAAACGCCGCATCGGCAAGCTCGAACATGCATCGGGCGGTACGCTGTTCCTCGATGAGATCGAAAGCATGCCGCTCGCGTTGCAGGTGAAGTTGCTTCGCGTGCTGCAGGACGGCGTGCTGGAGCGGCTTGGCTCGAATCAGCCGATCCGGGCGAATTGCCGTGTGATCGCGGCCGTGAAGGGCGATATGGCCGAGCATGTTGCGGCAGGCACGTTCCGGCGCGATCTGATGTATCGGCTGAATGTGGTCACGATCACGCTGCCGCCGCTTGCAGAACGCCGCGAAGACGTGGTGCCGTTGTTCGAGCATTTTTTGCTCGACGCCGCCGTGCGATACGAGCGCCCCGCGCCGTTGCTCAGCGATCGCCAGCGAGCAGAACTGATGCAGCGCGACTGGCCGGGCAATGTGCGTGAACTGCGCAACGCGGCGGACCGGATGGTGCTGGGTATCATCGATGAAACCGGTGTCCCGCTCGATGCCGCCACGCAATCGCTTAAGGAGCGTACGGAGCAGTTCGAACGCGCGGTGATCGGAGAGGCGCTGGAGCAGTGCGGCGGTGTGGTGGCTGCCGCAGCCGATCGACTGCAGCTCGGCAAGGCTACGCTCTACGAGAAGATCAAGCGCTATGGGCTCGCGGCGAAGGGAGAGGTCGAGCGGTAGGGAAGGCTCGGTGTCTTTCCTGGCTTTCCTGCTCTACAAAGCAAAACACCCGCCGATGAATCGGCGGGTGTTTTGCTTTTGCCCGTGTAACGCTTGAGGTCCTGGCGACCTCAGGCCTCACGCTGCGCTCAGTGCTTTGTCGAGAAGCGCGTCGAGTTCTGCGAACGTCGGCTCACCCACGTAGCGCTTCAGAATCTTGCCGTCCTTATCCACGACAAACGTAGTCGGCGTCAGTTGCACATTGCCGAACTGCTTCGCAGCGCTGCCGTCATCCATTGCAACCTTGAACGGCAGATTGCGCGTTTGCGCGTAGTTGGTCACGTACATAGGCGCGTCGTATTTCATCGCCACCGCGACGAATTCCAGGCCGCGGCCCTTGAAACGGTTGTACGTGTCGACCATGGCCGGCATCTCTTTCATGCAGGTTTCGCAATCGGTCGCCCAGAAATTGATCAGGTAGACCTTGCCTTTGAGATCCGTCGATGTCGAAATCTTCTGGCCTGACAACAGCGTGAACGTGGCGTCCGGAACGCGTTGCTGACCGCCGAACGCAAAATAGCCGGTGCACGCAATCACGCCGGCGACAACCGCCATCACGATGTAGCGCAGCGGGCTCCGGCTGCGCCCCGGTGAAACCTGTGAATTCTCTGACATGGAAACCTCGAGCGTGCTCGGTTCGTAGTTGGTAAATTCGCAACGATGCCAGCCTGACTGGATGGACCGCATTTTAGCCCCAATCTTGAAAAGGCGTTTTGCGTGTGGCTGCGTGTGGCTTGCCGTGAGCTGGTTGCAAGGCAGGGCGCTGTCACGTCCGAAAGCTGCCGTCTTGGTCACCGGCGACGGATTCAGCACCGGCAGCGGATAATCATGCTTTTCCGCGCAGCTTTTCTCATGATCCGATCTTTCCCCCGCGCCTCGAAGCGCGCTGTTCTTCATACCGTAGTGCGTTCCCCGCTCACGTTGTTCAAATCGGCCGCTTCGACCACCACGCTCTTGTTCACCGCCGCCGCGCTGCTGGCCTGCACGCCGTCTTATGACTGGCGCACGATCCAGAACAACGACGACGCCTACGAAGTCACCTTCCCGGCGAAGCCGCGTTCCGACGCCCGCGATATCGACATTGCCGGCAAGCCAATGCATATGAAAATGCAGATGGCCGAGGCGGGTGACGCGGTATTCGCCGTCGGTACGGTTGACTTGCCTGATGCCGACCCTGCGACCCAGCGTGCTGCGCTCGATTTTCTTCAGCAAGGATTGGCGCGCAATCTCAACGCCGCGCCCGCTGCGCACCCGGTGGATATCGAAGTGGCGGCAGGCGGACGTTTGGCTGGCGCGGAAATCACCGTCAGCGGCACGAGCGGGACGGGCAACACGAGCGCCAATGGCCAGAAAAGCGAAACGCGTCAGATCCGGGCGCGTTTCATCGCCAAGGGGACTCACGCTTACCAGGTCGCAATCGTCTCAACGAAGGCGCCGCCGCCCGATCAAATCGATCAATTTTTTTCCTCGTTCAAACTTTTTTAAGTATTTGCCCTAAAGCGCATCCATTCGTTCGCGCATATTTCTCAAATTGAACAACACACAGCAAACGTTTCGCGCATGAGAAATCGCACAAGCATTTTCAGCTAAAACTAGGATTTATCTCGGTTTTTTAAACTATCCACAGAGGCTGTGGATAACTTTGTGGAAAACCTCGCGGCAGCCTCGTCAAGTGCCCGTCCGACGCGGCTCTCCTTACTTTGCCTTGATTCAGTGCATCCGAAAATAGTTAATTAAATCAATGGCCTGTTGAACATTGCCGAAATGAGTGTTTGATCAGATGTTAGAGAAATACAGAACGCTGCAATGTGCATAAGTCAAGTCTTGACAGGCGATTTTTCTTTTTGCGAGGGGTACGGTTCCGGTGGTGATTTATGCGGTCGTGAATGCCCGCCGATATTGAATCGCTTCGGCGAGGTGGACGGCGGTTGGTGAATCGGCCGCAGCGAGATCGGCGATCGTGCGGGCCACTTTCAGCACGCGGTAATACGCACGCGCTGACCAGCCGAACCGTTCTCCGGCTTCGCGAAGCAAGGCTTCCCCATTGGCATCGAGCTGGCAGACGGCGTCCACTTCGCGGCCGTCCAGCTCACGATTCGTCTTGCCTTGCCGTTCGAGTTGCCGGTCGCGCGCGTGAGCGACACGCTGCGCAACGACCGCGCTGGTTTCGCCAACGGATGCAGTTCTCCCCGACAATTCCGCCGGCGACAATGCGGGCAGTTCGATCTGGATATCGATGCGATCAAGCAGCGGCCCGGACAATTTGCGCAGATAACGCGTGGCGACGTCGGGCGTGCAGCGGCATCGGCCGTTTGGATCACCGCGCCAGCCGCACGGGCAGGGATTCATGGCTGCGACCAATTGACACGCCGCTGGAAAATCGGCCTGATGCGCTGCGCGCGAAATAGTGATGCGGCCGGCCTCCAGCGGTTCGCGTAGCGTTTCGAGCACTTTCCGGTCGAATTCGGGCAGTTCGTCGAGGAACAGTACGCCGAGATGCGCGAGCGTGATCTCGCCGGGTTGAGGCGGATTGCGCCCGCCCACCAGCGCCACGGAACTCGAAGAATGATGCGGCGAGCGAAACGGTCGCTGGCGCCATTGCGAGGGCGAAAATCCGAGCATGCTCGCAGAGAGAATGGCCGCCGACGACAACGCTTCGTCATCGGTCATGGGCGGAAGAAGGCTGGGTAGCCGGGCGGCGAGCATTGACTTCCCCGCGCCGGGCGGCCCGACCATCAGTAGATGATGCCCACCCGCTGCCGCAACTTCGAGCGCCCGGCGTGCTCCGGGATGACCAATCACGTCGACGAGATCTGGCAACGGCGCGCGCTTGCGCAACGGGGAGTCGGGCGCCGCGCCGCGGATAGGCGTAAGACGGCCGTCGACCGAACCACTGAGGTGGGCACACAAAGCGGGCAGATCAGCGGCCCCGAATACATCGATACCCGGGACCAGCGCCGCTTCCGCCGCACTCCCCAAGGGCAGATAGATTTCGGGCATGCGGGAATCGGACTCGCGGGTGGACCCGCCTTCAGGCGCCGACCCCGCCCGCGCATATTGACGCGCCGCGCCGCAAGCCATGGCGAACGCGCCGCGCATGGGGCGCAGTGCACCGGTCAACGACAACTCCCCGGCGAACTCTCGATGCAGCAGCGCTTCAGCCGGAATCTGGCCGCTCGCCGCAAGAATGCCCAATGCGATTGGCAGGTCGAAACGGCCGGATTCCTTCGGCAGGTCTGCGGGAGCGAGATTGACGGTGATGCGGCGAACCGGGAAATCGAAACCGCAATTCTGGAGTGCTGCGCGCACCCGCTCGCGGCTTTCGCGAACTTCGAGATCGGGCAAGCCGACGATTGAAAACGAAGGTAATCCATTGGCGAGATGAACCTCTACGGTCACCTCGGGCGCGCGCCCAGAGGCGGGCGCGCGGCTGCGCACCACGGCAAGCGACATGATTTTTTCCCCGCTGCCGTTACCTCGCTAATTCGAGGCGCCGGCTTAGTGATCCAGCATCAGATCCAACATCACGGCTCGCTTAGCCGATGACACGCTTTAGAACATCTGGACTTCAGTCCTGGGCGCTGGACGAACTCGACGACGGTCCGCCGCCCAGCCTCGCTTCCAGTTGCGCGACGCGATGTTCCAGTTCCTCGAGTCGGGCGCGCGTACGCACGAGCACTTGCGTCTGGGTATCGAATTCTTCGCGTGTCACCAGGTCCAGCTTCGAAAAACCCTGGGACAGCATGGCTTTCATATTCTTTTCAATGTCCTTGGCCGGCGAATTCTTGAGGAGTTCGCTCATCTTTGCCTGGAAGTCATTGAATACGTCGTTCGGTTGTTTCATGCAGATTTCCTCTTGCGCACCATATAGGTGCATTCATTGTTAGCTCAGTGCTCCGGCAAACCGGATGATCCGTTTTGGTGCACATTCTGGCGCATCACGAGAACCGCGACACATCCGTTCAGCATGATGTTGCGCTTTGAAACTCGTCCGATTGCCTGAACCTTGGGAGCACTCTAGCAACGATCCACGGTGCGCGCCAGCGAACGCAAGCGTTGCTGGCCATCCGGTCTACCCCACGCATGGCATGCCTTTCGAGCCAATCAGCAGGCCGTGGACACGCGCATGGCATACGAGTTGCATATGTGCCCCGGGCCTTGTCCGTGCGCGCTTTTCCGGGCGGTCGACAACGCGGCGTGGCGCATCAGACGCCACTCGTGACGGGCATGAGGCAGCGAGGGAACCGGCATGGGACCAGATTAAGGCGCTAAAGCGCCAGCTCTGTTCGACACACAGCGAGGGAAAAATGAAGCTCATTACCGCAATCATCAAGCCGTTCAAGCTCGACGAAGCACGCGAAGCGTTGTCGGCTATTGGCGTCTCGGGCATCACCGTGACCGAGGTAAAAGGCTTCGGCCGCCAGAAGGGCCACACGGAGCTGTATCGCGGCGCCGAGTACGTGGTCGATTTCCTGCCGAAAGTGAAGATCGAAGCAGCGGTTTCCGACGACATCGTCGACCAGGCGATCGAAGCGGTCGAGCGTGCAGCCCGCACGGGCAAGATCGGCGACGGCAAGATCTTCGTCACCCCGATTGAACAAGTCATTCGCATTCGCACCGGTGAGACCGGCGCGGACGCTCTCTAAAAAAAGACACGGCGATAAGAGGAAACAGCAGAATGCGTAAATTATTGATGTCCTTGTTGATGGCGGGGTCGCTGCTGGGAGTCAGCGCCGGCACCGTGATGGCGCAGGATGCGTCCGCGCCAGCGGCTGCATCCGCCGCGGCTTCAGACACGACCGCGGCAGCACCTGCAAGCGCACCCGATACGGCCAGCGCCGCAACGGCAGCATCGGCAGCCGCTCCTGCATCCGACGCCGCAGCCGCACCTGCCGCACCGACGGAACCGTTCTCTGTTGATTCATCGAAGATCAGTGCCGGCGATACCGCCTGGATGCTGACCTCCACCGCCCTCGTGCTGTTCATGACGATCCCGGGCCTCGCGCTTTTCTACGCCGGCATGGTCCGCAAGAAGAACGTGCTCGCGACCGTGATGCAGTCGTTCGCAATCTGCTGCCTGGTCACGATCATCTGGACGGTCGTCGGCTACAGCCTTGCGTTCACGCCGGGTAACTCGTTCATCGGCGGCTTCTCGCGGGTGTTCCTGCACGGCATGAACTACATCAAGGGCGACAAGGGCGTCACGCTCACCGTCAGCCACCTGGCGCCGACGATTCCGGAGTCCGTCTACTTCGTCTACCAGATGACGTTCGCGATCATCACCCCGGCGCTGATTGCCGGCGCGTTCGCCGACCGCATGAAGTTCTCTGCGATGCTCGTATTCATGGGCTTGTGGTCACTGATCGTCTACTCGCCGGTCGCACACATGGTGTGGGAACCGACGGGCTGGCTGTCGGCAGCCGGCATCCTGGACTTCGCGGGCGGCACGGTGGTTCACATCAACGCTGGTATTGCAGGCCTGGTGTGCTGCC
>NZ_JAQGMM010000296.1 GCF_028292365.1 Caballeronia sp.
TCCGGCCGTGGACCGCGTGTTGAGCGAGCCGCTACTCAAGTTCAAGAAAGCACGAAGCTGGGCAGATTTGAAAGGCATCGCTGCGTCTATCGGAGAGCTGCGGGCCGAAAAGTACGATGTAATTCTCGATATCCATGGCGTGTACAAGAGCGCGATCATTGCGTTCCTGGCTCGCGGGCGGCGGCGTTACGGTTACAAGAACAAGGACCTTGGCGAACTCGGCGCGGCGTTTGCGTACAACAAGCGCTTTGGGCCACGGCCAAAAACAGATGCGTGGCGCGGCATGCGCGTGAGCGTGGCCGACGCGTTGGGCTATACCTTCGACGAAATCCCTGACTTCAATCTCCGTCTGCCGCCGGCGGCTACGCCGCTGCAGCTTCCCCACGGCGCGCCCATCGCGATGCTCTTCCACGCCACATCAGCCGATGAAAAGAAGTGGCCGATCGACCGCTGGGCCGAGACGGGGCGTTCGCTGACGGCGCGGGGTTATCGGATCGCGCTGCCGTGGGGTACGGAAGGCGAGCGCCGGGAGGGCGAGCAGATTGCGGCCCTCGTGCAGGGCGCGATCGTCTTGCCGAAGCTGACCGTGACCGAGTGCGCGCAGTGCATTGAGGCGTCGGCGCTGGTTGTGGGCATGGATACCGGGCTGGTCCACCTGGCGTATGCGCTGGGCCGGCCCACGGTGATGATTTTTACGGCAACGTCGCGCGAGCATTTCGGCATTGGATCATCGACGCATTCGGTTTCAGTCGGCGATCAGCATGCGCCGCCTAATGTGGCCTCGGTGCTGGAAGCCATAGAAGGCGTGTTGACGGGATCGATGGCGCTCGCCGCCCGCGACGTCGCGACGGGAACCGTGTCGTGATTCGACCTGCAAAAGCCGCTTAAAACGCCCTTAAGCGGCCTTCATGCGGCCCTTTAAGCGCCCGGAAACCCATCCGGGAACAGACGCTGGACTGCCGCCTCAAAGTGCTCAATGGGCGCCGCGCCGCGCAATGCGATGGGCGGCGGCGGTTCCTCATTGCCCACGCCGTCGCGCGACAGCACGCAGAACGGCACGCCGGTCACACCGAGCTTGGTCGCAAACTCTTCGTCTTCGATCACCGCGTCGGTGAGTTCGTCGCCCAGCAACGCCTCTTCCAGCGATTCTGGATCGATGCCGCACGTGGCGGCAATATCCAGCAGCGCATCCGTGTCGCCGATATCGATGCCGTCCTCGAAATACGCCTTGAAGATCGCACGATGTACAACGTCGAAGCGACCCGATTCACGCGCGAAAAACGCGGTTTCGAATGCCTTGCGGCTACGCGGTTGAACGGGCGGAAGACGCAACAGCAAACCGCGTTCGTTGGCCATCGGATAAACGGAATTTTCCCAGGTCTCGTGCAGAAGGTCACTATCCGGGTCGAGCAACGCCGTGGGCTCAGGGCGCAGTTCGAACGCGTGCCAGCGCACTTCGACGGCGTCGCCAAAAGCATTCTGAAACTGGTCGATGACCGGCACTTCCAGATAGCAGAATGGGCATACGAAATCGGACCACACGTCGAGGTACAGCTTGGCGCTTGTCATATAAGGCTCGTTTGATATTCGTATTCAGCGAAATTTAGTCCGAAATTCTACCCCGCATTCGGCTTTTTCTCCTTCCACTCTTTGTCCCGGCAGTCACGGTTGCGCGATGTCATGTGTGCGGACAGCTTGTTCACTTTCGAATATCTCTCTGAGATTGGTGATCTGTTGGATATCTGCACAATCGGGCAATTGCGCGAATCGAGTCTTAGCGCGACCGATGAAGAGAGAGACTATGAAACCGCTTCGAATCACATGGCCGGTTGTCGTGTCGTGTGGGTCTCAAGCCACCGCTGCTGGACGCGTTCACGGCATCGGACTGCCAATTGTCATGCGGCAACCGTGCCATCTTGCGGTCGCGCAGCGCGAGCAACAGGGTGTCACCGAAAAGGATGGCGCACTCGTTCGTGATAGGATCCGCCCACTATTAAACAGGGGGCCTCAATGGCATTCAAAGAAACGAAGGGTAACAAGACCGTCGAGGCACTCGTAATGCCCGCACCGGGCGCAATGTTCAAGGGCTATATCCGCGTTGTCACGCAGCACGGAAACGAGTCCATTGGGCAAACAATTGGACGCGGATGTGGACGTCCGGTAAAAACCGAGCAGGCTGCGCTTGAACTCGCAGAGATCGAAGCACGTCGAGTAATCGGCGGCAAGTAATTGCGTAAAGCAGCTCTGAGCGCCTGCTCGGAGCTGGCCGTCGGCGACACGCTTGGCCGAGGTGTTGTACCGTCATGCCAGAGGTCCTCTAGGACACCACGTGGACCGATGCGCATCGCGACGTTCCAAATGGCGACTTCTTCGCCGCATCAATGCAGAGCGTAAGCTCGAAACCCAACATAACGATCCACGTCTTTCCGGCTCTGTGCGGGAGTGTCCTTCGCGGCGATACAAGCAATAAATGCCGTCTGCAGAATTCTGCAATCCTGTGTTTTGCGCACTTAAAACCCGCCGTCCAATTCGATCTTCGTGCCATCGCTGAAGCGGCTCAGCCGGAACGCGCGCGGGTCCACCAGCGGCTCGTCGTTCGCGACCATATCGGCCATCAGCTTCCCGGCACCCGGCCCGATCCCGAAACCGTGACCCGAAAATCCCGTGGCGATGAACATGCCCGGAACCTGTTGCGCGGCCGAAATGACCGGCACAGCATCCGGCGTGACGTCGATATAACCCGCCCATGCCTGCGCCACTTTCACATTCCCAAGCGCTGGAAAGAGCGCACGGAACGCGTTGATTGCGACATCGTTGAATTTTTGAGTGGGCGTGGGATCGAGCGTCCGAACGGTTTCGAAGACGGTCGGCTGGTCGAGTCGCCATGTCCGCGGCTGGCGCAATGCCTCGAAGAATCGTTCGCCAAAAGCGAAGTCCATCGACCCGAAATGGCTTTTCAGCGCCGGCAGATATTGGCTGAACAGCCGAAAGCTGTCGGGGGTGATTTCGGCCAGGCTGCGAAACGCATTCGCAATCGTGTAGCCGCCATCCAGCCGTTTGCGGTATCCGACGGTCTGGTTGCAAGCACTGACTTCAGGTCCGCCGTCGACCGGTTCCGTGCGCAGGACCGACGACCTCACACTCAGCTGCGGCAGCTCAACGCCAACGCTGCCCGCGAACAAGCGCGTCCACGCACCGCCCGCTACCACCACGCTCGAGCAGCGGATCGGGCCGTATTCGGTCACAACAGCACTGATTGCCCCAGCGCTCGTTTCGATGCCGCGCACGGCGCACGGCGTTAGAACCTTCACCCCCTTGGCACGTAGCGCGTGGGCGATGGCCGGTGCCGCGCGCTGTGGCTCCGCCCGGCCGTCGGAGGGAGTGTAGATGCCGCCGGGAAACTTGCACGCGACGCCCGGCATCAGCGTGGCCGTTTCGTCGCTCGACGTGATGCGGGAATCGATGCCCTCGCGGCCTACCAGGCTCACCGCGCGTGCCAGCCAGCTTTCGTGGTCGGCGAGGGCCTTGAGGTCGTCGGCGGCATAGAGGATGCCGCATTGCCGGAACCCTGTATCAATGCCGAGCGTCCGGTCCAGTTCGCGCCACAGCTTGAGGCTTTCGAGACTGAGTTCCAGCTCGCGCAAGTCGCGATGTGTCGCGCGGCACCAGCCCCAGTTACGGCTCGATTGCTCGCCGGCAATAGCGCCTTTCTCGCAGACGGCTACCGAGATGCCCTTCCCGGCGAGGTAGAGGGCCGTGCTCACGCCAATAATGCCGCCGCCAATCACGACAACATCGACGCGCTCGGGTAAATCACGATCTTCAGAGACTTCAACTACTTGCGGACCCATCTATCCTCCTTGAAAGGGGCCTGCGCCGGGACGAATCCGGCAACACACCCGCGGTGCTTTCGGGCATCCTGTGTGCTTCGCTTCACCCCGATGGCGCGTCAAAGCCGACGGCGCATGTCAGCCGGCTTGGCGGTCGATCCATGCTGCGGCTGGTTCGCGCGGCATATCCACCCTGACTTTCTGGAGAACACTCGTGCAAAAGACAGCATCGGCTAAATGGAGTGGTGGCATCAAGGACGGTAAAGGTTACATTTCGACGCAAACAGGCGTGTTGAAAGACGCACCCTATGGGTTTGCAGCCCGTTTCGAAGAAGGTCCAGGAACGAATCCGGAAGAGCTGATCGGCGCCGCGCATTCAGGTTGTTTCACGATGGCGCTATCCCTGCAGCTTACGCAGGCGGGGCTCACGGCGGAAAGCCTGGAGACGAAGTCTACCGTGACGCTGGAGAAGGACGGCGAAGGGTTCTCGATTACCGCCTGCCATCTGGATTTGAAAGGGAAAGTGCCCGGCACGGACAAAGCCACGTTCGAGAAGCTCGCTAACGCGGCGAAAGAAGGTTGCCCGGTGTCCAAGTTGTTCGCTGGAAACGCGAAGATTACGCTGAACACGGAATTCATCGCCTGAGTTTCGTTTTGAATGAGTGAACTGAGTGACTCAAGGGCGCGGCCGCGAAACGGGCCGCGCCCTTTCTTTTGCAGAGTTTGCTGTCGGCGGTCATCGAGTGGCCCAGCAGAGCGAACCTCGCGGCCCCCTCGCGGATATTCATCTGATACACGCCACCGATTAAAATCGTAGGGCGACTTATCCACATTTTTTGTGGATAGCCATGTGGACAACGTGCGTGAGCAGTGGCCAACTCACTGACGCGTAACGGTTTACGGTTCCCCAACGTTTCGAAGGCAGGAACGCTGTCCACAGCCGGTAATGCATCTTCAGGCGGTTGTTGCAAGCCCTGCAACGGGCCGCGCGGGCCAAGAACCTGTAATCTGACGGCACTTTCAAGTAATCGGGGGCCGGACTAAAGCCTACAGCCGGTCAGCCTTCCTGATATTTCCATCCACACGCAGCACCGCCTGGAGCATCGATGAAATTCAAGCTGGACTGGACGTGCATTGCGCCATTTGCCGCACTTGTCATCCTGGGACTGACGTTCGCCATGCCGAACGGCTTCCTGTTGACACTCTCCGCCGTTGCCCTCGCGTTCGCCGTATTCGCCGCGATCCATCACGCTGAAGTGGTGGCGCATCGCGTTGGCGAGCCGTTTGGCACGCTGGTGCTCGCGATCGCGGTCACAGTGATCGAAGTGGCGCTGATTGTCTCTGTCATGCTGACGGGCGGCCCGGAAAAAGCAGCGTTGCCGCGCGACACGGTATTCGCCACGATCATGATCGTGTGCAACGGGATTGTCGGGCTTTGCCTGCTCGTGGGCGGCATGCGCCATCACGAGCAGAATTTCCAGTTGCAGGGTGCAAGCGCGACGCTCGCTGTCCTGTGTGCGTTGTCGGTCCTGACCATGGTTTTGCCGGACTTCACCAGCACGGTGATCGGGCCGGTGTTGTCGACATCGCAACTGGTGTTTGTGGGCGTGACGTCGCTTGTGCTTTACATGGTGTTCGTGTTTGTGCAGACGGTGCGCCATCGTGACTATTTCCTGCCGCCAGTGCCTGCGCTCGATCCGAATCGAGGCGAATCCGACGACGTTCATGCGCCGCTGCCGACCAACGGATACGCGCTGGCCTCTGGCGGTTTGCTGCTGCTCTCGCTGATTTCGGTGGTCGGGCTGGCGAAATTGCTTTCGCCAGCGGTCGAAGCAGGCGTTGCCCGAGCCGGCGCGCCCGAAGCGGTGGTGGGTGTCGTGATCGCTGCACTGGTACTGCTGCCGGAAGGCGTCGCCGCATTGCGCGCGGCGCGGCTGAACCGGCTGCAGACGAGTTTGAATCTGGCGCTTGGGTCGGCGCTGGCGAGCATCGGACTGACCATTCCGGCCGTGGCGATGGTGTCGCTGGCGATCAGCCAGCCGATTGCACTGGGCCTTGGCCCGAAAGAAATTGTCTTGCTTGCACTGACCCTGATAGTGAGTGTCCTGACGCTTGGCACCGGGCGTTCGACGCTGCTTCAAGGCGTGGTTCACCTGGTTATTTTCGCGACCTTCCTGTTTCTTTCCGTCGTGCCTTGAGTCGTGCCTTGAAGTCGCACTTAAGTGATCCCCGCAGGGCAGGCGGCGCTTGGTCGGCACCAGGAATCAGCTTTTGAACAAAGAACGGAGCAATTGAGGTTTGAATGACGCGCTGTTGCGTTGACGCTTCAGTTGGCGCTTCATACCCCGGTGATCTCAAAATCTTTTTGCAATGCAGCATCGAATGCGTATAATAAGGGTATTCCCTAACGGGTAATCCCTAGTTTCGCTGAGGTGCTCTCATGAAAACCACTGCTCAAGGTTCGCTTCTTGTTTCGTTCGGTTCCTGGTTCCGCAAGGCTAAGGCTGTGGTTCGTCGCGAAGCTGTTCACGCGCTGAACCTGCATCTGCAAAACTGCGCAGTGCTGGCTGAAGCGTATCGCCGGAAGTAAATCGGCTGCAGTTTGAGCAACCGCTGAGTCGACGGTCCGATCGAGCTGTTTTATCGCTCTCGAGCGTCGACTAGCCTGCTTCGAACGAGTCAGGAAGGTTGCCGGGAAACTCGTCGGCAACCTGGGTCGTGATTATTGACTGTGATGAACGTGCTGAATGCTCGCTAGCCGTCAGGTCAGATTGCCCAGCCGCCGAGATAAAACACGGCAAGCACTGCGGCTATCACGACCGTGCCAACATTCAGCTTCTTGTATTCGCCGGCTACCACGCGCCCGATCACGAGCGTACAGAAGCCGAGCATGATGCCAGTCACAATATTCGCCGACAGCACAATGAATACAGCGCAGACGAGCCCCGACATGGTGTCGACAAGATCGTCCATGTGAAGTTTGCTCACGCTTGCAAGCATCAGCAGGCCGACATACATCAGTGCCGGCGCCGTTGCGTAAGAAGGCACGAGTCCGGCGAGCGGCGAGAAGAACATCACCAACAGGAACATCACACCAACGGTTGCGGCCGCCAGGCCCGACTTCGCGCCCGCCGCCACGCCCACTGTCGATTCAATATAGGCCGCCGCCGGCGCACCGCCCAGGCACGCGGCGACAATTGAACTGACTGAGTCCGCCGTCAACGCCCGGCCGCCGTTCACAATCCGGCCTTTCTCGTCTATCTGACCAGCTTGCCCCGCCACCGCGCGAATCGTGCCGGTGGCATCGAAGACGGCGGTCATCACCAATGCGAACACACTAGGCAGCACGGCCAGCGAAAGCGCGCCGCGAATGTCCATGGCGCCGATCAGAGATGCATGTCCAGGCGCACTCAGCGCGGGCCACGCGAACACGCCGGTAAAACGGACGGCTGGATCGAAGGCCAGTCCCAGCGCCGACAACCCGACCACCACCAGCAAGATGCCGCCCGGTACGCGCCGGCGTTCCAGCCCGATGATCGCAGCGAGTCCGAAGACCGACATCAAGACGGGAAACGCCGTGATATGGCCAAGCGAAACGGGCAAACCCGCGCCCGGATTCTTGACGATCAGGCCGACATCGTTCGACGCGATCAGCAACAGAAACAAGCCGATACCGATTCCCGTACCATGCGCCACGCCTGCCGGAAGGTTGCGCAGGATCCACGAGCGCACGCCCGTGACGGAGATCGCCGTGAAGGTGACGCCCATCAGGAACACGGCGCCGAGCGCAACCGCCGGCGAGAGCCCTTTGCCTAATACCAACCCGAACGCGGTGAATGCGGTGAGCGAGATTGCACAGCCGATTGCGATCGGCAAGCGAGCCCAGATGCCCATCAAGAGCGAGCCGAACGCAGTCGTCAGGCACACCGCCACGAAGACGGCGCGGGTGTCGAATCCGGCCTTGCCGAGCATGGCCGGGACGACGAACACGGAATAGACCATCGCCAGGAAGGTAGTAATTCCGGCGATCACTTCGCGCCGCTGGGTACTGCCGCGCGCACTGATTTGAAAGTATCGGTCGATCAATCCGCCTGATTGGGACGCGTGTGCGTCATCCTGGATGTCGATGCCGCCAAGCGGCTGGGCGTGGGGTTCCATCATGAGCTGTTCTCCTTTATCAGCAGGCTGAAACAAGCGGGCCGGGCGGTCTTTGACAGACCGGGCACGCCGTCTTCAGGGTCGTCTCGATAGGTTTATTTGTTGTGTTGGCGGGAGCCAACGCATTGGACTGGGGCCAGCACAGAGACTAGGGCAACATTAAGCCGCCTCCAATCTCAAAAATGGGATTCCAGTCATGCCGCGATCCTTATAAGGTCCGTTTCACTACGGCTTTGGCGAAATGCGCATACGGCATAAATGCAAAAGGGCCAGGTCGTTCAAGACCTGGCCCTTTTGTCTGTTTGTAACCGACCCGAAACCAACGCGATCAATTACTGGATCACGCGCGTCACACCCCGGCCACGCGGATCGGCAACCGGTTCTGGCGTCTTGTCATCGATCTTGATGACCTGGATATCGCCGTTGAAACCCTGTTTTGCGAGCGTATAGCCCTTCGCTTCCAGTTCCTTCGCGAGATCGCCGTCGATGGGTTTGTACGGCTCCCAGAAAATCGTGTTCGGCGGCAGCAACTGATGATGAAAGCGCATGGCCGCGACGGCTTCAGGCAAGGGCATGGAGAAGTCGTAGACGTTGCTGATCACCTGAAAGATCGACGTAAAGATCCGCGAGCCGCCCGGTGTCCCGATCACCATGGCAACCTGATCGTCCTTCGTGAGGATGGTCGGTGTCATCGAGGAGAGCGGGCGCTTGCGCGGTTCGATGGCGTTGGCGTCGCTGCCCACCACGCCGAACATGTTCGCCACGCCCGGTTTCGAAGAGAAGTCGTCCATCTCGTCGTTCAACACAACACCCGTGCCGTCCACCACCACGCCGGAGCCAAAATAGCCGTTGATGGTGTACGTATTCGATACCGCGTTGCCCCACTTGTCGACCACCGAGAAGTGCGTGGTTTCAGCCTTTTCCGGCATCGTGGTGCCCAGGCCCGGAACGACGCTCTTGGTGTCCGACGGCGTGTCGGGATTGACCTCGGACGCGCGCTTCAGGATGTAGTCGTCGTCAATGAGTTGCGCGACCGGCACCTTGTAGAAATCGGGGTCGCCGAGATACTGGGCGCGATCCGCGAACACGCGCTTTTCAATTTCCGCTGTCAGGTGAATATATTGCGCGGAGTTGAGCGGCACGTTGGCATACTTGTCCTTGAGGTCGGCCTTCATCTTCAGCAACTGAACGAGACCGATACCGCCGGAACTCGGCGGCGGCGCGGTGATGACTCTATAACCGTTCCAGCTCGCGAGAACCGGCTGCCGCCAGACCGCCTTGTATTCCTTCAGGTCCTGCGATGTGATGAGACCATGGCCGGCCATGGCTGTGGAAATCAGGTCCGCCGTCTGGCCTTCATAGAAACCCTTCGCACCCTTGTCCGAGATGCGCTGAAGCGTAGCGGCCAGTTCCGGCTGCTTGAAGTTCACGCCTTTATTCAGGGTTCCGAAGTAACTGTCGAAATTGGTCTTGCCGGCGAAGTCCTTCGATGCCGCGTCCTTGCGTTCCTGTAATTGGTCGCTGACTTCAAAGCCGTCTTGCGCGTACTTGATCGCGGGCGCGACGACCTGTTTCCATTTCAGCTTGCCAAAGCGCTTCTGCGCTTCCCACATGCCCGAGACGGTGCCCGGCACGCCGACCGCGCGATACCCGTACAGGCTCATGCCTTTGATGACTTCGCCTTTGTCATCGAGATACATGTTCTTCGTAGCTGCAATCGGGGCGCGCTCGCGATAGTCGAGGAAGTACGGGCGATGGTCCACGTAGAGCGTCATGAAACCGCCACCACCCAGGTTGCCCGCTTCCGGATACGTCACAGCCAGCGTGAAGGCGATTGCGACGGCCGCATCGACGGCATTGCCGCCTTCCTTGAGGACCTGTTCGGCGGCATCGGCTGCGAACTTGTCGGCGACTGCCACTGCCGAAGCCGTCAGGACAGCGGGTTGTGGTGCGACTTTTGCGTAGGCGGGCGTGCTTTCGACAAACCCGAGCGAGAGCGAAAACGTCGCGGCAGCGAGTGCTCCAAGTGCGAACGGACGTGTCCGATGCAGCGAACTCACGGACTTCTTCATGGACATCTTTGGATCCTCCTGAAAATGGGTGCCCGCCTGGGTAACAGTCTTGCCCCGAGTCTTGCCTCATCGCCTTTTCGGGCGAAGGGCTTAGGCGGAGACGCTCCGGGGCTTATACCACGGGCGTAATTGATTCCGAAAGGGTGGGAAGCCCCGTGCTTGACCCGGAACCGGGCCGAGATGGTCGCGAGTGGAGGGAAGCTAACTGCACGATCTTTTCGGTTGCGGGATCCGGTCGGCCACGGGAGGTTTATCGCGAGGTTGAGCGCGCCCTGGATCGATAGTGTTTTGCCGGCCGGCTGAACACGTGAAGCAGACGTGAACCGGCAGTCGCGAGGCCGGACGCATGCGTCGTTCGTCAGGCTTCGACGCCCGCGGATGCCGGTACTTCGTCGAGGGCGTACGTTGCCACAACACGCAGCACAGACTCGCGGAACGAAGCGACCAGGTCCGAGCGTATGCCGCTGCTCGGATACGACAGCACGTATTCGTACTCGATCGCGGCATCGAACGGCCGCACGACCACGCCGTGCGCGCGCCAAACCTTCGCCGCGAACGGTTCGACGATCGATACCCCCAAACCGCCCGCGACCATCGCATAGCGCGTGTGCGCGGTGTCGGTCAGCACGGTGTAGTTCGCCCGGTCTTCGCCGGCCGCGAACAACGATTGCTCGGCCTCATAGGGTTGCCTTGAATTCGGCAGCCAGCCGATGATGCGTTCGCCGCGCAGATCCTGCGCTCGTACGGTTTTTTTCTTCGCCAGCCGATGCGACGCCGGCATCGCGCACTGAGCCCGCGCGTGCAGCAACTTCTCCACCTCGATCCCGGCCACCGAAGCGAACGCCTGGCTGATGGCGACATCGGCCTTGTGGTTTTGCAGGATCGTCAGCACCTCGGGGACTTTTACCGAGTCGACACGAATGGGCACACCCGGATGGCGTTCGACGAAGTCGGCCAGGATGGGCGGCAGCAAGGTGCTTGCAAGCACCGGCAAGCACGCGACGGTCAGTCCTTCGGATGCCTCGTCGCGAATGATTTCGGCGACCTGCTTCAGGCGTTCCAGCCCCAGGAAATTCTCTTCGACCGACTTATAAAAGCGCAACCCGGCGTTCGTCGGATTCAGGCGGCCGCCCACGCGGCTGAACAGGCCGAAACCGAGGTCAGCCTCTAAATCGGCGATCAGGCGGCTGATGGCTGGCTGAGTGACGTGCAGCGCGCGCGCTGCACCGACGCTGGTACCCGTCATGATCAACGAGCGGAAAGCTTCTATCTGGCGAAAACGGATCATTGTATTGAATCACCTTGCATGAACCTCAAGGACGCAGATGGTAGCGCGAACTAAAGGTGCCTGCTGATTTACGGCCACGCGCGCGTAGATAAAGCGCAAGTAGGAAGCGAGCGGCGCGAACCTATACCCAAAACACATGGCCTATAACCACATGTGAGTGGATTCCACTTTATTGCTCTGAAATACTCCCGGCGAACTCAGTTCTGCCCGTCGGTTCGTAGGACATGTGTAAAGTTTTTTGAAGCTGATTGAAGGTGATGGTGGAGAAGGAGTCGAATGCGCGAGAGGCGACGCACACAATGCCAATCCTCGAACGGTAAATTCGAAAGTGAAATGTTAGGTGGGCTAAGATGCTGGCCGCCGTTCGTCTGCTTCAGCACGCGAACCGCGGTAGATAGCGACAAATAGCTACACATAACGGCACGCGTCGCCAGGTTGCACAGGGTCAAAAGCCCTTATGCTCCTGCGTTGCGTGCTTGATGAACAGATAAATAATAAGGATTCCCATGACGTTGTTTGCAGCTCCTGTTGCCCGTAGCACCCGCGTTGACGCGTTTTTTCGTCCGGGCGATGCTGTTGATCGCCGCGTTTCAGGCAAGTGGCTTACCGTCATTGCCGCGAGTGTCTGCGTTGCAGCCGCAAGCAACGTTCATCTGGCTCATGCGGCTATTGTGCCGTCCGGTGTGCAACTCGCGGCGAAGCAGGAGCTGGTGCGCAACAACGCGTCCGAGGTCGAGACCCTCGATCCGAACCTGGCCGAGAGTGTGCCGGCCAACAACGTCACGCGCGACCTTTTTGAAGGCCTGACCGCAACCGATGCCGAGGGCACCGTCGTGCCGGGCGTGGCGGAAAAATGGGAGCAGAAGGATGCAACCACGTGGATCTTCCATCTGCGAAAGAATGCAAAGTGGTCGAACGGCGAGCCGGTGGTCGCGGGCGATTTCGTGTACGGATGCCAGCGTCTTGTCGACCCGAAGATTGCCTCGCCGTACGCCAGTACGTTTGGCATCTTCTTGCTGAACGGCGCCGAGATCGTGGCGGGCAAGAAGTCACCAGACACGCTGGGCGTGCGCGCGATCGACCCGTATACGGTTGAGATCAAGACGCCGTATCCGGTGTCGTTCATCCCGGAATTGGTGTCGAATACGAATCTTGGTCCGCTCAACAAGGCCGCCGTCGACAAGTACGGCAAGGACTGGACCAAACCCGGCAAGCTCGTGAGCAACGGCGCGTTCATGCTCAAGGACTGGCAGGTGAACAACAAGCTCGTGCTGGCGCGCAACCCGCAATACTGGGACGCGGCCCACGTGCAGTTGTCGCAAGTGACGTACCTTCCGGTCGAGAGCGAGACCACGGACATCAAGCTGTTCCAGTCGGGCGACAACGACTGGGTGTATCAGTTGCCGTCCGGCATGTACCCGAAATACAAGCAGCAGTTTGCCGCCGACATGAAGATCGCGCCTATGCTCGGACTGCGCTACTACTCGTTCAATAACAAGGACCCGTTGCTCAAGGACGTGCGTGTACGTCAGGCGCTCTCCATGGTGATCGACCGCGATATCCTCGCACAACGCGTGACCGCGGACGGTCAGATTCCGGCGTATGGCGTGATCGTGAAAGGCGTGAAGGGCGCTGACGTGACGGCCTACGACTGGTCAACCTGGCCAATGGACAAACGTGTGGACGAAGCGAAAAAGCTGCTCGCGCAAGCAGGCGTAAAGCCGGGCACGACGCTGCACTTTGCGCTGAACACCAGCGACTATCACAAGAAAATGGCTATTTTTGCGGCCTCCGAGTGGAAAACGAAGCTCGGTCTCGACACGCAGATCGATGCAATGGAATTCAAGGTCCTGCTGAAGAAGCGTCATACCGGCGACTACCAGATCGCACGCAATGGCTGGGTCGCAGACTATAACGACGCCACCACGTTCTTGCAGCTGGTGCAATGCGGTTCGGACCAGAACGATAGCGGCAATTGCAATCCCAAGGCCGACGCGCTGATCAAGGAAGCTAACGAAAGCACCGACCAGGTTAAACGCACGCAGTTGCAAACCCAGGCCGCGAAGCTTGCCATGGATGACTATCCGATCCTGCCGCTACTGCAATACACCACGGTCCGGCTGGTGAAAAGCTACGTGGGCGGGTATTCGCTGAAGAACCCGATGGACCGTTATCGCAGCAAGGACATGTATATCGTGGCGCATTGAGCGCCACGCCAGACCCGCAAACCTATCCAGCAAACAGCAAGAGGCGGTTGCCATGACGTGCTTGGTCACGGCGCCGCCAGGAGAGATGTCCCATGTGGTCTTATACGTTAAGGCGCGTGCTGTTGACGGTGCCTACGCTGCTGATTGTTATTACAGTGTGCTATCTGCTGCTGCACGCTACGCCGGGCGGCCCGTTCGACGGTGAGCGCAAGGTATCCGCCGAGGTGCTCGCCAACTTGCAGGCGAAATACCATCTTGGCGAGCCGCTGTGGAAGCAGTATCTGCTGTATCTCAACAGCTTGCTGCACGGCGATCTGGGCGCATCGTTCCGCTACGCTGACTGGAGCGTCAACGACCTCGTGCTGCGTGCGTTGCCGGTGTCGTTGACTATTGGCGGTGTCTCCATGGTGCTCGCCATTGTGTTCGGTGTCGTGCTCGGGATTGTCGCCGCGCTGTACCGGAACAGCCCGGCGGATTATCTGCTGATGATCATAGGCAACGCTGGGAGTGCGTTCCCTTCGTTTGTTATCGGACCGGTGCTGATCCTCGTGTTCGCCATCCTGCTGAAATGGCTGCCGGCCGGCGGCTGGAACGGTTTTCATGTGCGCTACATGGTGCTCCCCATCGCGCTGCTCACCATCATCAACGTGGCGACCGTGGGACGCGTGACACGCGGCAGCCTGATCGAGGTGATGAACACCAACTACATTCGAACAGCCTATGCCAAGGGCTTGTCGCGCTGGACGGTCGTGCTGCGCCATGCACTGCGGCCGACCATGATTCCCGTGGTGTCGGTGATCGGTCCGCTTGCGATCGGTTCCATCACGGCAGCGGTGGTGACCGAGTCCGTGTTCTCGTTGCCGGGAATCGGCAAGCTGATCGTGAACGGCGCGGCCAACCGTGATTACACGCTCGTGCTGGGACTGGTCGTGCTGGTGACGGTGGTCGCGGTACTGCTCAATCTGCTGGTCGATCTCGCGTATGCGTGGCTCGATCCGAAAATCCGCTACTGAAATAATGAGTCAACCAGCATGAGGTCCGCAATGAAACAAGGAACGCTCGTCCCCGCGCTCGAGAGCGTGCTGGCCGTGCCGGTGGCAGGCCGCAGTCCATGGCAGGACGCCCGTATGCGCTTCGCACGCAACAAGGCCGCCGTGGCCAGTCTCGTGATCCTGCTGCTGATCACGCTGGCCTGTGCGATCGGCCCCATGCTGCTGCCGAATGCCTTCGATTCCACCGACTGGAACATGATGAGTTCCACGCCAACGTTTGCCAACTGGCACCTGTTCGGCACGGACGATACCGGCCGCGACCTGCTCGTGCGCTGCCTGATTGGCGGCCGTGTCTCGCTGATGATCGGCGGGCTCGCCACGCTGACGTCGGTCACGCTCGGCATTGTGTGGGGAGCTATCGCGGGTTTCGTAGGCGGGCGCGTGGACAACGCCATGATGCGTATTGTCGACATGATGTACGCGATTCCGTACCTGCTGATCGCCATCCTGATGGTCACGCTGCTCGGCCGCGAGTTTTACCTCGTGGTGCTTACCATTACCGTGTTTTCGTGGATGGACATGGCGCGGGTCGTACGTGGCCAGACACTCGCCATCCGCTCCAAGGAATACATTGAAGCGGCGCGCGCTATTGGCGTTTCTACCAGCGGCATCATCTTGCGTCACATCGTTCCGAACCTGCTCGGCATTGTCGCTATTTACACAACGGTTACGGTTCCTGGCGTTATTCTTACGGAGTCCGTGCTATCGTTTCTTGGACTCGGCGTTCAGGAACCCATGACCAGTTGGGGCGTGCTGATACAGGACGGTGTTGGCGTGATGGAAACGGCGCCCTGGATTCTCCTGTTCCCGGCGGCGTTGTTGTCGGTAACGCTGTATTGCATCAACTTTGTTGGCGACGGTCTGCGCGACGCGCTTGACCCGAAGGATCGGTAAGCATCATGTCACTGCTCAAGGTAAGTAATCTGGAAGTCGCCTTCGACTCGCCCGACGCCGTGGTCCGCGCAGTCAACGGCGTGAGTTTCGACCTGGAAGAAGGCAGCACGCTGGGCATTGTCGGCGAATCGGGATCGGGCAAGAGCCAGAGCGTGCTCGCCATGCTCGGGCTGCTTGCAACGAATGGCCGCGCGAAGGGCAGTGCGATCTATCAAGGTGAGAACCTGCTGACCATGCCGGCGAAGAAGCTGAACCGCATTCGCGGCAACAAGCTTTCCATGATCTTCCAGGACCCCATGACGTC
>NZ_JAQGMM010000658.1 GCF_028292365.1 Caballeronia sp.
CGTTGATTTTTGGATTGATTGATTCAGAAGCAGAATTATGATTAGTCGATGCATGGGTAGTCCGAGGGCTCATTCCTTAGGCTGCCCTTTCAATAAGTTCAACTGGCCTACAGTTGTAACTGGCCAGCAGATGCAGAGTCAAACATGAAAGTGCGTGCGACCGTAGTCTGCAGGAGGGGCAGCCGGTTTTTGCTTGTCACGAAGTCAGGCTCGCGATGGTCCCTGCCGGGCGGAAAAGTCAAGGCCGGGGAGGCTTTGAGGTGCGCCGCAACTCGTGAATTACGGGAAGAGACCAACATCAACTCCGTGGCGGTTTCGCCCCTGTTTGAGTTTGATGGCTTGCGCACACGTCACTACGTTTTTGAGGCCGCTCTATCTCGCAGCGCCTATGCTGCGCCCAGCAACGAGATTAGGAGATGTGGTTGGTTTCTACCGCGGGAGGTTACTCGCCTGCACACAAGCGTATCAACGCGGGGAATTATGGAGCTCGTTTTGTGGGTCGAATCGCGGGCACGTCGAATCAACGGCTCGCACTGTCCCACGGCACAACGCGCCACTGAATCGGGGCTGCATGAGCGCAGGGATGGTGTGCCGAACGCAGCGGTCGGTAACAGCTCTCCGCCAGCAGGCTCCAAACGAAACCGCAAGGGATCACGCGCTACCGATTCGCGTTCGTGACTGCTACGCCTCAAGCACACTTCGGCATATAAAACACCGTTCCACGAAAATCGGCGAAAGTTCGCAGGCTAATTAACAAGACGGTAGACGAATCGTCGAGGCGGAAGGCAGATGCTGTCGCGAGACATTCAAGAAGCCGTCTCGCAATATCGTTCGCCCTCAATGAAAGCGAAGGAGCATATGCATGACCCCCGCATGTCACTAAGCTCATCGTCGGATCCCCCGGGTTCGTGACGGGAAATCGACGCGGGGGATTCGCGATCTCAACAGATGTACAGCTCAAGGCTTGATGCACCGCAAGCGGGAAAAGCGGCAAACGTCTTGATCCGACTGTCGAGGCCAGAAGGCGAACAATATCGGCTTGGGCATGCGGCACGATCGTTGCACAACTTGGCACAAGGACCTATGCCGAGCCAACACCGACAGTCGCCGCGAGAGGAGCAGCACATGGACATTGGACCCAAGTACGCGACGTTCGCCGGACACCTAGTGATGGTCGGATTCGGAAGCATAGGGCAATCCATACTACCCATGCTGTTCCGTCATCTCGGTATCGATCCCAGCCAAGTGAAAATCATATGCCTTCGCACCGACGATCCCTCGACCGCCCTCGAATACGGTGTTGAGACGATGTTCAAGGCGCTTACGCCGGATAACTATGAAGCGGTGCTAGGGCAAGTGCTGCGCGAGGGCGATTTCCTCCTTAACCTGTCGGTTAACGTCTCGAGCATTGCGCTGATCCGTTTTTGCTGGCGCCATGGTGCTCTCTATCTCGACACTTCGATTGAACCGTGGCCGCAACGCTGGGCGGATGGGCAGACATCCTTGTCGCATCGGTCGAATTATGCGTTGAGGGAGGA
Organism: Caballeronia sp.; assembly: GCF_028292365.1. Taxonomy (GTDB): domain Bacteria; phylum Pseudomonadota; class Gammaproteobacteria; order Burkholderiales; family Burkholderiaceae; genus Caballeronia. The sequence goes on from NZ_JAQGMM010000658.1 coordinate 1,539, forward strand.
GGTGCTTGCCTTCCGGTTAGACAAGCGCACGGGTCCGACCGCAGTCGTCACACACGGGGCCAACCCAGGACTTGCATCAGCGCTCGTCAAACAGGCGCTGCTCAACATGGCCTTGCAGAATCGGCTGCATGACAGGCATCCGTCGTGTTACGAGGATTGGGCCGCGCTGGCGAGGCGGCTTGGCGTCAAGGCTATACACATTGCAGAGCGGGATACTCAGTTTGCCGGCCGACGCAAGAAGCGCGATGAGTTCGTCAACACGTGGTCGGTGGACGCATTCGTAGAAGAAGGACTGCAACCGTCCGAACTCGGATGGGGCAGTCACGAACAGCACTGGCCCGACGATGCAAAGCGACATGGCTTCGGATGCGACGCAGCGGTCTACCTCACCCGCCCCGGCTTCTCGGCACAGGTGCGCAGCTGGACGCCGCTGGGCGGACCGTATAACGGATATCTCATTACGCACGGCGAATCCATTTCGATCACGGATCATCTTACTTTGCGAGAGGAGGGTGAGGTAGTCTATCGGCCCACCGTCAACTACGCCTACCGACCCTGCGAAGACGCGCTGCTGTCCATTCATGAACTGGCCGACCGTGACTGGCGGATACAAAGCCAGAAACGCGTCATTCGAGACGAAGCCACCGAGGGGGTTGACGAGCTTGGAGTCTTGCTGATGGGCAATAAGTGCGGCGTGTACTGGTTGGGTTCACGCCTGTCGATCGCCGAGGCCAGACGATTGATTCCACACAACACTGCAACGAGCCTGCAGGTCGTCGCCGGTGTGCTGGGGGGTATGGTGTGGGTTTTGAACAATCCACGGGCGGGCGTCGTGGAACCGGACGATGTCGACTACCGGATGATACTGAACATCGCGCGCCCGTACCTAGGCGAACTCATTGGCGTATATGACGACTGGACTCCGCTGCGTGATCGATCAACTCTGTATCCAGGGCATAAGGACGAGCACGACCCTTGGCAGTTCATTAACTTCCGCGTGCCGTAGCACCTAATCATGCTTTTGCAAAAAGAACTCAGTGTAACTGAGGACTCGTACTATGAGGCGAGCGTCAAACGTCCGGCTCCCTGCGCGCCCCTAGACGAACGCATCGCGGCCGATGTGTGTGTGGTGGGTGGGGGCTTCGCCGGCGTTTCGTGTGCGCTCGAACTTGCAACGCGCGGCTACTCGGTTGCGTTGCTCGAAGCCCAGCGGATCGGCTGGGGGGCATCGGGTAGAAACGGCGGACAGGCGATCGTCGGCTTCGGTTCGGACGGAGAATGCGCGATTGAACGGCAATTCCCGCCCGAAGAGGCACGACGCGCGTGGGACATCTCGGTCGAGGGGCTAACGTTATTACAGC
>NZ_JAQGMM010000016.1 GCF_028292365.1 Caballeronia sp.
AATCCATGCAAGCGGTTGGGAGTGACCACCATGCAAGCAATGACTGGCGGGGCCGCAAGCGAATCCATTCTCGAACCGTTTTTGCGTGACCTCCGTTTCGAGCGCGGCTCGAGCACTGATACTGCCCACGCACTCCACGCGCTGATCGATGCAGGCTTTGATCGCCTGCCACTTCCCGGCCATGGCGCGACGCTTGAACGCTGGCGAATACTCGCCACGGTTGCGGCGTGCGATCTCGCGCTGGTCAAGCTGTTCGAAGGCCATACAGACGCGCTCGCCATCATGGCTGAACTGGGTGAAGGACACGTCCCGGAAAGCGGCCAGGCGTGGGGCGTTTGGGCAGCAGAACCGCCCACAGCTCGCCTCGCCGCGAGCGCTGCGTCCAACACAAACAGCGTCACGTTGCACGGCACGAAAGCCTGGTGTTCCGGAGCGGCCTCGATCACCCATGCTCTCGTCACAGCCTGGAACGAACAGGATGAGCCCATTCTCGCCGCGGTCGATCTCCGCCAACCCGGCGTGCGCATAACGCGTGATGGCTGGATGGCTGTCGGCATGTCGGCGAGCGCGAGCGTAGACGTCCATTTCGATCACGCTAAAGCTTCCCGCATCGGCACGCCGCGCGCCTATCTCGAGCGAGCGGGTTTCTGGCACGGCGGCGGCGGGATCGCTGCATGCTGGTTCGGGGCGGCGGCTGCAATCGGGGAATTCGTCAAACGGGATACGGCACGCCGCGCCGATCCGTACAAGCTCGCTCATTTGGGTGCTATTGACACGGCGCTCTCCGGGACGGCCAGCCTGCTGCGCGAAGCGGCGGCACGGATTGACCGCGAGCCGCAGTCCGATGCAATGCCGGATGCCTTTCGAGTCCGGCTGGCGGCGGAACGCTCAGCGGTTGACGTCGTCGAGCGTGCCGGCCGTGCGCTGGGTGCCGCGCCTCTCTGCCGTAACCGTCATTTCGCCAGCCTGATGGCCGATCTACCTGTCTTTATCCGGCAGAGTCATGCCGAACGCGATGAAGCCGCGCTTGCTGAACGACTTATCAATGGGGAATGCGGCACATGGAACCTGTAGTAACTCACTCGGCAAACGATCGCGCCATCAAGGGGAATGGCACACCGGAAGCAACCTGGCAAAACGCCGGGCGGCTTTCGAGCCTGCCCGAAGTTGATTCGGCGATCCTCGTGCCACCCGGCGCACGCGCCGTGATTGTTTCGCCGCATCCGGACGACGAGATTCTGGGCACGGGCGGCCTGCTTGCGCAATTGTCCGACCTGGGTCGCAAGGTGCTGATCATCGCCGTGACGGACGGCACAGCTAGCCATCCTGCGTCGCCGGAATGGCCCGCAGCCAGACTCGCCGCGACTCGTCCGCAAGAAACGCGCGACGCGCTACAACGTCTGCGCATGAAACACGTCGCACTGGAGCGACTGCACCTTCCGGACGGCGGTGGCGAAACGTTCGAGTCGGAACTGGTAGAAGCGCTGAAAGCCCGTCTCGAACCGGGCGACATCGTGTTTGGAACCTGGCGTTTCGACGGCCATCCCGACCACGAGTCGGTCGGCCGCGCCGTGACCACCGTGGCTGGTGCGCTTGACTTGCCGTTTGTCGAGGTCCCCGTGTGGACCTGGCACTGGGCGACACCCGAGGATTCCCGCGTGCCCTGGAGTCGAGCGCGGCGCATAGTGCTGGATATGGCCACGCTTGCCCGCAAGGTTCACGCGGTCCAGGCGTTTCGGAGCCAGATCGAAGCCGACGACTCGACGGGTCGCGCACCTATCCTGCCCGCGCATGTGCTCGAACGTCTCACCCGGCCCTACGAGGTCGTGCTGATATGAAGACGGAACTGAAAACGCAGGAACCATCCGCGCAGGAACCGAAAACGCAGGAACCCAATGCGCAGGACTATTTCGCCGGTCTCTATGAACGCAGCGACGACCCCTGGCTGCTTCGCGACCGGTGGTATGAGCGGCGCAAGCGCGCGCTTACGTTGGCCGCCCTCCCCGACGAACATTACCGTCGCGGGTATGAACCCGGTTGCGCGAACGGCGAACTTACCGTTGAACTGGCTTCTCGATGCGAGACGCTGCTCGCGGCGGATTTGAATCCGGCCGCGGTCGAACTTGCGCGGCAGCGAGGCGCACATCTTCAGAACGTCCGGGTCGAGCAGCGCGCCATGCCTGACGATTGGCCGGATGGCGAGTTCAACCTGATCGTAATTAGCGAGGTGGCGTATTACCTGAATGAAGTGCAACTCGCCGGGCTCATCGCGAGGATTGGGGTCTCGCTCGCCGAGGGCGGAACGCTGATCGCCTGCCACTGGCGGCGGCCGATCGAGGGATGGCCGCATTCGGGTGATCATGTACATCGAGAACTTCGCGCAAAGCTCACGCTGCCGCACTTGTCCCGCTACCAGGATGACGACATGGTGCTTGACGTATGGTCATCGAATGCGAAATCTACTCATCAGCGAGAAGCGCGCTAGCGCATACCAACGCGTATTAAGTTGAATTTCCCAAGTTGAGTTTTCCCGTCATTTACTAAACAATAAAGCTAACTGAAAGCCTTATCTAGACACGACTTACGGGTTTCCTCTAAGATTTCTCAGGTAAGATTTCGCACTGTTTTACTATACAATCGCTAAAATCGTGCGAACCTGGCGCCGTTAGTAAACACATAGCGTGCAACCAACGCTTCAGCCGCGATAAACAACCTATCCACGGAATGCGGAGACGAGAAACCCGATGGCCACAACCATTCGCGATGTCGCGCGCGCAGCCAGTGTGTCGATCGGCACGGTATCGCGGGCGCTTAAAAACCAGCCGGGCTTGTCGGAAACGACTCGTGAACGCGTGGTCGAAGCGGCGCGACAACTTGGCTACGACGCTGCCCAGCTTCGCACCCGAATCCGGCGCGTCACGTTCCTGCTTCATCGCCAGCACAATAACTTCGCAGTCAGCCCGTTCTTTTCCCACGTTCTGCACGGTTTCGAAGAAGCCTGCCGCGAGCGGCGGCTGGTGCCGTCAGTACTGACGGCCGGGCCGACGCATGATCTCGCCCAGCAAATGCGCCTTCACGCACCGGACGCCGTAGCAGTTGCTGGATTTATCGAGCCTGAGTTGCTTGCTCATCTGCGCTCCATGAACCGGCCGGTTGTACTGATCGATTTGCGCGCGCCGGGTTTTCGCTCCGTCAACGTCGACAACGCGCGCGGCGCCGCACTCGCCATGCAGCATCTATTTGCGCTCGGGCGCAAGCGGATTGCATTCATTGGCGGATCGCTGGCGCACTACAGCATCTCCCAGCGGGCAATGGGATACCGGCTGGCGTATTTCGAAGCGGGATTACTCTTTAACCCTACGCTCGAAGTCACCACGCAGCCTGCTATCGACGCCGACATGGCTGCCGCCGACGCCATGGAACGTCTCATCGCACAGGCGCGTGCGCAATCCGCGCCGCTGCCCGACGCCGTTTTCGCCTATAACGATGCAGCGGCCCTCGCTGCCATGCGCGTCTGTCTCGCGCACGGTTTGCGGGTGCCGGAAGACATCGCGTTTGTCGGCTTCGACGATATTCCTGCCGCAGCCCAAAGCACGCCGCCGCTCACCACGGTCACGGTCGACAAGGAAGCACTCGGGCGGCGTGGCGTGGAGTTACTGCTGGAAACCGCTCAGAATCACGATGACGCGAACACAACCGACACGCTCGTGCCCGTGCGCCTGATTCCTCGCGCGAGCTCGGTCATAACACGGACACAGACATCGGTATGAACTCAACCGCTCTGCACGTGGCGGGTTCGGCAGAACCGAACTTTCGAAGCCGCGATTTCCTCCTCGACCACGTTCGCCACACACTTGCGTTCTACGCACCAACCGCCCGCGACGACTCGGGCGGTTTTTTTCATTTTTTCAAGGATGACGGCACGGTCTACGACCGCACCACGCGACACCTTGTCAGCAGCACGCGCTTCGTTTTCAACCATGCGATGGCCTTTCGCCATTTCGGCGGCCAGCAACATCAGGACAACGCTCGTCACGCGTTCGCGTTCCTGCGCAACGCGCATTGGGACTTAGTGAACGAAGGCTACGACTGGGAAATCGAATGGCGCGACGGTGCGAAACGTACGCTCGATGGCACGCGTCATTGCTACGGCCACGCATTCGTTCTGCTGGCCTGCGCCCACGCGGCAATGGCGGGTATCGATGAAGCCAAACCCTTGATCGATGAAACGTTCCAGCTGATGGACAAGCATTTCTGGGACGCAGGCGCCGGTCTTTACGCCGATGAAGCCACGCCCGACTGGCAGTTGTCGTCGTATCGCGGGCAGAACGCCAACATGCACGCGACCGAAGCGTTGTTGGCCGCGTACGAGGCGACCGGCCATGTGCTGTATCTGGATCGTGCGGAGAAAATCGCCGGCAATATCACGTTGCGCCAGGCGCGGTTGAGCAACGGTCTCGTCTGGGAGCACTTCAACGCCGACTGGTCAGTCGACTGGCATTACAACGAGTCCGACAGCTCCAATATCTTCCGTCCGTGGGGTTTCCAGCCCGGCCATCAGACCGAATGGGCGAAGCTGCTGCTGATCCTGGAGCGCCACCGCGCGTTGCCGTGGCTTGCACCGCGAGCAATCGAACTATTCGACGCCGGTTTCAACCGCGCGTGGGACGACCAGCACGGCGGCCTGTATTACGGCTTTGGTCCGGACAACTCGATCTGCGATCACGACAAATACTTCTGGGTGCAGGCCGAGACCTTCGCCACCGCTGCGTTGCTCGGCAAGCGGACTGGTCTGGAGCGATTCTGGGATTGCTACGACGAACTCTGGCGTTATAGCTGGGCGCACTTCGTCGATCACGAATACGGCGCGTGGTTCCGCATCCTGACCTGCGATAACCGCAAGTACAGCGATGAAAAGAGTCCCGCCGGCAAGACCGATTACCACACGATGGGCGCGTGCTACGAAGTGCTAAACGCAATAGACCCAGCCGACGCGCCCCAACAAAGCCGCGACGCAATGAAAGAGACAGCTAAAGAAGCAAGCTAAAGAGACAAGCTAAACGGTGAGCACGATGACTTCCAACGCAAGTTCCAATTCAACCTTCCCCCAATTCGTCTCAGCCGGCGACATCCTCACCGACCTGATCCGCACCGGCCCGTCGGACTGGCTGTCCCGCCCAGGCGGCGCCGGCTGGAATGTGGCGCGCGCCGTTGCGCGCCTCGGTTTGCCGACGGCATCCGCCGGTTCGCTCGGCACGGACAATTTCTCCGATGAACTCTGGGACGCGAGCGTCGCGGCCGGCCTCGACATGCGCTTCATGCAACGTGTCGAGCGGCCGCCGCTGCTGGCGATTGTCCACAAGACCCAACCGCCGACGTACTACTTCATGGGTGAAAACGGCGCAGATCTCGCGTTCGATCCCACCCTTCTGCCGTCCGGCTGGATGGACTCGGTGAAATGGGCGCACTTCGGCTGCATCAGCCTTGTGCGCCAGCCGCTTGGCGACACGCTCGCTCGTCTCGCCGCGCAACTTCGCGAGCACGGCGTGAAGATCAGCTTCGACCCGAATTATCGAAACCTGATGGAGCATGGCTACGAGCCCACTTTGCGCAAAATGGCCGCGCTGGCCGACCTGATCAAAGTCTCCGACGAAGACCTGCAAAAGCTCTTCCCATCGATACCAAATGAAGCCGATGCCATTGCCGAAATCCGTGCGATGAACCCGCAAGCCACTGTGCTTGTCACACGGGGATCGGCCGAAGCTACTTTGCATGTCGGCGAAGAAAGCTGGCAGGCACGCCCACCCAAAGTCGATGTCGCCGATACGGTAGGCGCCGGCGATGCGTCCATCGCGGGCTTGCTCTACAGCTTGATGGCCCGCGCCGGCGGCTGGCCTGACCATCTGCGTTTTGCACTCGCGGCGGGCGCAGCGGCGTGCCGGAGGTCGGGGGCACACTCACCGTCGCTGGAAGAAGTCGAGGATCTGCTGGCCTGAAACGTGCGCTTACGGCTTAACGAGAGACGGTCATACGCGCGATAAATGCGCGTGCTAGCATCGTTTCAACCTTTGCCGGAGGTGCATCATGGAAGACACGATCTACACGAAAGGCATCTACACCGCGACGATCGGCGCCCACGCCGCAGACGGCGGCCAGTTTCGAGGCGTTGTCACGTTGGTCCGCGACGACGGCGAAGACGGCGAGGATTCCGAGCCGAAACAGTACGACGTTGCGGCCACCTCGTTGTCCGAAGAAGAGGCTCTGGAAGAAGCCCGCGCGCTCGCTCACCGGATCCTCGGCGAACTCGAACTGTGAAAAACGGCGGCGCGCAGATTGCTGGCCGCCGTTGTCACTTCGCTTGAACGGGAGAACCACCATGGCTGAACAACTCTTCCTCTACGGCGTCTACTCCATCCACGTTCGGCCCATCGAACTACAGGGGACGCGCTGGGACGCCGAATACGAAATCCGCCACCTCGATAAAGCCGTGCAGTCGTGGCAAACCGTTGGCGGCGATAACGGCTTGTCGAGTCCCAAGGACGCCATTGATGCCGCGCATGTCCAAGCCGTCGCCGACATTGAAGCCGGTGCGGGCATTCCCAAGCCCAAGACTTTCCCTTGAATCAGAGAGACCTCAGGGTTTCAGGTTAACCGTGCCCGTCTGCTGATGCGAGGCGGCTGACGGCACCTTCTGCGCTTCCTGTTTATCAATCGATGCAGCGCGTTCATGCGCCTCCCGTGACGTCGCGCGCGCTACATAATCCGACAGCACTCCGCCCGGCTCGATCAGCTTCGCCATATAGGCGATCTGCAGCGTGCTCGAGACGAGGATATCGGCTGCTGTAAAGCGCTCGCCGAGCAGCCACGGGCCATCGGCCAGCGCCGATTCAATCGCCTTTTCGACGCGGCCCAAATCGCCCCAGCCGAAACTCACGCTATTGCTCGGAGCACCCGTCATCCGTTCAGCCATAGCCGGTTCAAGACAAGCGCCCGTGAAAAACATCCATTGGAGGAAACGGCCTCGCAACGGATCATCAAGTGGGACGCCAAGCCCGGCTTGGCGGTATTTATCGGCGAGATAAAGCAGCACCGCGCCCGATTCCGCGACGCACACACCGTCGTCATCCAGCGCAGGCAGTTTCGACATCGGGTTCACCGAGCAAAACGCCGGCGCATTCTGCTCGCCCGCCCGAATGTTCACGTAGGCGAACTCGTATGGCACGCGCAATTCCTCCAGCATCCATAACGCGCGAAAAGCGCGCGTCTTCGGCCAGTAATAGAGCTTCATGGGTGGATTCCTTTTCGTGGCGCGGCATTGTCGGAGAGCGTCCAGATTACCCGCTCCTGGGCGTTTCGAGACGCGGGTTAACCACACGTTAGCCATTCGGCAGGTGTTTTCCTCTCACTCATCTCAATAAAGATCGATTTTGTTTCTGGTGTGAGCGTTCGATCGCGAAGAACGCAAAAACCTTCCGGTTGTGTCGAGGAAGAATGGCGACATCCTCTCAATTCAACGATAAAACGCCGGAGCCTCATCCATGAACGCGCGTGTGCCTTTTGCCGACAGTCCTCCACTTGCAAGCTATCAACTCACCGATAACCTCAACGCCGCGCACGGCCGGATCTTCCTCACCGGCACGCAGGCATTGGTTCGGCTGGTCCTGATGCAACGCCAGCTCGATCGCGCCGCCGGGCTGAACACTGCCGGTTTTGTGAGCGGTTATCGCGGATCGCCGCTTGGCATGGTCGATCAGCAATTGTGGAAAGCGGAAAAACTTCTGGCGTCGCATGACGTGCGGTTTCTGCCCGCGATCAACGAGGAACTTGGCGGGACGGCCGTCCTTGGCACGCAGCGGGTGGAGTCGGACCCCGAGCGGACCGTGGAGGGCGTCTTTGCGATGTGGTACGGCAAGGGTCCGGGTGTGGATCGAGCCGGCGATGCGCTCAAGCATGGCAACGCGTACGGTTCATCGCCGCACGGCGGGGTGCTGGTCGTGGCGGGCGACGATCACGGCTGCGTGTCGTCGTCCATGCCGCATCAGTCCGATCAGGCGATGATCGCCTGGCACATGCCGGTCGTGAACCCATCGAATATCGCCGATATGCTCGAGTTCGGTCTCTACGGCTGGGCGTTGTCGCGTTTTTCGGGCGCGTGGGTGGGCTACAAGGCGATATCGGAGACAGTGGAATCCGGGTCGACCGTCGACCTCGACGCGTTCCAAACCACGTGGCCGGCGCCGGAGGGTTTTGTCGCGCCCGAAGGCGGTCTGCACAATCGCTGGCCCGATTTGCCGAGCTTGACGATTGAAGCGCGTCTTGCCGCGAAACTCGACGCCGTGCGGTACTTTTCGAAAACCCATTCCATCGATAAATGGATCGCACCGAGTCGCCACGCGAACGTCGGCATTGTGACGTGCGGCAAGGCGCATCTCGACCTGATGGAAACGTTGCGTCGTTTGGATCTCACCGTCGATGACCTCGATGCCGCCGGCGTGCGCATCTATAAAGTGGGGCTATCGTTTCCGCTGGAAACCACGCGCCTCGATACCTTCGTCGAGGGTCTCTCTGAAGTCCTTGTGATCGAAGAGAAAGGGCCCGTGATCGAGCAGCAGATCAAGGATCATTTGTATAACCGCACACAAGGCGCGCGGCCGATCGTGGTCGGCAAGAACGCGCAGGACGGAGCAATGCTGCTGAGCGCGCTTGGTGAATTGCGCCCATCGCGCGTGTTGCCTGTGTTCGCGGACTGGCTAGCACGGCATAAACCCGCGCTGGATCGTCGCGATAAAGTCGTCGATCTCGTCGCACCGCAGATCCTCTCGAACGCCGCCGACACCGTCAAACGCACGCCGTATTTTTGCTCGGGCTGTCCGCACAATACATCGACGAAAGTGCCTGAAGGATCGATCGCCCAAGCGGGGATCGGCTGCCACTTCATGGCGTCGTGGATGGAACGCGATACAACGGGCCTGATCCAGATGGGCGGTGAAGGCGTGGACTGGGCATCGCATTCCATGTTCA
>NZ_JAQGMM010000021.1 GCF_028292365.1 Caballeronia sp.
TACGTGCGCGTCTCGCGCAACTTAACCTGCTGCGCGCGGACGTCACGGCGAATAACCCCGACGATCAGGCGTTGCTCAAACGCTTCAAATTGTTCGGGCCTCCGGGGATCATCTTCTTCGATGCGCAAGGCGACGAAGTGGCGCGGGTCGTCGGGTACGAGTCGGCGGATATGTTCTTGAAGAGTCTGGACAAACTCTCCGCGCCCACAACGTGATTTTCGACGTGAGGAACATGATGTGCGTTCGGAGCCCGGACTTGCGTCATGTTGCTCCGGGATCGACGAGTAGAGTTCAGCGCGCTCAATGCTGGACCACAGTAGCAAGCGGGCTATGCGAAGAGCCATCTCCTCCCTCAGATCACTGGTGTAAGGGACGCCCGTCCTTAAACCCGGCGCCTTATAAACCAAACACCATCAACACCTAAACGGGCTTTCGGCACGACTTCACCGCCAACTTCCACTAAAGCGTCAATCGCTCCGCGATCAAGTCCGCAGGATTTGGTAAATCGCATCGTGATACTTTTGTCAGCACTCAACGCTCGCTCTCAGTGAGGCGCTCATGAACGATCTGACCTATCAAGCCCGATACGAAGCGCGACTGAGCCGCGTGCTCGACCATATCTACGATCATCTGGACGAGCCTCTCGATATCGACAGGTTGGCGGAGATTGCGTGTTTGTCGCCGTATCACTGGCATCGGATCTATCAGGCAATGTACGGCGAGACTATCGCCGCGACGGTGCGCCGGTTACGACTGCATCGTGCGGGCGGTTACCTGGCTAATGGATCGATGCCAATCGCGGAGATTGCCGAGCGTTCGGGGTATAGCAGCTTGCAGTCGTTTTCGCGCACGTTCAGGGCGGCATTCGGCATGCCGCCAGCGCAGTACCGCAAGCAGGGCACTCACAGCCGGTTTCGGCCGGCGCTATCAGGAGACGATCAAATGGTGATGCGTGAAGTGGTGATTCGTGACGTACCGGCGATGAACGTTGTGTCTCTCGACCACGTCGGGTCGTATATGCAGATTGGCAAGGCGTTCGATTCGTTGTTCGGCTGGCTGGCCAGCAGGAATCTGTTATCGGCCGAGTTCCGGACGATCGGCATCTACTATGACGATCCGGGCATCGTGGCTGAAGCCGAATTGAGATCGAAGGCCGGGGTAGTGTTGGCAACCAAGGTTGAAGTCGCTGCGCCGGTCGGGATAACGCCGTTACGCGGTGGCCAGTATGCGGTGCTCCGCCATAAAGGGCCCTATAGCGATATGCACGCGGCCTATGAATGGTTATATGGAACGTGGCTCGTGCAATCGGGCCGCGAAGCCGCTGATGCGCCTGTATTCGAGGAGTATCTGAACAACCCGAAGGAAACGGCACCTGCCGACCTGTTGACGGAGATCTGTTTGCCGCTGGTGTGAGCGTTCGAGGTGCTAGCCGCCCGACTTAACAACGAGTCGGGCGTGCTACACGAGCGGCGTTCGGCCGGAGAATCTCCGCTTTCAGCCGGCCGGACTTCCAGCATCGCGGGGTCGGATGCAACCGCGTTGCGGAATCTGGGTAAACATCCGTTGCCGAGTATCCGAAGGCCCTTTCTCCCAGAAGCCGCAGACTTGGCGACTCCTCAACTCCAGATGATCAGGCGGCGATACTGTCCAGCAAGAGTATCGCCGCCTCAAAAGCGCCCCGATCCCGTTACTTCGATGCCGCCCGCAACAGCCGCGCGGCATCCAGCGCGAAGTACGTGAGCACGCCATCCGCCCCCGCGCGCTTAAACGCGAGCAGCGACTCCATCACCGCCTTGTCGTGATCGAGCCAGCCGTTTTGCGTGGCGGCCTTGATCATCGCGTACTCGCCGCTGACCTGGTACACGTAGGTCGGAAAGCGAAACTCCTCCTTCACGCGATACACAATATCCAGATATGGCATGCCCGGCTTGACCATCACCATGTCCGCGCCTTCCTCGATATCCATCCGCACTTCGCGCAGGGCTTCATCGGAATTCGACGGATCCATCTGGTACGTCATCTTGTTGCTCTTGCCGAGGTTCGCAGCGGAGCCGACCGCATCGCGGAACGGGCCGTAGAACGCCGACGCGTACTTCGCGGCATACGCCATGATCCGCGTGTGGATATGTCCGTCGCTTTCGAGCATTTCGCGAATTGCGCCGATCCGACCGTCCATCATGTCCGAGGGTGCCACGATATCCACACCCGCTTCGGCCTGTGCACGCGCCTGTTCGACGAGAATTTCGCTGGTTTCATCGTTGATTACGTAGCCATGTTCGTCGAGGACACCGTCCTGTCCGTGGCTGGTATACGGGTCCAGCGCGACATCGGTGAGCACGCCCAGTTCGGGAAAGTGCTTTTTCAACTCGCGCACGGCACGCGGAATCAGGCCTTCGGGATTCGTCGCTTCGCGGCCGTCCGGTGTTTTCAGCGAGGGTTCGATCGCGGGAAAAAGCGAAATCACCGGCACGCCGAGTTCGACGCACTGCTCGGCCACCTTCATCAGCAGATCGACCGATGTGCGCTCGACGCCAGGCATGGACGGAACAGCCTGACGCACATTCGATCCCTCGACGATAAACACGGGATAGATCAGATCGTTCGTGGTCAGCAGGTTTTCGCGCATCAGGCGGCGCGAAAAGTCGTCACGACGCATACGGCGCGGACGATGATGCGGATAGAAGCTCATGACTTTGTTTGGGGATGGTGGATAACGCAATCAGGGGAAACGGATGCTGGCTCGACTGCCGCAACCGCCGCAGACAAGGGGCCGGACCGCCTTCAGAACCTTTTCGGGACAATGGTATATCATACCGATCGAGGTAGGCGCCTGGCGCCGAGCTCCCCGCTTCTCCTCCCTGAGCGGGTGCCTGTGATGATCGAAGGATTCGATCAGGCTGTTTGACCCGCCGTCATGCGGCGGGTTTTTTTATGCCGGGCGACGACTCATTCCGTCGTTCGAGCTCAAAGCCTGTCCCCACGCGGCACCAGATCTATCTCACTGCGCTTCGTCTTCCGGCTCGATTTCTTCCGTTGATTTCGGAATCAGCCAACTTTCGATTTTCTCGTGGGCTTCATCGAGCCCAACGCGCTTGAGCGCCGAGAAGAGCTGTAGCGTCAATTCGCCGCGATATCCGGCCGCCGTGTACTCCTCGAATGCTTTCTTGGTTGCGCGCAACGTGTTGATGCTTTCCTGCCGCGTCAATTTGTCGCATTTGGTCAGTAAAGCGTGAATCGGCTTCCCCGTAGGGGCAAACCACTCGAGCATGATCTTGTCGAGTTCGGTCAGCGGACGTCGCGAATCCATCATCAGGATCATGCCGACGAGCTGCGCGCGGCTCTGCAAATAGGTGGACAGCAACTGTTGCCAATGCAGCTTTGCATTACCCGATACTTCCGCGTACCCATACCCTGGCAAATCGACCACGTGCGCCCTGGGCTGGTCGGCCGGGCCTATGGCAAAGTAATTGATGTGCTGCGTGCGTCCCGGCGTCTTACTGGCGAACGCCAGCCGCTTCTGGTTGCACAGCAGGTTGATGGCTGTCGACTTGCCGGCATTCGAGCGGCCCGCGAAAGCAATCTCCGGCTGGGGCGTCGGCGGCAGGTCCTTTAGGTGATTGACCGTTGTAAAAAAACGGGCTTGATGGAGCAGAAATGACGACATGGGAAGACCGAAAGTGAAATTCTGTGGAAACTCGAGCTGTAAGGAGCCACTGAATACTGGGCTTGCCCCGACTGGCGTCTTTGCGTTTAGCGAGTTATTGTACAATACGACGGTTGTACGAAGACCAGCCAGGGCACGCAAGACCCAAGCGGGATAAGGAGTGAGACAGGTTTGAAGACAGATTTCAGGGCGCGCGCCGGGTGACTTTTTATCCCGTATCGAGTCCTCTGTCGGGTGTCTTGCAGTGCATCGGTAACCGTCGTTTTGCAGAACCTCACAATTCTCACAAGACGAAAAACAGGGTACGCGAATGAACCGACTGTACAAGACTCTGATGGTCCTGGAATTAGCAGCAGCATTAGGAGCGGGGTTGGTAGGCTGGACAGTCACAGCGCAAGCGGCAGATGCGGTCACACCCGCCAAGCCAGACGTGACAAGGGGCCAGGCAATTGCCACCCAGGTTTGCGCAGCGTGTCACGGAGCAGACGGCAACAGTGCCGGCGGCGCGTTTCCGAAGCTCGCAGGCCAGCATGCCGAGTACATCGTCAAGCAATTGAAGGATTACAAGACGCAGCCGGGCGCGAAAGAGCCGGCGCGCAAGAACCCCATCATGGCGGGCATTGCGGGTGCGTTGAACGATCAGGACATGGTCAACGTGGCTGCGTATTTTGAGACGCAGAAGGCCAAGCCAGGCTACGCGCGTGACAAGAATACCGTGCCGGTTGGGCAGAAGATTTATCGCGGCGGCATTGCGGACAGGGGCGTCCCGGCGTGTGCCGCGTGCCATGGTGCAACGGGCATGGGCGTGCCGGTGCAGTATCCGCGGTTGTCGGGACAATGGTCCGACTACACGGCCGCGCAACTCACCGCGTTTGCGCAGGGCACGCGCAACAACAGTGAGCCCATGCACACCATCGCATTGCGCCTGAATGAGGCGGAAGTGAAGGCGGTTGCAGATTACATTGCCGGTCTTCATTAACGGTCTGTAATGGTCCGCACGACCCGTCTGCACCAAGTGCGGGTCTGCATTAAGATGCGCGCAGCGTCGCCCGGACGTCACATGCGCGGGTCATAATCAAATGTGTCAGGAAGCCGGTCCGACGAGGCCGGCGCGCAAAATAAGAAAAAAGGGTGGGACGCCGGTCAAAGACCGCTTGCGTCTCCACCCTTTTTTGCTGTTCAGCCGGAGTTTGAATGAGCGTCACCACGTCGGGATTGCAGTCGAAGTCGAGCCGTAGCAGCGTGCGTCATGCCATCGAAACGATTAGTTCGATGCGCTTCGCCATTTCATTGCTCGTCATTCTCGCGATAGCAAGCATTATCGGTACGGTTCTTACGCAAGAAGATCCGTACCCGAATTACGTCAATCAGTTCGGTCCGTTCTGGGCTGATATTTTCCGCGGTCTGAGCCTCTACAACGTGTACAGCGCGTGGTGGTTCTTGCTGATCCTGGCGTTTCTGGTGGTCTCGGTGTCGCTGTGCGTGATTCGCAATGGCCCGAAAATGATCGCGGACATGAAGAGCTGGAAGGATCGGGTGCGCGAAGGCAGCCTGCGCGCGTTCCATCACAAGGGCGAATTCCCGCAGGTGCCCGGATCGCGTGCCGAGACTGCGGCCAATCTGCAGCGCCTCGCGGGAAAAATGGGCTACAAGTTCGTCACGCGCGAGACCGAGAGCGGCGCGACATTGATCGCCGCCAAGCGCGGCGCGCTGACGAAGATTGGCTATATCTCGGCGCATATGGCGTTCGTGATCATCTGTATTGGCGGCTTGCTTGACAGCAATTTGCCAATCAAGCTGCAAATGTTGCTCTTCAACAAGACGCCGATTGCATCGAACGAAGTCATCAACGACATCGCGCCGAATCACCGTCTGCCGACGTCGAACCCCACGTTCCGCGGTTACGCCTGGGTGCCGGAAGGGCAGCATGTCGCAACCGCCATCCTGAATCAGCAGGATGGCTCGCTGATCCAGGATTTGCCGTTCTCTATCCAGCTCAATAAATTCATCGTCGACTATTACTCGACGGGCATGCCCAAGCTGTTCGCCAGCGATATTGTCGTAATCGATCATGCGACCGGCAAGCGCATCCCGGCACGTATCGAAGTGAATGAGCCGTTCACCTACGATGGTATTTCGATCTATCAATCAAGCTTCCAGGATGGCGGTTCGAAGCTCTCCATGACCGCATGGCCCATGTCCGGCGGCAGCACGAAAACCACGCCGTTCGACGGAGCGATTGGCGGCACGGTGCCGATGAACCCGCAGATTATCGGCGGCAACGGTGAAACCGTGGAATTCACCGATTTCCGCGCGATCAACGTGGAAAACGTCACCGACGGCAGCGGTTCGATCGATACCCGCGGTGTCGGCCAGACGCAGACGCTCAAGCAAGCCTTCGACGAACGGCTCGGTTCCGGCGCGAAGACATCGAAGCCGACGGATTTGCGTAACGTCGGGCCATCGGTGCAATACAAGGTGCGGGGCACGGACGGTCAGGCGCGTGAGTTTAACAACTACATGCTGCCCGTCGACGTACAAGGCCAGCCCATGTTCCTCGCCGGCATGCGCCTCAGCCCGAACGATCCGTTCCGCTATTTGCGCATTCCTGCCGACGAGCAAAGCTCCATCAAGCAGTGGATGCAGTTGCGTGCCGCGCTGGAAACTCCGGCGATGCGCGACGAAGCCGCGCGTCGCTTCGCGAAGCGTTCGGTTCCTGAAGCGAATGCGGATTTGCAGAAACATCTGGAGGAAAGCGCGTCGCGGGTGTTGAATCTGTTCGCGGGCGCCGACGAAACTGGGGTGGCAACGAATCCAGGGAAACCGGGCGCGACGCTGGGCGGTTTCCAGGCGATCGCGGGTTTTATCGATAAATCCGTGCCCAAGGGTGAGCAGGAAAAGGCGGCAGGTTTATTGCTGCGCATGCTGGAAGGCGCGACCTGGGACTTGTGGCAGATTTCGCGTGCTCAGAACGGCCTGCCGGAAGCGCAGCCGGATGCGAAAAACACGCAGTTCGTGCAGTCGTCGATTAATGCACTTTCGGACAGCTTTCTGTACGGATCGCCGGTCTTTCTTCAACTCGACTCGTTTAAGCAGATCCAGGCTTCCGTGTTCCAGTTGACGCGCGCGCCGGGTAAAAAAGTGGTGTATCTTGGCAGCCTTCTGCTCGTGTTCGGCATTTTCTCGATGTTTTACGTGCGTGAACGTCGTCTCTGGTTCTGGCTCAAAGACACGGCAACGGGCGGCACGAGCGTGTTGATGGCAATGTCCACCGCACGGCGAACCATCGATTTCGAGAAGGAGTTCGCGCGAACGCGCGACGCGATCGGCGCCATGCTGGGCGTCAAGTCTCAGCCGGTAACGTCATCACCGGAAACGCCCGTGGACCCCAAGTCCACCGGCTCGCAGGATTCAACTCGGTAAGAATATGGACCTCACACAAGCCTCTTCGCATTCGACTCTGGCGCAACAGCGCGAGGGCACGGTGCCCGTCGATCCGGATCTCTTCGACGAACGTCCGTTTCTCAAGCGTCTCGGCCTGACCGACTGGCTATTCGCGCTGGCACTGGTCGCCGGCGCGGGTTTCGCGCTGTACCGGTATCACCCGTTCATGAACTACTACGACAAGCTGGTGCTCTGCTGCGCCGTGCCCACGTTCGTGGTGCTCGGATGGCGCTGGAAGCCGGTGCGGCTGCTGATTGCGTGCATTGCGTTGTTGTCCCTGTCGTCGTTGCAGCTTTATCACTCGGATCTCGCGCGCGCCGACACCAACTTCTTCCTCAAGTACTTCTTGTCCAGCCAGTCGGCCATCTTGTGGATGAGCGCGCTGCTTGTGCTCGCCACGGTGTTCTACTGGATCGGCCTGCTTTCGCGTTCACCCACGGGCGGTGCAATCGGCTCGAAGATGACCTGGGCCGCAGTGCTGATGGGTTTCACCGGCCTGATGGTGCGCTGGTACGAGTCCTACCTGATCGGTTCGGATGTGGGTCATATCCCCATCTCGAACTTGTATGAAGTTTTCGTGCTGTTCTGCCTGATTACCTCGTTGTTTTATTTGTACTACGAGCAGCACTACAGCACGCGTGCCATGGGCGCGTTCGTACTACTCGTGATTAGCGCCGCCGTCGGCTTCCTGATGTGGTATTCCATCGCCCGCGATGCCCAGCAAATTCAGCCGCTCGTGCCCGCGCTGCAAAGCTGGTGGATGAAAATCCACGTGCCGGCGAATTTCATCGGATATGGCAGCTTTGCATTGGCTGCCATGGTCGGAGTCACCTATCTGGTCAAGGAACGCGGCATCCTGGCGGATCGCCTGCCGTCGCTCGAAGTACTCGACGACGTGATGTACAAGTCGATTGCGGTCGGTTTCGCGTTCTTCACCATCGCGACCATTCTTGGTGCG
>NZ_JAQGMM010000321.1 GCF_028292365.1 Caballeronia sp.
ACATGCCAGTTCCAGATGACCTTGACGGAATCATCGAGGCTGCGATTACCCGTTTCATGCAGGGCGCTCCCGCCGCTATGCGCAGCATTTCAAAGCGACACCCAGCGTAAAGACCCGCGCGCGCAGACGGGAAGTAAATAACCCGAGCGCGCACCCACCATGCACTATTCTGATTGCACCTGTCGCGTGAGCTCAGCATTGGCGGAGGTCTTTCCGCTCCCGCCGAAACTAGCGATTGCCGCCAGACCCAGGAGAGCTAGCGCACTGCCGAACCAGAAATCGGCGGGAATGCCGACCTGGTCGACCACCGTGCCGCCGATCAGCGAGCCGACAGCGATGGCGACCTGAATGATGCTGACGAACAGCGCCGATCCCGCCTCGGGAAGATCGGGAGTCGCGAGTTGCATCCAAACGCTGAGACACAGCGGCATGGCGCCGAATGCGATACCCCACACGAGTACCATAACCATGACCGCAGGCTCGGAATGCCGCAGCAGCGGCATGCTCAATAATGCAAGCATGAGCAACGATACCACCGTCACGAGCGACGTTTTCAGATTGCGTGTGACGATCGCGGAGAAGGCGAAGTTGGACACGAACCCGACGAAGCCGAAACCGAGCAACAGCCAGGTAATGCTGGACAAGCTGAAGCTGGCGTTTTGTAGCAGGAACGGCGCAATATAGGTGTACGACGAGAAGTGGGCGCCGAAGATCAGTGCGACCATCAGCAAACTTCTACGCGGATGGGCACGGCGCAGTAGCGCGGCCAGATCAGCAACGCGTAAAGCCGCACGCGACGGCAACGAAGGGATCAGGACCGCCTGCGCGGCCAGCGCAACGGCCACCAGCACGCTGGTTACCATGAACGACGCGCGCCACGACGCCAGGCCGGCGATGAACGTGCCGAGCGGCACACCGATCACCGTTGCACATGTCACCCCCGTCAGGATCGCGGCCGTCGCCCTGGCGGCGTCGTGGGGCCGCACCAGCCGTGCCGCCGCTGCCAGCGCAAGGGTCCAGAAACCGCCCAGACTCGCGCCGAGTATCGCCCGACCCAGCAGCATGAACGCGAAGCTGGGCGCGAAAGCTGATATGAGATTGGACACCAGCAGCAATACCGACAGCATCAGCAAGATATGGCGCCGGTCGATGCATCCGGCGCCCAGCATCATCCCTAGAGCCGAAATAGCGGCGATGACGCCAGGAACGGTGACCATCAGCCCCGCTGTGCCGGGCATGACGCCGAGATCCCGTGCAATCTGCGGCAACAGACCGACGGGCAAAAACTCCGTTGTGACAAACGCAAATGCGCCGATCGTCACGGACCCCACCGCCAACCACGAGCGCAAAGGAGACACGTCGCCATTGCCCGGCGAATGGCTATCTGCCGGCTGATTATTTTCGATCATCATGATGCTGCTTTCGGTCCAGGTATGTGCGATCTAATGTTGGGACGGCCGCCGCGCATCAATGAAAAAAAGCTCTGTTTCCAGAGCCGTTTTAATGAAGAGGCGACGCGATCCGATCTTCCTAAACGCGCGGGGATAAGAGGGGCCCCCGACGATGACGTGCGAAGCGCGTGCCTCTCATAAAGGTATCGGCGGCAGACTCAAAACCCTTCGAGAACGATCTTGCCGCGCGCGCGATTGCTTTCGATGAGTGCGTGAGCGCGCCGCAGGTTGTCGGCGTTGATCGCCCCGAAATGCTCGCCGAGCGTCGTACGCAGCGTGCCTGCGTCGATCAGCGCGGCGATGCGCTCAAGGATCTCATGCTGGCGGATCATATCCGGCGTCTCGAATAAAGATCGCGTGAACATGAGTTCCCAGTGCAGCGAGATCGCCTTCAATTTGAGCGGCATCGCGTCGAGCGTTTTCGGATCGTCGATGACACCAAGCTTGCCTTGCGGCGCGAGCACCTCGATGATCTGCGCATAGCGCGCTTCGGTATGCGTGAGGCTTGCGACATAGCGCACCTGCGTAACGCCGATCCGGCGCAGCTCTTCTTCCAGCGGGCGCGTGTGATCGATGACGTCGTGCGCTCCAGACTCGCGAACCCACTCTTGCGTCTGCGGTCGCGATGCCGTGCCGATCACTCGCAGCTTCGTTAGTTGCCGCGCGAGCTGAACAAGAATCGAGCCGACACCGCCAGCCGCGCCGATGACCAGGAGCGCATCGCCGTCGCCCCCGCCCTCGGCAACACAGAGGCGATCAAAGAGCAGCTCCCAGGCCGTGACCGAAGTGAGTGGCAACGCGGCGGCATGCGCGTGATCGAGTGTGGTGGGTTGATGACCGGCGATGCGCTCGTCGACGACGCCGTACTCGGCATAGGCACCGGGGCGGGCGACCGAACCGGCGTAATACACGTCGTCGCCGACCTTGAACAGCGTGACGGCCTCGCCGACGGCCTCGACCGTCCCGGCGGCATCCCACCCGAGCAAGCGCGGCGGGTCACCGAGCATTCCCGCACGGACCTTGGTGTCGACGGGGTTCACGGCGATGGCGCGAATCTTCACGAGCAAATCGCGCGGCCCCGGCTCAGGCTTCGGCAATTCCGTTTCGTAGAGTGCGCGTGGATCTTCGATCGACAGCCCGTGCTGATCATAAACGATAGCTTTCATCTGCGTCATTGGCGTGGTGTTCAAGGGCGAGCCGCTTTGGCGACACGGGCAAACTTTAATGATGCACTGCACAAGCAGCGCGAAAAACAGGGAGAATCGGGTAAAACTTTCACTACAGGAATGAAAATGATCCGGTTTGACGACCTGACGCTGTTCGTGCGGACCGCCGCGCTCGGCAGCTTCTCGAACGCCGCCCGCGAAGCGGACCTCCTACCGGGTCAGGTCAGCGCGGCCATTCAGAGGCTCGAGCGCGAGCTCGACGTTCGTTTGTTTGCGCGCTCGACGCGCAGCCTGCGCCTTACTGCCCAAGGCGAGGAATATCTGCCGTACGCAAACGAGGTGCTCGCGACATTGCAGGAGGGGCGGGAGCGCCTGCGTGGCGAGGCGGATGCGCTGCAGGGGCTTCTGCAGATCACCGCGCCGTCGGATCTGGGCCGCAATGTTCTGCTGCCCTGGATCACTGCGTTTCGCGAGGCGCACCCGAAGCTGTCGGTGCGGCTCTTTTTGTCCGATCAACTGACCGACATGTTTCGCGATCCGGTCGAGATCGCCATCCGCTACGGCCGCGCCGATAACGCGAGCTACGTCGCGCTACCGCTTGCCAGCGACAATCGGCGTGTGCTCGTCGCGTCTCCCGGCTATCTGCAACGGCATGGGCGGCCGCGCACGCTGGACGAACTGGCGGTACACCACTGCCTGCTCTATGTCATGGGCGGCCGGGTCTACGATAAATGGGTGTTCCCGGTGGCGGGCGAGCTCCGCCAGGTCGCTGTTACCGGATCGCTCTTTTGCGACGACGCGGACGTGGCACGGACCTGGGCGATCGAGGACCAGGGTATTGCATACAAATCGTGGCTCGACGTGTGCGCCGACGTGCGGGCGGGCCGACTCGAAGTGCTGATGCCCGAGCAGCCTGGCGAGGCGGCGCCGCTGAACCTCATCTGCACGCATCGCAAGCAGTTCTTTCCTGCGATCCGGCAACTGCATGAAGTGCTGAAAGAGCGCGTATCGATGCTTACGGCGCAGTTGCCGGCGGTCGGGCCTTGGTGACGCAAACAAAATTACTTAACAAACCTCGGACAGATTACAGCGCAGGCAAGCGAGAGCAAGGCGAAATGGGCGTCGAAACTTCGTTCAAAACTTTGGGCAACTTGCCGACACCAGTCAGTCAGGCATGAGTGAGGTATTGGTGAACCAATCTCCAAGGCCACCTACACGAAGGAATTTCGTGAAAAAGGCCGGTCACATTCACGCGGTGCTTCTATAGCACGGACTCAAGCGCACGCCGTGCGGTGCCGCTATGATTGCAGATGCAATTCCTTGCCAACCCGCTGGAGAACGTTATGCCGGAAGTCATTGTTTACGCAGTAGCAGGGCGCTCAGCCGAGCAAAAGAAAGCGCTAATGACGGGGATTACCAAAGCTGTGGTTGACAGCTTTGGAGTTGCCGCCGAACAGGTTGTCGTGCAGATCGTGGAGTCTTCACCGGACTCCAAGTCAAGAGGCGGCATTACGTTCAGCGAGCGGCAGCGCACGTCTTGAATCCGTATGGCGGACGCGCTTCCACGTCGGCGCAAAGCCTCGCTCACGTCCGTCTATATGAGCAGACGCCGAAATGACGAAGACCGCTAACCTAACCATCGAATAGAACTGCTCGTCTGCCCTCGTTTTACGTCATGAGTTGCGAAAGGACTCGCCACGATCGTCGCCGCCGCTGGAAATCTGGTTGTTCATTTGGCCGACCGCTTAGTCAGGGGCGACGCGGCATTGCTCGCCACAAAAAGCCGTAGTTGCCTTTCCGCGTCGACAACCTGATGCAACGGGGCAGTGTCGAGTTGGTGATCGTGCAACCCAAGCAGCTGCGCGATTGCAGATGCGTCCTCGGCACAGATACCCCACGTTCCCGTCTTCGAACCGAACACCATACAATTTTCTAGCGCGGCTTCAGCGCGCTCATAACACTGTAGCGGCACGCATCCAAATCCCGCGCGTTGAAGGTAATACGTCCTATAGACGGCGCGGGCTAATTGATTAATCAAGTACGAACTTCCGTTCTTGCGACGACAAACCGCCAGCGCGAGATGGTACGTCAAAGACAGGTCTCGCGCAGACCTTGCCGTCATCGGCAACAGCGCTGATTTGCTCAGGCGCTTTCTTGTGCTACCCGAAGGAGGCGGCTGTCGTCTGGTGTTTGCCATGTACTTGCTGCAGATCGAATGTCGAGCTTAGTGAGCGAATAGGTAGGTAAGCGAACTGACGCGGTTCAATCGAGCGTTCACGACCAGCACTCTATGGTCACGCGAGTGCCAGGCTCTGCATTGCCGATCTTCATGGTGAAGTTGTGGACCTGGATCACCGCTGAGACCATGCTAAGACCGAGACCCG
>NZ_JAQGMM010000044.1 GCF_028292365.1 Caballeronia sp.
CCGTCATCAGCCTCCCTTCGAGGACGCCGGCGGCTCCGCCGTTGGAAACGACGCCGTTCCTGCACGTAGCCGCGTGACGCGTCAGGGCAGCGGCCGTCTGTGAGGTTTTCACGTAGGCCGGCCGAAGCATTCGCTTCGGCCTTTTCCTTTGGAGCATAGCGATGGTACAGAGTGCGAAGCCGACGTCCGCCAATCCCCCGCCCTCTGATGGCGTTCGCGCCGATGAGATCGAGATCGCCGCAGTTCAGGAAGAACTCGAAGTGGGGGTGAAAACAACCGAGACAGGCGCTGTCCGGATTCACAAGATTGTGCACGAGGAGATGCAGCCGATTCCCGTGAGCCTTCGAAGTCAAACGGTTGAAGTCAAGCGCTTCGCCATCAATCGCCCCGTGGAAGAAAAGTTCGAGTCTCGCCAGGACGGCAGCACGCTCATCATCCCTGTCTTCGAATACGTTCCAATCATCACAATGCAACTGACGTTGAAAGAAGAGGTTCACGTGACGACCACCGAGTCTCAACAAGAAGTTTTTCAAAACGTGCTCGCGAACAATGAAGAACTGGTCGTTGAACGTCGGTCCGGAACGGATGGAGAGTGGCATCGGGAAAAAGATGGGCCTGTTGATCCCGTATAGCGCGTCTCAGGAACGGCGGTTGCAGGAATCCATGCTCATGCAATTCCCTGACTCAGTCCCTCAGACTCAGTCCCTTAGTCAATCCCTCACCGGCCGTCGATGGCCCTTCTTTGCTGGAGCTACCGCAATGACACAAACTCTTATTGGTTTATTTAATTCTTTTGATGACGCGCAGAACGCCGCAGACCGTTTGACGCAGGAAGGCATCGCTCGGTCCGACATCAACGTCCATGCGCAGGACGATGCAACGGAGGGGCAAGACGGCTCCCTCGGGACCGCCGAACCAGGTACAACGCGGACCGTTGCCACGGACCGTTCGACAAGCGAGACGCGTGAGCACGCTTCTGGGGGTATTGCCCACTTCTTCAAACGCTTGTTCGGCGATGATGATGCGCCCGAAGAAGTGAACCACTACCATGAATCGATTCGCCGCGGCCATGCTTTGCTGTCGGTGGACGTAGCAGACGAGTCGCAGGTTGATCGTGTTCGTGCCACGCTCAATGGTGCCGGTGCCCTCGATATCGACGAACGTGTGTCGCAGTGGAAGAGTTCCGGCTATAGCGGCTACGACAGCAGCGTTCCTGCCTATACGGCGGATGAAATTGCAGCGGACCGCCAGGCGTTTCCGGTCGTCAAGGAAGAACTCGCGGTGGGCAAACGTGAAGTGTCCACGGGCGGCGTTCGGGTCTATTCCCGGCTGACCGAAACGCCGGTCAGCGAGCCGGTGAACCTGCGCGAAGAGCACGCTTCGATCGACCGCCGTCCGGTTGACCGCCCGGCAACTGCTGCGGATCTGAAGGAAGGTTTCGTCGAAGTGCGCGAAACGGCGGAAGAGCCAGTCATTGCAAAAACTGCACGCGTGATCGAAGAGGTCGTTGTGGGCAAGGAATCAACCACTCGGACCGAGACGGTGAATGACACCGTACGCGGCACAAACGTCGAGGTCGAACGCGTGGCAGGGGAAGATCCCCAGGTGCGCCCGGACGCTACGACAAAGAAGACTCAATAATAGCCTTAGGGTATCGGCGGCCGTCGGGCCGCCGGTCCGTCCGCAATGAGATCCCGACAACCATCCAGTCCTCAAACAATAGCCGGCTGAAATGGGTGGGCGCCCGATAGTTCGGCACAAAGACAAGCACGGACGTTAATCAAAAGCGGCCTTGAACCTTATCTAGCGGCGACGCGCTACCACGGCAATTAGGCCGAGACCAACGAGGCCGCATCCCCCTAAAGTTCCGAGCGCGCCTAAAGACCCTAATGGGCGGGACAGCGCGCTGGCGATCGCCGTTCCAAGTGGCCAAGTGTCCCAATGCAGACGGTGACCAACCCCATCATGCGACTGCGCAAGAGATCGGGCGTCGGGTCGATTACGATTGTAGTTTGAAAGATGTTATAGAGCGCACTAGCGAATCCCCCGACGAACAGTACGGCCAGGACGGGTACGAAAGGATGCTCCGACCTTCCAACGAGTGACGCGAGACCGAGCGCGAGGAAAAGGGCGGCAGCACCGGTCGCCAGCCAAAAAATGGGCCGTCCGCGCGGTGTCCGGAGAGCGATCACCACGCCGGCGACGCGGGATCCTGCGGGCTCGGCGGACGCCAGCGCCCCCACCATCGCTGACGACACCTTAAACACGTGCAAACCGAGAGGCGTGAGAAGCGCGCCGTAGCTGTAACCAAAGAGGTTGGTGACGACCGTGATCCCGAGGAGGGCCGCAAGGGTTTTACTGGCGCGGGCGAAAGCAACCGCATCCCGAAGATCTGTCATGGCGCGCCGGATCGGAAGCCGCCGGTTCCCCCTCTGAAAACAGGGGATCCGCGACACGACAGCAGCAGCGCTTTGCTAGACAGTGCGGATATAAGAAATGCACCTGGCAGACCCAGACTTTGGTACGCAAGGCCGCCCAGTATCGGCCCTGCGCATCGCGTCGCATAGTTCGTCATGCTGTCCACCGCAACCGCGCGCGGCCTTGCCTCATCACCTGCGCATTCCGAAATCATCCTCCGTCGCGCCGGCATTTCTGTTGCGTATACGAGTCCACTAATGAGAGCGGCGACGCCCACAGGCCAATGTTGGAGTACGCCGCACAGGCCGAGCGCACCTACCGAGACGGAACTCAATGCTGTTAGGACCAGGCCACCGACCACGATCCGCTTGCGATTGTCCGCCTCCGACAACACCCCAATGAATGCACCCGTCAACAGCAGCGGAAAACTTCTCGCCGCCGAGACGGTCGCGACGGCAGCCCGTAGCCGGTCGCCTGAAATGTGAAGAGGCCGGCAGCCAGCACCTCAAACCAAAGCATCGCGTTTGCGACACCACCGGCAATCCAGAGCTCCTTAAAGCCTGACGCCGCGAAGAGCGGCGCAATCACTGTTCGGTCCATATTATTGCCTCAATGCCGGTTAAGGCCGCAGACCGCTGCTGAGCGTGTCGTCGCCCACCCTTACCCCACCCCTTCACAGCCAAATTGAAAAATTGGGCTATTCCGCATGTCGTTTTTCCAATCGAAATTCGAATGGACAATTCGCTGCCGTATCTTCGAGCAGCGGCCCGGCGCAACCAAGGCTTTCTACCGAGGTTGCGAAGGGCGCAGCGAATTTTGCCGGCTCCCGCCTGGCTCGTCTTAACTTTACCGGATACATTCGAGATCGTGTCGCATGGAAGAGCATGCACAACATGTAAATACGTTCGCGTCGATCAGGATTCCTCGACAGACACGCTTTGTTTTCGATGGTCGGGGCGGATTCGAGTCGACCTTTGACATTTTGATTTCACACCTGCTGTCTGCGCTAGTTCCTGTTTTCTGTCTCTCGCAAAGTCTACTTCTCCCTTCATTTCCAGATTCGAATTGCGGATTATTTTGCCGGTAGCCAGATCCGCAGGCCCCTGGGTCTTTCTTTCCCAATCCTTTGACGGTGACTCTGTGATGAATTTTTCCTGTGACGACCGTCACCGTGCACATTCGAACACCTGTGTTTTTAGTGAAAACCCTTTTCAGCGCCCTGGTGGTACGTCGATTGCACAGAACATTACGCATCCCCTTTCTCAAACACTGCAACTTTCGCCAGGGCCGCGCAGGCCTTGAGAATCGAGCGCCCAGCACTGGGTGCGCTGCGCGGTCTAACGCAGCGCCGCTCGACCCAATGATTCGCACTTCCGTTGTACGCGTGTTCTGGCATGCGTATGGCGAAACGTTTCATTCAACCTAGACTGGAGATATAAATGTTCGTACACAACAAGCGGCTGCAATACACCGTCCGCGTTGCGGCTCCTAACCCGGGCTTGGCGAACCTCCTCCTCGAGCAGTTCGGCGGCCCCCAAGGCGAGCTAGCGGCCGCGTGCCGGTACTTCACTCAAGCGGTCAGCGAAGATGATCCGGGTCGCAAAGACATGTTGTTCGATATCGCTACCGAAGAGCTGAGCCATCTGGAAATCATCGGTTCCATCGTTGCAATGCTGAACAAAGGCGCGAAGGGTCAGCTTGCGGAAGCCGTTGAGTCTGAGGCCGAGTTGTATCGGTCGCTCACTGCAGGGGGCAATGATTCGCATACGACAGCCCTGCTTTATGGCGGTGGACCTGCGTTGACCAATTCGGCCGGTGTGCCCTGGACCGCGGCTTACATCGACACGATCGGAGAACCGACGGCCGATCTGCGCTCAAACATCGCGGCTGAAGCTCGTGCAAAAATTGTTTACGAGCGCCTGATCAACGTTACTGACGATCCGGGCATCCAGGAGGCGTTGGGCTTTTTAATGACGCGCGAAATCGCCCACCAGAAGTCCTTCGAAAAAGCGCTGCATTCGATCCAACCAAATTTCCCGCAGGGCAAGCTGCCGGGCGTGCCCGAGTTCACGAGCGTCTACTTCAATATGTCGAAGGGTGATGACATCCGTGGCCCGTGGAACAAAGGCGGCGACTGGAAGTTCGTTGAAGACCCGCAGCCGGCGGTTGACGGCGGTGACGGGCTCGCAACTGTTGGCGTAACGGAGGCCGATGTCGAGGTCCTGCAGGCGATGGCAGCCCGTACGGCGTCAGACGTCAATGCTGATCCGACAACCGGCGCAGACCTCGGCGCAGGTCAGGCGACTACAGCGAAGTAAGATCGATTGGATAGCAGCTTCATGAGAAGCTCGCTTGAAAGGATGGCCCGCTTAGCGGGTCGTCCGCCTTACCGAGGTAACAAGCCTTCCAACGAGGTAGGCCTCCAGTGCTCGGGCATTGCTTACTGAAGACACTAGCGGCTGACCGTAGGGACTCGCATACGTGGGCGCAACCCTTTATAACTGAGCAGTCAACACACTATGGATTTCGAATCGTTCGCAGCCTCCCCTCGCATTACAACGATGATCAAGCTCGATCACACTCATGTATTGGCAGCTTTTCACCGGTACCGAACGGACGCGCCTCATTGGCGCAAGGCAGCGCTCGTCAACACCATTTGCGCTGCCCTTGAAATCCATGCACAGCTCGAGGAGGAGGTTTTTTATCCTGCACTTCGTGCTGCGAACCCAACCGCGACAGTCCTCGACAAAAGTGTCCCGGAACATGATGCGATGCGTGAGAGCATTGCGAAGCTTCGTGGGATGAATCCCGACGCAACTGCATACGACGAAACGCTCATGGAATTGATGCGGGAAGTACTTCATCACGTTGCTGATGAGGAAACCATCTTACTGCCGATGGCCGAGGAAAGCCTCGCGCAGGACCTTCGGCGCTTGGGCGCCAGGATGAACACTCGCCGCGCGCAGCTCGTCGCTAGCCGTCCGGCCGAGCTTGCAATTAATAGCGCTGGAGCGTTTCCCGTTCTTACATTGTCGCTGCTGGGCGCGGCAGCACTGGCGCTGGTTTCGGCTTTGCGCCCCCGCACGCGCGCACCGCGCGATTTGCAATGAAATCAGCCTTCATTTTTGACCTCGACGGCACGCTCATCGATAGCGTCTACCAACACGTGATCGCATGGAGCGAAGCGCTGGATAGCGAAGGGCTGAGCCTCCCCGTCTCCAGAATCCACCGCAAGATCGGCATGAGCAGTAATCTCTTCGCGAAGCAGCTTCTGCGAGAGGTCGGTGGCCACATCGATACGGATCGCGTCAAGCGAATCAAGAAAAGACAGGGTGAGGCGTTCGACCGGTTCAATCGCCAGATTCAGCCCCTCCCAGGGGCGCGCGAGCTTCTTGCGGCATTGACCGCGGCCGATATACCGTGGGCAATCGCCACCAGCGGCAGTCCAGAGGCGACAGCCTCCAACTTGGAA